>JBGPMG010000089.1:0-9669 GCA_041486815.1 Candidatus Eiseniibacteriota bacterium | reverse complement strand
GTCGCGCGCCGGGTCGAGAGGGAGCTTCAGTATCCGGGGCAGATCAAGGTCGTCGTCATTCGCGAGACCCGCGCCATGGAATACGCCAAGTAGGGCGCCATGAACATCCTCTTTGTCGCCGACATTTATGGATCGCCCGGCCGGAAGGCCGTTCGCGATCTCATGCCCGAAATCGTCTCCTCCATGGGGATCGACTTCGTGGTCGCGAACGTCGAGAACGCGGCGGCGGGCTTCGGCGTCACGAAGGACATCCTCGAGGAGCTGAAGGGGCTTGGCGTCGAGTGCATGACGAGCGGGAACCACATCTGGGACCGCCGCGAATCGCTCCCTCTTCTCAACGAAGAGCCGCTCCTCCTCCGGCCGCACAACTATCCGCCCGGAGTTCCGGGATCGGGCTCGCGGATATTCGCGACCAGGGCGGGCGTCAAGGTAGGGGTGCTGAATCTGATGGGACGCGTCTTCATGCGTGAGCTGGAATGCCCGTTCCGAACGGCGGATCGCGAGGTCGCCATCCTTCGCGAGGAAGCGAACGTGCTGCTCGTCGATTTCCATGCGGAGGCGACGGCCGAAAAGATCGCGCTTGGATGGTATCTGGACGGGCGCGTATCGGCGCTTCTCGGCACGCATACCCACATACAGACGGCGGATGATCGAATCCTTCCAAAAGGCACGGGATATATCACCGACGCCGGGATGACCGGACCGTTCGACTCCGTCATCGGTGTGCGGAAGGAGCTCGCGATTCAGAAATTTCTGACCCTTTTGCCGACCCGCTTCGAGCCGGCGGTGGGGGACGTACGGCTCAACGGGGTTCATCTCGACATCGACGAATCGACCGGGCGCTGCAGGCACATCGAGCGATTATCTCTCTCGCTCGAGCAGGCTCCCCGGGCCACGGTGGCGTGAGCGTCGCGATGACGGCGGTGCTCCTCGCGGGCGCTCCTGTGGCCGCGGAAATCCGAGCCGAGGTTCGGGGACGCTTCGAGCGTCTGAAGTCGAGGGGCCTAACACCGGGGCTTGCGATCGTCACGGTGGGGGAGCCTCTAGGAGGAAATCCTTACGTTCGCTCCAAGTGCCGCGCCGCAGAGGAGCTCGGCGCCCGCGCGAGCGTCCTCCGCCTCCCGGCCGAATCCAGTGAAGCCGAGGTACGCGCGCGGCTCCAGGCCTTGAGCGCCGATCCGGCCGTTCACGGCGTCATTCTCCAGCTCCCACTTCCGCGCCCGCTTGTGGAGGAACACCACCTCGAGGACGTGGCTCCGGAAAAGGACCTCGACGGGCTCCACCCGTGGAATGTCGGCCGCTGGGTGGGAGGACTCCCGGGCCATCGCCCGGCGACGCCGCTCGGCATCATCGAGCTCCTGCGCCGGCAGGTAGGCGATCTTGGCGGGAAGCGCGCCGTCGTGCTCGGTCGAAGCCGCATCGTCGGACGCCCGCTCTCGATCCTTCTCTCGGACCGGAGCCCCGGCATGAACGCCACGGTTACCCTCTGCCACTCCGGGACGCGGGACCTCCCTTCGATCACGCGCGAGGCGGAGATTCTCATCGTCGCGATAGGAAAGCGGCGCGCGATCGGGGCCTCACACGTCCGCCCGGGAGCCGTTGTCATCGATGTCGGGATCCATGCCGTCGCGAATCCCGCTCCGGGCGCTCCCCGATACGAAGGCGATGTCGATTTCGAAGCAGTCCGGTCCATCGCATCGGCGATCACGCCTGTTCCCGGAGGTGTCGGTCCGATGACGGTCGCGATGCTCCTCCGGAATCTCGCCGACGCGGCCGAGGCAGCCGCGGGGCGCTCGTGAGCCCACGCGCCGTCGTCGCGCGGCTGACGCCCCGGGAGGGGGAGCCGCGGATCTACTCCGTTTCCGAGATCGCCCAGGCGATCAAGCTCTCGCTGGAGGACTCGTTCCCCAGCGTCATCGTCCAGGGTGAGATCTCGGGATTCAAGCGCCACCATCAGAGCGGACACATCTACTTTGATCTTAAAGATTCGGAGGCGCGCATCCGGGTCGCGCTCTTCAAGAAGCGCGTCCGCGGCGCGCACGACGCCCTGGCGGACGGAATCGCGGTACAGGTCGAGGGTCAGATCGACTTCTACGGGCCGCGCGGCGAGATTTCTCTCCTCGCGGAGCGCGTCTCTCCGGTCGGATACGGGGCGCTCCAGGCTCGGTTCGATCTCCTGAAACGAACGCTCGAGGCGGAGGGGCTCTTCCGCGAAGAGCGAAAGCGCCCCCTGCCCACTTATCCGACCCGGGTTGGGATCGTAACGTCGCCGGGCGCGGCCGCGCTGCGCGACATGCTCCGGATTCTGCGTCAACGCGCCCCGTACGTCCGCATCACCCTAGCGCCAGCCGCGGTCCAAGGGGAGGCCGCGGCGAGGGAGATCGCCTCCGCGATCGGGCTCCTCAACGAGTGGGGCCGGGTCGACGTGATCATCGCCGGCCGGGGAGGCGGATCGCTGGAAGACCTCTGGGCGTTCAACGAGGAGTTGGTGGTTCGCGCCATCGCGGGGTCTCGGATCCCGGTCGTTTCGGCGGTCGGCCACGAGGTGGACGTGACGCTCGCCGACCTAGCCGCCGATTTCCGCGCCGCAACCCCGACCCACGCGGCACAACACGTGGCGCCGGCCCGGGAGGAGATCTATGCCGCGCTGGAGAGCCTCTCCATCCACGCGCGGGAGCGTCTGCGCCGGGAGCTTCGCGAAGCGACCGCGCGGCTAACCGGCATTCGAAATCACCATGCCCTTCGCGACCCCGCGCGACGGCTTCAAGATAGCCGGCGGGCCCTCGACGATATCTCCGACGGCCTGTCCCGTGGCCTCTCCGACTGGGTGCTCGTGAGGCGCCGCCTTCTCGACGGCCACTTGGGCGCGCTCCAGGCCTACAGCCCCGGCCGCGTTCTGGAGCAATCGCGTGAACGCGTTTCCACGTTCGAGCACCGGCTTCATCGAAGCTCGGCGGGACTCATCGGCCGGCTCCGTCAGCAGGTGGCGGGGTGCGGCCAGCTGCTTGGGTCGTACGACTACCGAGGCGTCCTCAAGCGAGGTTACGCACTTGTCTGGGACGCCGAGGGCCGGCGCCTGGTCCAGCGCGGGCTCACGCTCCGGCCGGAGGAAGCGATTCAAATTCAGTTTCAAGATGCGCAAGCGGACGCCCGCGTGGCGCGGGTGCGGCCGCTCGCATCGGAGGAGACGACATGACGCGCAAGGGGGCGCCGACCCCGCCATCCGGGTCGGCCGGCGAGACGAAGACGTTCGAGGCGATGATGGAGCGGCTTCAGGAGATCGTCGGACGCCTCGAGACGGGGAACTTGACTCTGGAAGAGTCGATTCAAGCATTCGAGGAGGGGATGTCGCTTGTCCGCAACTGCACCGCGGTGCTCAGCCAGGCCGAGCAGCGCATTCAAAAGCTCACTCGGGACGCCACGGGTCAGCCTGTCGCGGCGCCAATGGAGGGGGAAAGCAACGAGGGAGAGGGTGGCGACGAGCTCCCCTTTTGAAGGGTATCTGGCAAGGGTCCGACCACGAATCGACGCCGCGCTCGATCGTCTCCTACCCCCCTCGGGGCGGGAACCGCGCCGGCTTCATCGGGCGATGCGATACAGCGTCTTCGCGGGCGGCAAACGCATCCGCCCCGCCCTCTGCCTGCTCGCCTGCGAGTCGGTGCTCGGCAGGGGCGCACCGGCGCTCACGGCGGCGGCTTCCCTGGAGATGATCCACACGTTCAGCCTCATCCACGACGATCTGCCGGGGATGGATGACGACGACTTGAGACGGGGCCGACCGACGAATCACCGGGTCTTCGGCGAAGGCATGGCGATCCTCGCGGGCGACGCGCTTCTCTCGCTCGCGTACGAGACGCTCGCGCGGGCGCCGATGGGCGAAGCCGGGGATCCACGCGACCTGATCCAGACGGTCACGCGAGCGACCGGGGCGGAGGGCATGATCGGGGGCCAGGCGATGGACCTCCTGCTCGAGGGAAAGCGGATCTCGCTGGGCAGGGTCTACGCGATGCACCGGCGCAAGACGGGGGCCCTGCTCCGCGCCTCGCTTCGCCTGGGTGCCCAGATCGGCGGGGCGAAGGCCGCGAAGCTCCGCGCTTTCGACGCCTACGGCGGCCGGATCGGGCTGGCGTTTCAGATCGTGGACGATCTCTTGAACGTGCGCTCGACACGGCGTCGCATGGGGAAGAGCGTGGGCTCCGATCGGGCGCGCGGGAAGGCCACGGCGCCCGGCCGGGGCGGGGTCGCCCGAGCCGAACGCGACGCCGCGCGCCTGCTTCGCGAGGCGGCCCGGATGGCGCCCCGGTTGGGTGGTCGCTCGGCCGAGTTCGAATCACTCACGCAGTACCTGCTTCACCGAACGCACTAGGGGGAGGAACCGTGGCGGTCGACGTCGCCTCGAGCCCGCTCTTTCACGCGCTATCGAGTGGTTTTTTCGTGCAGATGAGCAAGGTATTGACCTTCCTCGTGCGAGAGAAGAAAATCAACATACGGCGCTTCGTGGAGACGGGCGGAATGCCCAGCTCGCACGCGGCTTCGGTGTCCGCGCTGACCACCTGCGTCGGGCTTCGCGAAGGGGTCGGCTCGGTGCTCTTCGGCGTCGTTCTCTTCTTCAGCTTGATCGTGATGTACGACGCCGCGGGACTCCGACGGGCTGCGGGCCGCCAGGCCACGCTTCTCAACAGGATTCTTCACGAGCACATCGAGCTCAAGGGGCAGCCGCACGAGCGGCTCCGCGAGCTGCTCGGGCATACGCCGATCGAGGTGCTCGTGGGAGCGATCATCGGAGTTCTCTACTCGTTCGCGATCTACCGTTCTCCGGGAGGCATGTGAGCACGAACCATCTGGCCGGAATCGCAAGCCCTGCCGACCTCAAGAAGCTCCCGAGGGAGGCCCTTCCGGAGCTCGCGCAGGAGATCCGGGACCGCATCATCCAGGTCGTCTCGAGCACGGGTGGGCACCTCGCCCCCAGCCTCGGCACGGTGGAGCTCACGATTGCGCTCCACTACATCTACGACACCCCGCGCGACATCCTCATCTGGGACGTGGGCCACCAGGCCTACGGCCACAAGATTCTGACCGGCCGAAACGACCGGTTCGACACGCTCCGGCAAGAGGGTGGCCTCTCGGGGTTCCCGCGACGCATGGAGAGCGAGTACGACGCGTTCGGAACCGCGCACGCTTCGACGGCGATCTCCGCGGCGCTCGGGTTCGCCTGCGCCCGCGACCTCGCCCACGGAACTCACTCCGTGATCGCGGTCGTGGGAGACGGGGCGTTGACCGGGGGGCTCGCCTACGAAGGGCTGAACCAGGCCGGCGCCCTCGGATCGGATCTCCTCGTCGTCTTGAACGACAACTCGATGTCGATCTCCCCGAACGTCGGCGCGATCGCTCGCTACCTCACCCGGCTCTCCTCATCGCCGACCTATCGGCGGCTCGAGAACGACGTGTGGGAGCTGCTGGGCAAGGTACCGGCGGGGGGGAAGGCGCGAAAGCTCGTGAGCCGAATCAAAGAGGGGATGAAAAATCTAATGGTCCCCAACATCCTCTTCGAAGAGCTCGGCTTCAAGTATTACGGACCGATCGACGGGCACGATTTGCCGAACCTTCTCGAAATCCTGACCCAGCTCAAGGACGTCAAGGGGCCGGTGCTCCTCCATACGCTCACCCGAAAGGGGAAGGGGTACAAGTTCTCGGAGGACGACGCCCGGAAGTACCACGGGGTGGCATCGTTCGATAAGTTGACGGGCGCCAGCGCGAAGAAGGCGGCCGCCCCGACCTACACCGAGGTGTACGGCCAGACCCTGCTCCAGATCGCGACCAAGGATCCGAAGGTCGTCGCGATCACCGCCGCCATGGCGGACGGCACCGGTCTCGCGAAATTCGCGACCGCGCTTCCGGACCGCTTCCACGACGTCGGGATCGCGGAACAGCACGCCACCTGCTTCGCCGGCGGGCTGGCCGCGGCCGGCATCAAGCCGTTCGCGACGATCTACTCGACCTTTCTCCAGCGCGCCTATGATCAGATCGTCCACGACATCGCGGTCCAGCGGCTCCCGGTTCGATTTGCCCTGGACCGGGCCGGGCTGGTCGGTGAGGACGGCGCGACCCACCACGGTCTCTTCGACATCCCGTATCTCCGCTGCCTCCCCGGGTTCGTGCTCATGGCCCCCAAGGACGAGAACGAGCTCCGGCACATGCTCGCGACGATGGCGGCCTACGACGGAGGGCCGATCGCGGTCCGCTACCCGAGAGGAAGCGGCCGGGGCGTCCCGCTCGACGAGGAGCTCCGGGTGCTCCCGATCGGCGAGGGGGAATTGATCCGGCCGGGGACCGACGTGCTGCTCGTTGCCTACGGCGCCATGGTGGCGACGGCGGAGCGCGCGGCACAGCTGCTCGGGAGCAGGGGATTGAGCGCCGCGGTCATCAATGCCCGATTTGCGAAACCGCTGGACGAGCGGCTCCTCATCGAGTGGGCGCGCAGGGTGCCGCGCGTCGCGACGCTCGAGGAGGGGGCGATTCCAGGCGGGTTCGGGGAGGCGGTACTGGAGCTCTACTCTCGCCATCGGATTCCCGGGCTCAGGACACGCTGCTTTGGCGTCCCGGACCGTCTCTTTGATCACGCGACCCGCGACTCCCTTCTGAGGGCCGCCGGATTGACGCCCGAACCCGTCGCCGCGGAGCTGGAGCGCTGGCTTCGCGACGAACCCCGAACGACCTCGGAACCCGTCGCCCCCGCCGTCACGAACGCATGACCCTCCCGCCCCGCCACGTGGGGATCTTCGGGAACCGGGACAAGGTCGAGGTTCGCTCGCATCTCCCGTCCATTCTTGCGTGGATCCGTTCCAAAGGCCGCCGCGCCACCGTGGACCGAAGCCTCGCCCGCGGCGTTCGGGGCGCTGGAAAGGGTCTTCCGCTCGCGACGCTGGTGAAGCGCGTCGACGTCCTCATGGTTCTCGGCGGGGACGGCGCCATGCTGCACGCCGCTCGGGAGGCGAGCTTAACCGGCGTTCCAATTTTCGGAATCAATGTGGGCGGGCTCGGCTTCCTCACCGACACGAACGTGGAGTCGCTCCGTCCGGCGCTCACGCGGCTCTTCCGGGGGGAGTTCCAGGTGGAGCGCCGGATCATGGTGGAGGCCGTGGTCCGGTCGAGTCGGAACAACCGGGTCTGGAGGGCGGTCGGACTGAACGACGCCGTCATCCACGCGCGCGACCGCTCCCGCGTCATCGCCATCGATATCGGAATCGGTCGCACGCCGATCGGGACCCTGGTCGCGGACGGGCTGATCGTCGCCACTCCGACCGGATCCACGGCCTACTCCCTCTCCGCGGGTGGGCCGATCGTGCGGCCGACGATGGAAGCGCTCATCACGACCCCGATCAGCCCGCACACGCTTGCCTTCCGGCCGCTTGTCGTGGGCGCCGATGAATCGGTGCGAGCCCGCGTGCGGTCGGGCCACGCCCCCGCGGCGATCACGGTGGACGGCCAGATGATCCGAATGCTCACCACCGGCGACGAGGTAACGATCCGCCGAGCGAAGTCGCACGTCGATCTTCTGGTCCTCGAGCGCGGCTCCTTCTACGAGGTGCTTCGTTCGAAATTCGCCTGGGCGGAGCTGCCGCGCTCGCGGGCGCGGCGCGGGTGATTTCATGCTCTCGTCGCTCTCGATCCAGGGGCTCGCGCTGGTGGAATCGGTGGAGCTTGCGTTCGATCCCGGCCTGAACGTTCTCACCGGCGAGACCGGCGCCGGGAAATCGCTGATCCTCGGCTCGATCGGACTTCTGCTCGGCGAGCGAGCCGACGCGGCGTGGCTCCGCGCGGGCGAGGAGCGTGGCGCGGTCGACGGCGCCTTCGAGCTGGCGGAACGCCCCGATCTTGTCGAGGCGCTGCTCGCGCTTGGGGTCGACCTGGAAGAGGGTCGCCTGCTGCTCCGGCGCGAAATTCTCCCGGACGGGAAGAGCCGCGCCTTCGTGAACGGAAGACCGTCTCCCGCGTCGCTGCTCAAGGCGGTGGGAGATCTCCTGGTCGACCTGCACGGCCAGCATGAGCATCAACTTCTCTTGAGCCCGGAACGCCAGGCCGACTTCTTCGACGCGTGGGCGGGGCTCTTGAGTGAGCGCCGCGCGCTCGAAGGAGCGCGCGCCTCCCTCCTCGAGGAGCGCCGGCTCCTGCGCCAGGCGCGGGAACGCTGGGAGCGCGACCGGGCGGATGAAGCGACGATCCGCGAGGACCACGAGGAGCTCCAGGCGGCGGCAATTCAACCCGAAGAGGAAGAGAAGATGAAGGGAGAGCGCGCCCGGCTCAAGCATCGAGATCGGCTGCTTCAAGGCCTCGCCGAGGCCCGACGCGCGCTTGCCGGCGAGGAAAGCGGGGCCGCGGAGCGGCTCAAGAGCGCCGCGCGCTCGATCCGCGCCCTCGAGGTCCTCGACCCGGAGACCGTTCGGCTGGCGGTGGAAGCGCAGCGGATTCTCGATGAGGTGGGTGAGCTCGAGTCGCGCCTCGAGCGGGCGGAGGATGGCCTCTCCGAGGAATCTCTCGATCTCGAAGCGTTGGAGGCGAGGCTCGACCTCCTGCACCGGCTCAAGCGAAAGCACCGAACGGATCTGCCGGGACTCCTCGCGCTCCGGGACGCGCTCGAGGCGAAGGTGAGGGAGTTTGATCCCGCGGGGCGGGACCTGGAGCGGGCCGAACGAGACCACGATGAGCGGCTCCAGGCCTTCGAGCGCCGTCTCGACGCCTTGATGACCCATCGAAGCGACCGGTTTCCCGCGTTCCAGGAGGACGTGGGGGGCCGACTCTCCCGCGTCGGATTCTCGCGCGCCGCGCTCCGCGTCCGCGCCGCCGAGGTCGACCGTTCCCGGGCCGTGATTGACCCGGCCGCGATCCCAACCCTAGAATTCGCGTTCCGACCGAATCCGGGCGAGGCGGAGCGCCCGCTCCGCCGCATCGCCTCCGGAGGAGAGCTCTCGCGGGTGATGCTCGCGATCAAATCGCTGATGGCGGAGCGGGACCAGGTGGCAGTCTTGGTATTTGACGAGGTGGATCAGGGAATCGGCGGCGCCGCGGGAGAGGAAGTGGGGCGGCTGCTGCGGGCGCTCGGCGACCGTCGACAGGTCCTTTGCATCACGCACCTGCCGCTCATCGCCGCCTACGGCAGCCGGCATTTCGAAGTCTCGAAGAGGACCCGGAAGGGAAGGACGGCGTCCACGGTCCGGGCGCTGGGCCCAGAGGAGAGGGAGCTTGAGGTGGCGCGATTGCTCGCGGGGGACCGGGTGACGCAGACGACGCGGGCGCAGGCGCGGGAGCTTCTCGAGGCTGCCGGCTCGCGACGCGGCGCGCCCGCTGCGCGGGCTCGGAGCAGCGGGGCGAAGGGCGCATGATCGCCCCCACCCTGGAAGATTACCGCCGCCTCGCCCGCGACTCGAATCTGGTCCCGGTGACGCGCGAAATTCTGGCGGACTTTGACACGCCGGTCTCCGCCTTCGCGAAGCTGAACCGCGGGGACGCTTCCTTCCTTCTGGAGAGCATGGAGGGAGGCGAAACCTGGGGTCGCTACTCGATCCTCGGGTTTCGCCCATCGATTGAATTCCGGTCGAAGGGAACCTCGGTCGAGATTCGCCGTGGCGAGAAGACCCAGCGGCTTGCCTCGGACGATCCCCTGGAAGCGCT
>JBGPMG010000088.1:0-9943 GCA_041486815.1 Candidatus Eiseniibacteriota bacterium | reverse complement strand
TCGCGATGACGGTGAAGCTGGCTACGGATCGGCGTGCGGCGCCTTCAGCCAAGTCGCAGCCCGAACCCCCGCGGATGCGCTCGGCGGAGACCCGCTTGCGCCTCTTCTCAGGGAACGCCAACCGGCCCCTGGCCGCGGCGATCTGCGACTACCTCCAGATCGACCTCGGCGATGCCAGCGTGGATCAGTTCGCGGACGGAGAGACGTGCGTCAAGATCAACGAGAACATCCGGGGCTCCGACATCTTCGTCTTCCAGCCGACGTTCGCGCCGGCCACGAACCTCATGGAGCTTCTCGTGATGATCGACGCGGTGCGGCGCGCCTCCGCGCGGCGCGTCACGGCGGTCATTCCGTACTTCGGCTTCCAGAGGCAGGATCGCAAGGACCAGCCCCGCGTGCCGATCACGGCGAAGTTGGTGGCCAACCTGATCACGACCGCTGGGGCCGACCGCGTCATGACGATGGATTTGCATTCGGCCCAGATTCAGGGATTCTTCGACATCCCGTTCGACCATCTCTACGCGGCGCCGGTCTTCGTCGATTACTTCCTGCGCCTCCAGATCCCGAACATGGTGGTCGTGGCGCCGGACATCGGGAGCGTGAAGATGGCGCGCGCGTACGCGAAGCGGCTCAGCGCCAG
Source organism: Candidatus Eiseniibacteriota bacterium (assembly GCA_041486815.1). Taxonomy (GTDB): domain Bacteria; phylum Eisenbacteria; class RBG-16-71-46; order SZUA-252; family SZUA-252; genus WS-9. The sequence goes on along the minus strand of JBGPMG010000088.1, from coordinate 9,303 downwards.
CCTTGCCATCGTCGACAAGCGCCGCCCGCGGCCGGACGCGGTGGAGATGATGAACGTGATCGGTGAGGTGGAAGGGAAGAACGTCGTGATCTTCGACGACATTGTAAGCACGGGCTCGACGCTGGTCGAAGCGGCGCGCGCCCTTCGAGATGCGGGGGCGTTGGAGATCTACGCCGCCGCGACGCACGGCGTACTTTGCGGCGACGCCAAGCGGCTCATCGCGGGGTCGGTCGTCAAGGAGCTGATTGTCACCGACAGCCTCCCGCACGACCCGGCCACCCTGCCCGAGAAGATCCGGGTTCTTTCGGTGGCGGATCTGCTGGGCGAGGCGATTCGCCGCATCCACGACGAGGAATCACTCAGCTCGCTGTTCATCTGAGACGCGGAAGCGCAATGGAGGAAGTCGCGACATGGCCACGTTATCGCTGAAAACCGAACGCCGGAGCGACGTCGGCAAGGGCGTCGCCAGGAGGCTCCGGATGGCGGGGCGGATCCCGGCGGTCTATTACGGCCGCGGCGAGGAGCCGATTGCCCTCGTCGTGGGCTTGAAGGAGCTGGAGGACATCATTCACACGGCCGAAGGGTCGAACGTGATCGTCGACCTCCGGTTCGGAGATGCGTCACCGGAGCGGAAGGCGCTGATCCGCGAAATCCAGCGTGACCCGGTCGCGGGGAGCATTCTCCACCTCGACCTGCAGCACATCTCGCTCACGGAACGGATCGTTGTCGAGGTTCCGATCGTCCTGCTCGGGACGCCGACGGGCGTGAAGGACGGCGGCGGAATCCTCGAGCACCTGCTCCGCGAGGTGGAGGTCGAGTGCCTTCCGACCGACATCCCGTCCAAGCTCGAAGTGGATGTGAGCGCCCTCAACATCGGCGACTCGCTCCACGTGAGCGACCTCAAGGCCGAGCGGGTCACGATCAAGACCGATCTGACCCGGGCGATCGCGGCGGTCGTGCCGCCGACGATTCTCGAAGAGGTGAAGCCGGCGGAGGAGGCGGTCGTCGCCGAGCCCGAGCTGGTGAAGGACAAGAAGGACGAGGAGTCGGAGGAGGAGACAGAGGGAGACAAGGGAGGCAAGGAAGGCAAGGGAGGCAAGGAAGGTTAACGAGGTCAAGGTCGTCGTCGGCCTCGGGAACCCGGGCGCGGAGTACGAGGGCACCCGCCACAACGCGGGGTTCCTGGCGGTGGATGCGTTGGCGGAGCGGTTGGGCCGGTTTTCGGGATTCCGCCGCGAATCGGGTTCTCTTCGCGCCGAGGGACGCGCTGGGCGCCACAAGGTGCTCCTCGTCAAGCCGCAGGAGTACATGAATCGGAGCGGCGCGACGATGCGCGCGCTCCTCTCGGATGGGTGGGTCGCGCCGGAGATCCTCGTGATCTACGACGACGTCTACCTCCCATTCGGGACGCTTCGCATCCGCGCGCGCGGCGGCGCGGGAGGGCATCAGGGGCTCGAGTCGATCCGCGAGGCGACCGGGTCCGAGGAATTTCCGAGACTTCGCATCGGCGTCGGTCCGGCGCCGGCCTCGGAGGATCTCGCGGAGTACGTGCTCGCGTCGTTTTCAGCGGAGGAACGGACGGGGATGTCGCGGGTGATTGAAGCGGCGGCCGAGTGCGCGTTTGACGCGGCCGCGGAAGGTCTGACGCTGGCGATGAACCGCTGGAACCGGTTCGGACGAGATACCACGGAAGAGCGAGGAGACGATGAAACTGTATGAAACGACGGTGATCTTCGACCCGGGCCTCGAGGAGGCGCGGGTGAACGAAGAGGTGGAACGCGTGACGCAGCCGATCGCCCAGGCGGGCGGCGAGGTGATCGAGGTGCAGCGCTGGGGCAAGCGGAAGCTCGCCTACATGATTCGCAAGCGCCGGGACGGCACGTACGTGCATGTGAAGCACAAGAGCCCGCCCGAGCTGATCGGCGAGATGGACCGGCGTTTCCGGCTGAACGAGAGCGTGCTCCGGCATCTTACCGTGTTGGCGGTAAAGGAATCGCGGAAGACCCTGGCAGCCGCGGCAGCCGCCGCAAAGGCCGCCGAGGAAGGCGCGGAGAGCCCGGCCGCGGCCGCGCCGGCGGCGGCGGAGTAACGTCTTGGTGCGCCTATTGGTGGTTTCCCTAGGAATCGATTCGTAGGAGGTATGGATGGCTCGCGAAGGCGAGGCGAGGTCATTTCGACGCAAGTTTTGCAAGCTCTGCTTCGACAAGGTGGAGCGGATTGACTACAAGGACGACCGGCGGCTCACGCGGTTCATCACCGACCGCGGCAAGATCGTGCCGCGCCGCATCTCGGGCACCTGCGCGCGCCACCAGTCCCAGATCACCGAGGCCGTAAAGCGCGCGCGCATTCTGGCGCTCCTCCCGTTCACTAGTGAGCAATACCGCTGACCCCGGTCGGCCGGCCGCCCTCCTGGAGGCCGCCCGATCCGTCGGCGTGCTGCTGCTTGGCGCGGGCCTGATCGCTGCCGCATCGAGCGACGTGCCGGCGCCGATCCCTTGGGGGTACGGCCTCCTGCCGGTCGGGATCCTCTGGCTCGCGCGCCGGGTGGGGTTGCTCCTCGGGGCGCTGGCCGCGACGGCCACCCTCGGCGCGGTCTACTCCGCCGGGCTAAGGGAGCCTTCCCAGATCTTCTTCGTCGCCGTTCTCGCGGGATCGGGATTGTGCCTGGCCTCCTGCGCCCGGCGCGGCATGCGGGCCTCGACGGCGCTCGTGCTCTCCGCGACACCCGTACTGGCCGTGGGAGCCGCCTACCTCTTCTTCGGCGGGCTGGACGAGCTCAGCCGAATTCTCGCGACGAGGATCGAGGATCTGCGACGCTTGGAGAGCGAGCACCGCGTATCGCAGGCCCTCGGCCTCTCGGCCGCGGATTTCGAACAGGCGCTCGAGCAGACCGGGAAGATCTGGGCCCTGCTTCTTCCGTCGCTCTTCGGGTTGAAGTGGGTGATTGTGATGGCGACCAATTGCTGGCTCGCGTCCGTGCTCTTCCAGGATGAGGAGGGATTCCCCTCGTTCGCGGAGTTCTCCACGTGGAGGATGCACCGCGCGGGGGCGTGGGTCGTGGCGCTGGCCCTGCTTCTGATCGTGACGCGCGTCAAGCCCGCGGTGGAGGCCGGGGTGAACCTCGCCTTCCCGCTCGCCGTCGCGTACACGGTGCAGGGATTCGCGGTCGGGCGGTTCCTGTCGATCGCATTCGAGCTTCGTGGGATCATTCAGGCAGCCATCTTGGTGTTGATCGTTCTCATGCCGATCCTCCTCGTGGTGTTTTTGGGGATCGGCTTTTTCGACGCGTGGTACGATTTCCGCCGCCGCGCCGTGCTGGGCCCGACGGGCTCGCTCGACGACGGGACCGGCGGCGACGAAGACTAGAGAGGGAGGGACGATGGAGATCATTCTGCTCGAGGACATTACGGGGCTGGGCAAACGCGGCGCCGCGGTCCGTGTCGCGGACGGCTATGCCCGGAACTACTTGCTGCCGCGCAGGAAGGCGATCGCCGCGACCGGGAACTCGCAGGCCGTATTCCGGGATCGGGAGCGGGCCCGCGTCTCCTTGGAGCAGAAGCAGCGCCAGACAGCGGAAGCGCTCCGTGACCGGCTGGCAGGAGTCTCACTCCAGTTCAGCGCCCAGGTTGGTGAGGAAGACCAGCTCTACGGATCGGTGACGGTCGCCGACATTCAGGAAGCCCTGAAGACGCAGGGCTATGACGTGGAGCGAAAGAGCATCCGGCTCGCCGAGCCGTTGAGGGCGCTGGGCGTATTCGAAGTGCCGGTCCACCTGTTCCAGGACGTCGAAGCGCCCGTGAAAGTGTGGGTTGTGCGGAAATGATTTCCAGCCGCCAAGGAAATCGACATCGATCGCTCTCCGGCGCACCCCGAGTCCTCACGCTCCTCTCGCTTTCCGGTTCGCTGCTGATCGTCGGTTGCTCCGGGGGCCCGAAACCCGCGGCCGGGTCGGGAGCCACTTCGCGGCCGGGAGCTCCCGGAGGTGCCAAGGTCTGGAAGCCCGGCGCGCCCGACACCCTCGGGCCGATCGTCGCGATCGTGGCCGGGCGGAGGATCACGCGCCATGAAGTCGACTCGCTGATCGCCACCGCTCCCGCCGGGATCCAGGGACAGCTGCGTGAGCCCGCCGGGTATCACGACGTGGTGGAGCGGATGGTGGTGCAGGAGGCCATGTACGATGCCGCGAAGCGCACCGGGGTGGAGCGCGACTCGGCTTATTTGGCCCGGGTCCAGTTGAACTCGCGCGAGCTTCTGAAACAGCGGTACTACGAGCTGAGAACCCAGGCGCTCCCCGAGATCCCCGACTCGACCCTGGAAGCGTATTACAATGCCCACCCTGATGAATTCGCGGTCCACGAGCGCGCCCGCGTCCGTCACATCGCGCTCCCGACCCAGGCCAAGGCGCAGGAGGTCCGACGCGCGCTCGAGAAGGGGGCGCTGTGGGATCAGACATGCGCCAAGTACTCGACCGACGCGGCAACGAAGGCGGACGGCGGTCTTCTAGGCTGGGTCGCTAAGGACAGCGACATCGTGCCCGGCGTCGGAAAGGCGCCTGCAATCGTGGCCGCGGCCTACTCGCTGCCGATCGACCAAGTGAGCCAGCCGTTGAAGGGCGGCACGGGCTGGCACCTGATTCGGGTCGAGACTCGCGAGGAGGCGACGGTTCAGCCGTTCGAGACCGCGAAGACGAGGATCTCGACGCGCCTCCGGGCGGATCGGCGCGAGAGCTTCGGAAAGGCATTCACCGACTCCCTTCTCAAGTCCTCGAACTCGGTGATCTTTGACGACTCGATCCGCGTCGCGCTCACGCCCGACAAGACCCCCGAGGACTTCTTCAAGGAAGCCCAGGCCGCGGTGACGCCGCTGCAGCGGATCGATCTCTACAAGGCGCTCGTGCAGCGGTATCCCAAGGAGAAGGTCTCGGTGCAGGCGCAGTTCATGATCGGATTCACCTACGCGGAGGAGATGGGGGAATACGACCTGGCCCGCACGGCATTCGAGGAATTCCTTCGGCTTCATCCCGACTCGGATCTCGCCGGTTCCGCGAAGTGGATGCTCGATAACATGGGATTGCCTGGACCCGATCTGAAGGACGACGGGTCCGGGGGAGACGGCGGCACCCCCGCGGGGCCCGATTCCGGAAAGGCCGGGCCGTCGGAGGGGACCAAGTAGCGCCATGAGCATGATCCCCGTTCGCGTGGGCGGTCTCGCCATCGACGAGCGATCGAAGAGCCCGGTGGTCATCCTCCAAGAGATTGAGGGAAGCCGCGTGCTCCCCATCTGGATCGGTCCGAACGAGGCGACGGCGATCCACATGGAGCTTGTCGGGAAGCGCTACCAGCGCCCCCTCACCCACGATCTTCTGGTGAACGTCATCGAATCCCTGAAGGGGAAGGTGTCGCGCGTGGTGATCACGGATCTCAAGGACACGACGTTCTTCGCCAACATCTACCTCGACGGCGGCAACGGCGCGGTCCCGGTCGACGCTCGGCCGAGCGACTCGATCGCGGTCGCGCTGCGTACGCGGGTGCCGATCTTCGTCGTGGACGAGGTCTTCAAGAAGTCGGCCCGCCAACCCGGAACGGCGTCGCCGGCCGAGAAGTCTCCCGACGAGAAGGCGGAGGAGCTGCGTCGTTATCTCGAAGAAATGAACCCCGAGGACTTCGGGAAGTGGAATCCCGAAGAACTCTAGCCGGAGACCCCCTCCCATCGCGGCCCTGATCGCCCCTCTCCGCGGACGGGCCCCGGCCGTTTCCGCGTCCGCGTTCGTCGCGCCCACCGCCGTTGTGGTGGGCGATGTCGTTTTGGGGGAGGAATCGTCGATCTGGTACGGCTCCGTCCTCCGTGGGGACGTCGGGCCGATCCGAGTCGGCGCGCGCACGAACATCCAGGACGGTTGCGTCCTGCATACGACGGGCGGGCGCTCCGTTGTCACGATCGGCATGGAGGTGACGGTAGGCCATCGCGCGATCCTTCACGGTGCGACGATCCACGATCGCTGCCTCATCGGAATGGGGGCGATCGTGCTGGACGATTGCGAGGTCGGAGAGGAGTCGCTCGTCGCGGCGGGGAGCGTTCTCCTTGAGCGGATGGTTGTGCCGCCGCGCTCCTTCGTGGCCGGCGTCCCCGCGGTCATCCGGGGCGCGATCCCGGCCGCGATTCACGCGCGCCTGCGCGAATCGGCCCGGCACTACGTCGAGCTGGCCCGGGAGCACGCGGCCCTCCATGACTCGCGCTGACCGGTTCCGCGCCGCCGCGGCTGCGGGCGCCCTGGCGGTCTCACTCCTCGGGAGCACTGCGATGCCTGCCCTCGCCTCGAAGGCGCCGGCGCCGGCCCCGGCCCCAGCCCCAGCCCCCCCGACGATCACCGACCGGCACTATCCCGCCAACCGCGCCGGAGAGCTCAAGGCTAGGCTCCTCGAGCGCCCCAAGGACTCGGCCGCCGCCGGCTGGGCCGTCGAATACGCGTTGACTCCGGAGGTCGCGCGGCTGGATCCGATGGCCCGCGCGGCCGAGCGCGGCTGGGCTGTGCGCATCGGACTCGCCGCGTCGCCGAGCGACGACGAGAAGAAGAAGCTGCAAGAGATCGCCGTGTCCGTGGGCGACTGTCCGCTCGATTCGGTCGCCATCAAGCGCGCCGCCCAGGGGCTCACGCGGATCGGGATCGTCGTGCCGCTCTCGGGGCGCTACGAGCGATTCGGAAAGACCTTCGTGAACGGCCTGCGCCTCGCGATGGAGGAGCACAACCGCGACTGGGCGCCGACGCTCAGCTTGATACTCCACGATTCCGAGGGCGATCCCCTCGTGGGCGCCCGGAAGTCACGGTGGCTTCTCCGCGACCACGGCGTCTCGCTTCTTGTAGGGGAGATCTTCAGCGCCAATACGGCGCCGCTCGCCGCCGCGACGCAGGTGCTCGGCGCGATCCTGATTTCTCCGTCCGCCACGAACGAGCGGCTCGCGATCCTCGGCGACGGCGTCTTTCAGCTCCACATCGGTCCGACCGCCACGGCGGCCGCGCTCGCCCGGCAGTTCGCGGGCGAGTCCCCGCATTCCTCGATCACGATCCTTGCCGCCAAAACGGCGGAGGACTCGGTCCAGGCGCGCGCCGTCGTGAAGGCGTGCGATTTCTCGGCCGTCCGCGTGCTCGGAGTCGAGTGGGTGGCCGAGGACGAGGCCGACCTCACCAAGCCGCTCGAGAAGCTGCGCGACAAACGCCCGAGCGGGCTCGTCCTGGTTGGGTCGCCCCGCATGGTAGGGAACGTCGGAGCGCAGCTCCAATCGACGTGGCCGAAAGCCCGCGTCTTCGGTTTCCAGGCGCTCGACCCCGAAGGGCTGAACCCGGAAGCCCGCTCGGGCCTCGAGGGCGCCACGATTTTCATGGCCGACTACGCGCTCGAAGGCGCTCCACGCGATTCCTTTCAGACGCGGTATCAGCGTGCGTACCGGGAGCCGCCCACGCGCATGTCGGTCCGGGGTTACTTGACCGGTCTCGCCATCGACCGGGCGATGGAGTCGGGGTGCGTGACCGCATCCCAGCTTCGCGAGGCCCTCCGGGGCCAGGTTTACGACACCGACGAGGGTCGGAAGTTTCGCGCGCTCCGTCCGGTCGTCCCCGCGTTCCCCGAGCGGCTCGTGATTCGGTCGGGTAAGGCGGTTCCTGTCGATGATTCCCCGGTTGAGCCTTGAATCCCAGCGATCGTTCGGCTAGGGTGGCCACCGGGGACAAGCATGAAAGTCCTTTGGATAGCAAACACTTACGCCACGGAGGCTCGAAGATGATCCGGTTTCGGACATCCCTGCGGCCCGCTCTCGTCGCCGCGGTCGCGGCGGCTCTGGTTCTTGGCTGCGCCAAGCGAGAAAACGAAATCGTCATCGGCGAGTACGGCTCCCTGACCGGCAGCACCGCGACCTTCGGGGTCTCGACAAAGAATGGGATCGAGCTCTACGTCGATAACGTGAACGCCGGCGGCGGCGTCGGGGGCACCAAGCTCCACGTCATCGTCGAGGACGACCAATCGAAGCCCGAGGAGGCGGCGACCGCGGTGAACAAGCTCGTCGACCAGGACGGGGTCGTTGCCGTGCTCGGAGAGGTCGCCTCGAGCCGCAGCATGGCGGCCGCCCCGATCTGCCAGCAGGCCGGCGTCCCGATGATCACGCCCTCGTCCACGAACCCCAAGGTGACCGAGCTGGGCGACTACATCTTCCGCGTCTGCTTCATCGATCCGTTCCAAGGGCAGATGATCGCGAAGTTCGCGAAGAACACGCTCGGGCTCTCGAAGGCCGCGGTCTTCCGGGACAACAAGAACGACTACAGCGTCGGGCTCGCGAACTATTTCTCCGAAGCGTTCCACGCGATGGGCGGCGCCATCGTCGTCGATGAGGCCTACTCCGAAGGGGACCAGGATTTCCGGGCGCAGCTCACCGTCATCAAGTCGAAGCGGCCGCAGTTCCTCATGGTCCCCGGGTACTACACCGAGGTGGGCTTGATCGCGCGGCAGGCGCGCGAGCTCGGGCTGGAAGTGCCGCTCCTGGGCGGAGACGGCTGGGTCTCGGATCGTCTGCTCGAGATCGCGCAGGACGCGCTGAACGGGTCGTATTTCGTGAACCACTATTGGCAGCAGGATCCCAATCCCGCGATCCAGAAGTTCGTGAAGGAGTACCGGGCCCGCTACAACGCGACCCCCGACGGCCTGGCCGCGCTCGGGTACGACGCCGCGGGCGTGCTGACGAGCGCCCTGGACCGGCTCCGCCAGGAGGATCCCTCGGCGTTCAAAGCGCTGAGCGGCGAGCGCGGAGAGAAGCAGAAGGCGGCCCGCGCCAAGCTCCGGGACATCATCGCCTCGACGAAGGATTTTCCGGGCGTCACCGGACGGATCTCCCTCGACGCGTCCAGGAACGCCGTCAAGCCGGCGGTATTCCTGGGGATCGAGAAGAGGGCCTACAAGTTCGTCGCGGCGGTCGAGCCCTAGACCGCCGCCGCGGAATCTCGGCCCCCACGTGCAGGAGCTCTTCCAGCAGCTTGCGAACGGGATCGCGTGGGGAAGCATCTACGCCCTCATCGCGCTGGGCTACACGATGGTCTACGGGATCCTGCGCCTCATCAATTTCGCCCACGGCGACGTCTACATGATCGGGGCGTTCGCCGCCTACTACCTCGCGCTCTGGACCGGCGCCGGCGGCGCGAACGCCTCCCCGCTCGCGGCGGTCCTCGTCCTCCTCGGCGCGATGCTCCTCTGCGCGCTCCTCGGAGTCGCGATCGAGTTCTTCGCGTACCGGCCGGTTCGCCGCTCCTCGCGGCTCACG
>JBGPMG010000087.1:0-10020 GCA_041486815.1 Candidatus Eiseniibacteriota bacterium | reverse complement strand
GGTCCTCCTTTGGATGATGCCGTTTGAGCGGCCTCCCCCAGCGCGTCCATCGCCGCACGGAGCTGTTCGTCGGAAATATAGGGCGCAGGCCCCACGCGGAGCAAGTCGCCTCGGTAGTCGGTCAGCACACTTCGGTCGTGCAGGCCCGTGTAGAGCTCGCGGGTCCTTCGGCTTCGGAGCGAGAGAAACCCGCCGATTCGCTCGAGCGGGACCGACCGATCCCGATCGACCACGCGTGGATCGAGGTCGAGCGCGTCAAAGCGCTCCGCCAGAAGTCGGATCTGGCGCCCGCTCACCGCGCGGAGGAGCTCCGGCGTCAATCCTTGCTCCTCAAAGAAATCGAATACCCGTGAGGCGCGATAGTGGCTCGTCGGGTCGTACGTCGCCCCCGCCCAGCGCGCGGGTCCGGCGCCGTACGGGACCTGGCCCTCCGGACGCTCGGAGAGCTTGGCGAACTCGCTGAACCAGCCTGTGACCACGGGCCGGAGACGCGCCCCGTGGGGCGGGACGCGCAGGTAGGCGTTCCCCTCGCCGAGCTGGCAGTACTTGTAGCCGGCGCCCACGATGAAGGCATCTCCAAGACCCTCTCGCTCCAGCGAGAACGGAACGATGTTGAGCTGGTGATAGGCGTCGATCAGCAATTCCGCGCCGGCGGCGCGGCAGGCCTTTAGCACGCCGCCGAGCCCGGACACGATATGCGCGTTCCCGAAGAGCACGGACGAGGCGAGCACGGCGGCCGTCTTGTCGTTCACGGCGGCGCGAAGCCGCTCCGCGACCGCGGCGGCTGGATCGGCGCTCACCTTGACGATCTCGATGACGCCCTCTTCCGCGAGCCGGTCGAGCTGCCGGCGAAGCGCGTGAAATTCCCCGTCGGTCGTCACGAGCCTGGGCCGCTGCCGAAGCGGCAGCGCGGACAGGAACCGGACCACGAGCTCGTGCGTGTTCTGCCCGAGAGCGATCTCATCCGGAGCGGCCCCGAGAAGGCGCGCATAGCCGCGCCGAACGCGGCACGCCTTCTCCTCGGCGTGCGGCCACTTGTCGTCGACCTGCTCCGCGGCCTCGATCCAGGCGTCGATCTGACCTTCGAAGGCAACGTCGGGCCACGCCTGATGCGAGTGCCCCGTCAGAAGAATCCGCTCTCCGACCCGGAACCGCGAGTAGTGCGCGGCGAGCGGGTTGGGGCTGCGGCCCAATTCGTCCAGGGTAGGCATCCGCCGCGGGCCTAAAGATCCGTCCGGATCGCCCAGAGATCCGGGAAGAACGGCTTGTTGAGCGTCGTCATGAGGTATTCCGCGCCCTCCGACCCGCCTGTGCCCCGCTTCGTTCCAATCGTGCGTTGGACCATCTTGACGTGGCGGTAGCGCCACTCTTGAAATCCTTCGTCGAGGTCGACCAGGCGCTCGCAGAGCGAGGCGACGGTGGGGTCGCGCCTGTAGACATCGATCAGGAGAGGGCGAAGCTCGGGCGCGGGGGCCACCGAGACGGTCACGTCCCGAGTCAGCTGGGCGGGCGGCACCTGGTGCCCCGAAGCCGCGAGAAAGCGAAGGAACGCGTCCCACAAGGTCGGCTCGGAGAGCCGACGCTCGAGGCGGCGGCGCGATTCGCTTTCCTTGGGGTAGCGCTCGAGGGCGGCGGCGTTCTTCATGCCGAGCGCGAACTCCAGTTCGCGAAACTGAAACGACTGAAAGCCGCTCCCCGACTCGAGCCTCTCGCGGAACGAGAGGAACTCGAGAGGGGTCATCGTCTCGAGCACATCGATCTGCGCGACCACCACCTTCAAGATCGTGAGGACGCGCTTCAGGGTGTGCAGGGCCCGAGGCGTATCGCGTCGCTCCAAGAGCGCCTTCAGATAGTCGATCTCGTGCAGCAGCTCCTTGAACCAGAGCTCGTAGACCTGATGGATGACGATGAAGAGCGTCTCGTCGTGCTCCGGCCCCTCCGAGATCGGGCGCTGGAGGGATAGGAGCTCCTCGAGCTTGAGGTAGCTGGAATAGGTGACCGCCATCGTCGGGCTCCTCAGGAGAATCGTGGTTTGTACTTGTTGAGCGACTCGTACGGGTCGGGCCAGCGCAGGGGGTACTCGAGCTCGTGCGCGGCGTGTCGCGTCCAGTACGGGTCCCAGAGATGAGCCCGCGCGAGGAGGCAGAGATCGGCCCGCCCCGCGGCGAGGATGGTGTTCACATCGGCGTACGACGAGATGTTGCCCACGGCCATTGTCGCGATCCCTACCTCGTGGCGGATGGCGTCGGCGAAGGGGGTCTGAAAGAGACGCCCGTAGACGGGCCGCTGGTCCGGCACGGTCTGACCCGCCGAGACGTCGATGATGTCGCAGCCGTGCGCCCGCAGCATCCGCGCGACCCCCACGGCGTCGTCCGGTCCATGCCCGCCAGGGTACCAGTCGACGGCGGAAATGCGCACCGACATCGGCCGTTCCTTCGGCCAGGCCGCCCGCACGGCGTCGAAGACTTCGAGCGGAAAGCGCATCCGGTTCTCGAGCGGTCCGCCGTACGCATCGCCGCGCCGGTTCGTGAGCGGCGAGATGAAGCTCGCGAGCAGGTAGCCGTGCGCCATGTGAATCTCAAGCATGTCGAAGCCGGCCTCGATCGCGAGCCGCGTCGCGCGGACATAATCGTCGATCACCGCGTCCATGTCGCCTCGCGTCATCTCCCTCGGGACCTGGCCGTGGGGATAGTATGCGATCGCGGAAGGCGCGACGATGGGCCAGTTTCCCGTCTGGAGCGGCTCGTTGTCGCCTTCCCACGATCGCCGGGTGGAGGCCTTCCGCCCGGCATGCCCCAGCTGGATCGCGATCTTCGCAGCGGACTCCTCGTGGACGAATTTCACGATGCGGCCCCAGGCGGCGGCGTGCTCCGGCCGATAGAGCCCGGTGCAGCCGGGCGAGATGCGCGCCCCGGCGCTCACGTTGGTCATCTCCGCGAAGACGAGCCCGGCGCCCCCCATCGCGCGGGAGCCCAAGTGGACGAGGTGCCAATCATTCGGCATGCCGTCCTCCGCGGAGTACTGGCACATGGGGGAGACTGCGACGCGGTTCGGAAGCACGAGGTCGCGCAACCGAAACGGCGTGAACAATGGCGGCGGTGCGGGCAGGGCAGGAGAAGCGGCCTCGCCGGCCACGCGAGGTCCTCCCCCGGCAACGCCGGACTGGCGCGCAGCCTCCGCCGCAAACCAACCGTCCACGGCGGCGACGAATTTGGGATCGCGCAGCTTTAGGTTCTGATGCGTTACTCGAAGGCTCCGGGTCAACAAGGCGAACGAGAACTGGAGCGGATCGAGGTTCATGTAGCGCTCGGTGTCCTCGAACCACTGGAGACTCGCCTGCGCCGCCCGTTGAAGGCTCTCCACCGCCGGGCGGCGGGCGGCCTCGTAGGCGTCGAGCGCCGCGGGAACGTCCGAGTGGGTCCCGAGCGCCTCCGAAAGGGCGATGGCGTCCTCCATGGCGAGCTTGGTCCCGGAGCCGACGGAGAAGTGCGCCGTGTGGGCCGCGTCTCCCAGGAGCACCACGTTCTCGTGGTGCCACCGCTCGTTTCGAATCGTCGGAAAGCTCCGCCAGATCGACCGGTTGGAGAGGAGCCGGTGTCCTTCCAGCTCCTCCGAGAAGAGGCCCTCGCAAAAGGCGATCGTCTCCTTCTCGGTCGCGCGCTCCAGGCCGGCCGCGCGCCAGGTCTCCTCACGAGCCTCGACGATGAACGTCGCGTTGGTGCGGTCGTATTGATAGGCGTGCACCCGCCAGAGACCGTGTCGGTCGCCTTTGAAATAGAAGGTGAACGCTGGAAACGGTTTTGTCGTGCCGAACCAGACGAATCGGTTCGGTCTCAGGTCGACCGCGGGGCGGAACACCTCGCGGTATCGTTCGCGCACGACGGAATGGATCCCGTCGGCGGCGAGCACGAGATCGGCGCCCCGCAGGGATTCCGGATCGGTGATCTCGCGCTCGAAGCAGAGGCGCACGCCCAAGGCGCGGCATCGCTCCGCGAGGATCGCGAGCAGCGCCTTTCGAGAAAGACCTGAAAAGCCGTGCCCGGTCGAGGTGAGCACGGCGCCGCGGTAGTGAATTTCAATGTCATCCCAGCGGTGGCTCGCCGCCGCCATGGCGGCGACGGTCTCCCGGTCGCCGTGCGCGAGCGCTTCCTCCGTCGCGTCCGAAAAGACGACCCCGAACCCGAACGTGTCGTCGAGGCGGTTTCGCTCGTAGACCTCGACCTCGTGGCGCGGGTCGAGCTTCTTGAGGAGGATCGCGAAGAAGAGGCCGGCGGGTCCGCCTCCTACGCTCACGACCCTCACGCGTCCTGGTCCTGCGTGATCAGGCCCGCGACGACGAGCTGTTGGATCTCCGTCGTCCCTTCATAGATCCGGAGCGCTCGGACCGCGCGATAGAGCCGATCGACCGGATGCGAGGCAAGCACGCCGGCGCCGCCCAGAATCTGCACCGCATCGTCCACGATGCGCTGCGCCGCCTCCGTGGCGAACGCCTTCGCCATCGCCGATTCCAGGGTCACGCGATCGGCCCCGCCGTCCGCGGCCCAGGCGGCGCGATACACCAGCAGTCGTGCGGCGGCCAGATCGGTCGCCATACGGGCGACCTTTGCCTGGATGAGCTGGAATTCGGCGAGCGGTTTCCCGAACTGACGCCGGCTTCTCGCATGCTTCAACGCCTCCTCGAGCGCCCGCGCGGCCATGCCGCAAGCCGCGGCGCCTACGGTGGCCCTCAAGCGATCCAGCGTCTTCAGGCCGAGCGCGAACCCCTTTCCCTCTTCGCCTAGCCGGTTCGAGGCGGGCACGCGGCACTCCTCGAAGGCGATCTCCCCGAGGGGGTGCGGAGCGGACATGACCTGCGGGCCCAGGTACCGGAATCCGGTGCTGTCGGCCGGGACGACGAAGCAGGAGATTCCCTTCCCGCCGGCGGCCCGATCGGTAGAGGCGAACGTAACGTAGAAATCCGCGATCCCGGCGTTCGATATGAGCGTTTTCGCGCCCGCGAGGACGTAGCTCTGCCCGTCCCGACGCGCGGTCGTCGCGATCGCCGCGATATCCGAGCCGGCCTCCCGCTCCGTCATGGCAAAGGCCGCCATCGCGCGGCCGGCCACGGCGTCCGCGACCCAGCGATCCCGCATCGGCGCGTTGTCCGAGAGGAGGATCGGCACCGTTCCGAGGCCTTGGAGCGCGAAAACCGCGTCGGCGAGCGGCGAGGCGGCGGCCAGCGCCTCCCGCGCGAGGGCACAGCTGCGCCAATCCTGACGCCGAATCGGCTCCAGCCATCCGCCGGAGCCGAGCCGCGCCAGCAGGCCGCGTGCGTCCCGCCGAGCGGCCGCGTCGTCTAAGGCCGCGGGCTGGGACGCGATCTCCCGCGACGCGAACGTCCCTACCTCGGCGGCGAAGGAGGCGTGCCGGTCCTCGAGGAAGGCGCGGATCGGCCGCGGATCGGGGATCGTCATCAAAGGAACTTCGGCTCCCGCTTGGCCCGAAACGCCTCGTACGCCTCGCGGAAGTTCGGATGCTCCATCAGCTCCGCCTGCGCGTCGGCCTCGAAGCGGAGGGCCCGCTCCAAGTCGAGGGTCGACTCGAGGTCGAGCGCGCGCTTCGTGACGGCGAGGGCTGGCGCGGGGCCGCGCGCGAGCTTCTCGGCAAGCGCCACCGCTTCCGGGAGCACCCGCTCCTGCGCCACCACCCGCTGGTAGAGCCCGATCTCGTAGGCTCGCTTGGCATCGATGAAGTCGCCGGTCATCAAGAGCTCGGTCGCCCGACCCAGCCCGACGAGGCGCGGCAGGAGCCACGACGCGCCCATGTCGGCCCCGGAGAGCCCCACCCGCACGAAGAGGAACGCGATCTTCGCCGACTCGGCCGCGATTCGGAGATCGCAGGCGGCGGCGATGACAGCCCCCGCGCCCGCCACCGTGCCATTCAGCGCCGCGATCACCGGGCGGCTCAAGCGGCGGATGTTTTGGATCAGGTCGCAGGTCATCCGCGTGAACTCGACGAGGCCCGCCCGATCGCGCGCGAAGAGCGCGCCGATGATCTCCTCCACGTCGCCGCCCGAGCAAAACGCGCGGCCCGCGCCGGTGAGCACGACCGCGCGCACGTGAGGCTCGTCCTCGAGCGCGGCAAAGGTGTCGCGGAGCTCGGCATAGACCTCGAACGTCAGCGCGTTGAGCCGATCCGGCCGGTTCAACGTGATCGTCGCGACGCCGGTGGCGGGATTCAGGCTGTATCGGAACGACCGTGACGAGATCGCCACCCTACCGGCTCCCCGAGAGGACCGCGGTGGCCTCGATCTCGACCATCGCCCCGCGATCGACGAGCCCCTTCACCTCGAGCATCGCGACGGCGGGATAGTGCTTCCCCATGCGGGCGCGCCACGCGTCGCCGAGCCGCGTCGTGCTGGCGCGGTACGCTGCGAGATCGGTCACGTAGATCGTGACCCGAGCGACGTCGGTTGCTTCGCCGCCTGCCTCGCGCACCACGGCCAGCACCTTGTCGAGAGCGCGCGCGAATTGATCCGCGAAGCCGGGCGGATCGCCGACAGCATCGTTCTCCCACCCCGCCTGCCCCGCGACGAAGAGGAGGCGTCCGTCCTTCGGGGCGAGGAGGCCGTTGTTCCAGCCTCTCGGCTCGCCAAGCGCCTTCGGGTTGAAGATCTCGAATGTCACGGGGTGCGGACGCCGCCGCGGAGCAGGACGGCCTGGCCGGTCACGCTGCTCGCGTCTTCCATGCAGAGCTCGAGGATCGCCGCGGCCACCTCCTCCGGCGTGATGAGTCGTTCCTGGCCCGTGGTCCGAAGCACGGCCTCGAGCGCCATGTCGTGGGAGAGTCCCGCGCGGGACTCGACGATCGCCAGCGTGCGGTCGGTCATCTGCGTAGCGACGTAGCCGGGGCAGACCGCGTTCGCCGTGACGCCGGTCGACGCGAGCTCGATCGCGATCGAGCGGGTGAATCCTACGACGGCGTGCTTTGCCGCGCTGTAGTGCGCGATGTACTTCGCGCCTTCGATCCCCGCGACGGAGGCGACGTTGACCACGCGCCCCCACCGCCGCTCGACCATGCCGGGCGTGAACTCCCGCGAGCAGAGGAACGTGGCCGTGGCGTTCGCGAGGAACATCCGGTTCCATTCATCGAGTGTCAGTTTGGATAGGGGGGCCGAGGACGAGGCTCCCGCGTTGTTCACGAGGATGTCGATGGACCCGAGGTGATACCGGGCCGCCTCACCGAGGCGCTTGACGCTCTTTTCGTCGGTGACGTCGCAGGCGACCGCGTGCGCGTTTCGGCCGCCCTCGCGGAGCGAGGCCGCGACCTTCTCGACATCCGCGGCCGTTCTCGCCGCGACCACCACGCCCGCGCCCGCCTCGGCCAAGACGCGCGCGACGGTGGCGCCGATTCCGCGTCCGCCTCCAGTAATCACGGCGCCCCGTCCGTCGAGCGGCCCCGCCGTCACGCGGCCCTCCCGGTCGCCAAGGTGCCCAGCACGGCCTCCGCCAGAACCTCTCCGAGCGTCTCGACGGTCGACCGGCCTTCCTCGACCGTCGCGTCCGCCGGCCAGCCGAAATAAGCCCGAGGACCTCCCGCCTCCTCGAACGTGCGCTTCCCGTCCCGGATCGCGGCGGAGAGGGAGGCGGGATTCGGCTCCAGAGCCCTCCTCACGTCGTCACGCACCAGGTCGGGGCGTGCGGCAAGAACGATCGAGCCTTCGTAGCGCCCCGCGTGACAAGCACCGCTCTTGAACTCCTCGGTCAGCCGGGATGCCCATGGTTTCCGAGTGAGGTCGGGGCAGATCACCGGGAGGAGGCGCTCCTTGCGGGCAGCGTCCTCCGCGGCCGCGAGTGCGTCCCGATGGACCGGATCGAGATGGGCGTTGGCGATCGCCAGCGCCGCGAAGCCTTGCCGCGTCAGCTCCCGGGCGAGATCGAGGAGCAGAGCCGTCACGGTCGCGGCCGCTACAGAGAGGGTCCCCGAGAACCCCGCGCCGAACGGCGCGGCGGTGTAGGGAAGCGGAGGGAGCATCACGACCCCCACCCCTTGCGCCGCGATGCGCCCCGCGCCGGCCCGGGCCATTGCTTCGGCGATGATGATATCGGTCCCGAGCGGGAGGTGTGGCCCGTGCGCCTCGACCGCCCCTACCGGCAGGACCGCCACGGTCCGCGGTCGATCGAGGTCCCGCGCTTCCTCCCACGTCATCTCGGCAAGCTCGCGGATCGCCATCGTCAAAGTCTCCCGTCAGTCCGGTGTTGCCACTCGCCCGGCGGGCGTACATCATGGGGCGGCGTCCCTTCAACTTATCATGACCTACGAGCCGCCGGAACGCTTGAACATCGCCGAATACTTCCTCGACGCCCGCGTGCGGGAGGGCCGGGGCGCGCGCGCCGCCCTGCATACCGACGCCGGTGCCCATACCTATTCCACCGTACAGTCGTTGGCCAACCGATTTGGCCGGGCGCTTCAAGCAGCCGGGGTCGAGCCCGAGCACCGGGTCGTCGTCGCCCTGCCGGACGGCCCCGAATACGTGGGCGCGCTCTTCGGGGCGCTCAAGATCGGCGGCGTGGTCGTGATGGTGAACCCCGCGCTTCCGCAGCCCGAGATCGAATCGATCCTCGCGTACTCGGGTGCGCGCGTTATCGTGACCCATCGGGACGCCGCGGCCGCGTTCCGTGCGGCTGCCCGAGATTCGCGCTCCGTGAAGGATGTTCTCGCGATCGGCGAGGAGGAGTTCGACCGCCGGTTGGCCGGCGCGCCGGCCGCGCTCGAAGCGCATCCGTCCCACCGCGACGATCCCGCGATCTGGCTCTTCTCGGGCGGCACGACGGGCCGCCCCAAGGCGGTCGTCCAGACGCATCGATCGTTCGCCAACACGACCGAGTGCTATGCGAAACAGGTGATCGCCTATACCGAGAACGACGTCACCCTCTCCGTGCCCAAGCTCTACTTCGGCTACGCCACCGGCTCCAATCTCTTCTTTCCGTTCGCGGCGGGGGGCGCCGCGGCGCTCTTCCCGGAGCCGCCAAGCGTCGACGCGCTCTTCGAGCGGATCCGCCAATTTCGTCCGACCATCCTGATCAACGTCCCGACCATGGTTCAGAAAATGACCTCGCACCCGGAGGCCAAGAAACAGGATCTCTCCTCCGTGCGGCTCTGCACTTCGGCGGGTGAGGCGCTCCCGGTTGAGGTGCACGATCGATGGATGAAGACGTTCGGCGTCGAGCTTCTCGACGGGCTCGGCACGGCCGAGATGTGGCACATCTTCATCTCCAATCGCCCGGGCGCGGCAAAGCCGGGAACCCTGGGAACGGTGGTGCCCGGATTCGAAGTGAAGGTCTGCGACGACGAAGGGCGCGAGATCGGCACCGGAGAGACCGGCTGGCTCTGGGTGCGCGGCGATTCGCGCGCGATCGGCTACTGGAGGCAGATGGAAGCGACAGCCCGGGCCTTTCGGGGCGAGTGGTACGTTTCGGGCGATCTGATCTCGAAGGACAAGGATGGCTACGTGACCTATTGCGGCCGCGGGGACGAAATGCTCAAGGTATCCGGTAAGTGGTTGGCACCGCAAGAGGTAGAGGGATGCCTGCTCCAGCATCCGGAGGTCTCGGAGGCCGCCGTCGTTGGCGCGGTCGACCCGAACGGGCTCGTGAAGCCGCGCGCGTACGTCGTCCCCCGGGCCCGGCGTGATGGGCTGGACGAGGAGCTCCGGGCGTTCGTGCGCGATCGGCTGGAGCCCTACAAGCATCCCCGCGAGGTGATCTTCGTGGAGGCGCTGCCCCGGACGCACCTGGGCAAGGTGGATCGAGGAAGGTTGAGACGCGGATGACCCCGAACCAGACCGTATACTCCCCCTCATGATCCACGGAAAGCGCGTCATCGTGGTTCTGCCGGCCTACAACGCGGCACGAACCCTTCACCAGACCTACTCCGAGCTTCCTCGGGAGGTGGTTGACGACGTGATCCTGGTCGACGACGCGAGCCAGGACGATACCTCCCGCCTCGCTCGCGACCTCGGAATGACCACGATCGTCCACG
>JBGPMG010000086.1:0-10061 GCA_041486815.1 Candidatus Eiseniibacteriota bacterium | reverse complement strand
CCGACTGAAGCTGCCGGATCATCACCATCCAAAGCACGAGCAGCGCGATGAACGGAATGTACGAGAGGGCGAGCCCCCACCAATTCATGCCCGGGGGCTTCGAGCTGACGACCACGTTGGGATCCTTCGCGAGGATCGCCCGTCCAAGGTCCTTGTCCTCCGCGGGGAGGTACGCCTTGAAAAATACGTACGAGACGGGGCGGCCGTCGACGTGGGTCAACGCGCCCTGCTTCAGCTCACCGACGACCTCGCGCTCCACGATCGTGGCGGCCTTGATGTTCGCTTGGTCGATCTGCTGAAGGAGTTCGGAATAGGGGATCTCGTGTGTCTTCGCTCGGATCTCGCCGTAGACCTGGACGAAGACCAGCACAGCGAGGACGAGGATGACCCAGAGCAATGCCGTCCGGAGCGGCTTCGCCGGCCCGAACGGGGTCGGCTTGCGCTGCGGCGGGCGCGGCGGAACCGGCGGCCGTCGCGGCGTGCGGTTCGACTGCTTGCGTGCGAGCGGGCGATGATCCCGGGTTTGGCGCTGGCTCAATTCGGCTCCTTGTTTCTCATCGGAATTCACGTAGCGTACGTTCCCCAAAGCCTATCGGCAGGGGCGCCGAGGCTCTCCACCATTGGATGGCGCCTTCCGGGCTGCCGGTTCTTGAATCCGAGACTCCAAAAGCACGCGGCCGCCCTCCCTACGGGCTCGAATGCCTCCCGGAAGATCGGCCGATCGGCGAGAGGGAGTCGTGACGAGCGAGAGAAGGGCGTCGAGATGCGTTGCGGCGAGATCGCGGACGTCCCCGTTCAACTCCTGTACGGCGTCGCGGAACAGATAGGTTCTCAAGGGCTTAGGGTAGGCGAGCAGGAGGGCCGCATCAAGCGAGATTTTTCCATCCTCCTCGCGGCGAAGCAGCTCGGGCAGAATCCGGCGCGCCTCCGCAGCCAGGTAGTCGTCGGCTTCGCGAATCGCACCGGCGGCGCGCAAGATCGCCTCGCGCGCGGATGGGTTCATCCGCTCCCGGATGCGCGGCAAGACCTCGAGGCGGAGATAGTTCCGCGCCGGGGCTCGGCTCGCGTTGCTCGAATCGATCCGGTGGCCCAGCCGATGGCGCTCCAGGTAGTCGATCACCTGATCCCGGCTCACGTCGAGGAGCGGCCGGACGATGCGGACTCCCCGAACCCGTCCGCGGACCGGCATCCCGCCGAGCCCTCGGAGGCCGGCGCCTCGTAGGAGCCGGAGCAAGACCGTCTCGGCCTGATCGTCCGCGGTGTGCGCGGTGGCGACCCGATCGGCGCCCGCCTCGCGGGCCAGCTCGCGGAGCGCTTCGTAGCGCGCGAGCCGGGCCGTCTCCTCCGAGGTGGGGCGAAGCGGCCCGAGATCCGACGCGACATGCGGGAGCCCCCACGACGCCGCCAGGTCGCGGACGAACGCCGCGTCGCCGTCCGATTCGACGCCCCGCAGCCCGTGGTTCACATGGGCCGCGACGAGCGCCGACGGGCGCCCAGTGCGCGCCCTGAGCGCGGCGAGAAAGTGAAGGAGCGCGACCGAGTCGGGTCCCCCGGAGACCGCCACCAGGAGCGGTGTGCGAGAAGGCAGGAGCCGATGATCCTCGACCGATCGCTCGGCGAAGTACTCGAGGCGCGCGTCACGCGGGTTCGGTTTCATGCAGCGAGTATAGCGCCGGGGAAAGGGCGCGGGCCGGGTATGGCGGACCAGAGGTGTAAGTTGGTGGCGGCGCAGGGATTCGAACCCCGGACCAAGAGATTATGATTCTCCTGCTCTACCGCTGAGCTACACCGCCGCCGAGCGAAGGACTCTACGAGCCGCGCCTCGGAGCTGTCAAGACGGGGTCCCGATTGACACTCGCGCCGCCTTGCTCTTAAACTAGCCAACTACCACGTCCCTGTGCCGGCTGGCCGGCGCGTCCCGGCCGGTTTTCCGTAAGGAGCATTCCGAACTCATGATCCGCAAGCTCGCGGGGGGGCTTTTCGTCCTCCTGCTCACGGCCACCGCTACACCCGCCGCCGCGTCCGATCAGACCGGATCGGGCGGCGTCGGCGTGCGGGGCGGCACCCTCTTCTTCACGCAGGACAAGACAATCTCCGCGAATTCGCAGCCGCGGCTCTCCGGAGATCTGGTCTTGAGCTACGGCTGGACCGACCACCTGACCGCCGACATCACCATCGGGTATGGATGGAACCGGCTCGACACCCACGACCCGCGCTTCTACGTCGCGACGGTCGTCCCACTCTTCCCGGTGGGCCTGCGTTACCGACTCAGCGACGGCAGCACGATGCGGCCCTACCTCGGTGGGGGTGGCGGGTTGTACAATTGGTCGATTCTCACGCAGGACCTCGGAGCGGCGAAGGACCCGGTCACCTTCGAGCGGCTGCGCCGGGTCGACCCTGGGATTTACGGAATCGTGGGCGTGGAGAGGCAGTTGTCGAAGCACGTCACAATGGTCGGGGACGGAACCTACACCCACATCTTCGCGGGCCACGAGGATATCTTCCCGTCGGGATACAGCGGTGCCAAATCCTACTTCCAGTTCCGGCTCGGCTTCTCGTTCTGGTTCTCGCTCAGCGAGCGCATCGACACGGGGCTTCCCGGCTAAATCGATGAAGACCCTGGCGACTCCGCGCGACAAGATCTCCGGCTATGACCCGGGGGGGCGCTCGCCCCGCGTCGCGGAGGACCCCGCGCTCACCTTCGACGACGTCCTGCTCGTGCCGGGCTATTCCGAGGTTCATCCGCGCGACGTCGACACATCGACCCTCCTCACGCGCGACATCACCCTGAACGTTCCGATCGTAAGCGCGGCGATGGACACCGTGACCGAGAGCGCCCTCGCCATTGCGATCGCGCAGGAGGGGGGAATCGGAATCATCCACAAGAACCTCCCGATCCTCGAGCAGGTCGAAGAGGTCGACCGCGTCAAGCGGTCCGAGAGCGGGATGATCGTGAACCCGATCACGCTCCCGCCGGACGTGCCGATCTCCCGCGCGCTCGAGCTGATGGAGAAGTTCCGGATCTCGGGAGTTCCGATCACGGAAGGGAAGCGCCTTGTCGGCATCCTCACGAACCGGGATCTACGGTTCGTGACCGGCGCCGACCTCAGGGTGAATGACGTGATGACGCGGGAGAATCTCATCACGGCCCCGGTCGGAACGACCCTGGAAGAGGCCGAGCGGATTCTTCACAAGCATCGGATTGAGAAGCTGCCGGTGGTGGACCAGGAGATGAACCTGCGCGGCCTCATCACCGTAAAAGACATTCAAAAGCGAATCCGCTACCCGCGCGCGTGCAAGGATCATCTGGGCCGTCTGCGCGTCGGCGCGGCGATCGGCGTCGCGCAGGACAATCTGGACCGCGCCGATCAGCTCGTGCGGGCCGGCGTCGACGTCGTGGTCGTGGACAGCGCGCACGGGCACTCGAAGGCGGTCATCGAGACCACCCGCGCCCTGAAAGACAAGTACCCGATGCTCCCAGTCATCGTCGGAAATGTCGCGACAGCGGAAGGAACGCGCGATCTGATCGAGGCGGGCGCGGACTGCGTCAAGGTGGGGATGGGACCGGGTTCCGCCTGCACGACGCGCGTCGTGGCCGGCGTCGGCGTGCCGCAGATATCGGCCGTGCTGGAATGCGCCGCCGCGGCGGCGCGCGAGGGGATCCCGATCATCGCCGACGGAGGCGTCAAGTACTCGGGCGACCTCGTGAAGGCCCTCGCGGCCGGCGCTCATTCGGTCATGATCGGAAATATGCTCGCCGGGACGGAGGAGAGCCCGGGCGAGACGATTCTCCTCGAAGGGCGCACGTACAAGGTCTACCGAGGGATGGGATCGCTCAGCGCCATGTCGGGCGGCCGCGGCGACCGGTACTTCCAGGAGGGCGTTAAAGATCTGAAAAAGCTCGTGGCCGAGGGCATCGAGGCCCGCGTCCCCTACAAGGGCGAGGTCGCGAACGTGATCTATCAGCTGATGGGTGGACTGCGCGCCGGGATGGGTTACTGCGGCGTCGCGACCATCGAGGATCTCCGCACCAAGAGCCGCTTCGTCCGCATTACGCAGGCTGGGCTCCGCGAGAGCCATCCGCACGATCTCACCATCACGAAGGAAGCTCCGAACTACGAAATACGATAGCCGGCCATCCGGCGCCGGCTATCGGTGTGCAGGGGGGGTGCGTGCCCTCCGGTGATGCGTCGGGTCGGGGGCCGAAGGGCACGCGGGGGGTCAATGTCGCTTCCGCTTAGGAACCTCCCGCGGGAAGCGAAAACTGAAAGTCGGGCGATATAAGCCGGATCTCGCGGGTCAGGCCCCGGATGCTATCGAGGTGTTTCCGCTCGCCGGTCCGTTTCCATTCCGAGTAGGCGTCAAGGAGCTGGTCCTGCATCGCCCGCAGCGTCTCCTCGCGGGCGTCATCGTCGACGCTGCGCTCGAGTCGGAGAACCTGCGCCCGCTTGAACCGCGACGCTAGGCTCCAGTACTCCCCGCGCATGTGCGACAGCATCTTGTGATACCGCTCGACCGCCATCGTCAACTTCTCAAGGAGCCCGCCCATCGCCGCGGTCGGGTTCTCGAGCAGCTCGCCGTACGTATAGGAGAAGTGGTACCAGTTCGGGCTCCGACCCACGTCCGCCTCCTCGCCGGTGATGATTCCCTCTCGGCGATTCGGGACGTACGGGCCGGTGTGCTCGAAGTGGCCGACCGAGACCAAGAGCAGGTCTTCAGGCGTCCGGTAGATCTTGTATTTGAGCGCGCCGCGGCTGGCACTCGCGAGCCGCCGCCACGCCGCCACGTCATAACGCGAGAGGAGCCTGGAGCGCTCCGGCGGCAGTGGCACGTGCGCCTCGATCTGATCTTTCAGCGCGGCGAGATACGAGTCGACGTCTTCTTGTGGAAGCGGATCCCCGTTCTTAGGAGTTCCGTTCGCCTTCGTCAGTAGGAGGCAGTTGATCGCGACGTAAGCGGTCGGCCGTACCTTCCTAGGATTCGCCTTGCTCGCTAGATACTTGCGGGCTGCCGTCATGGCTCCTCACCTCTCCGTCGATCCTTCGTTCCAATCCCAAGTTCGTTACAGACCATCTCGAAACATCCGCCGCGACAGAGATGCAGCCTTCATGCCGCGTCAATAGCGGGCCCCGGGCCGCCCGTAATCCGGAAGAGCCACAAGGAGTTGGGGAGTTCGGACGAATTCCTGCCAATGGCGCCGAGGCTGAATTAGCTCAGGAACTGGCTTATTTGAGCCGAAACAGCGGGTTGTAGGACCCAGCGCTCCGTGCACTCGTGGATTGCGGGATGCGGGTCGATTTGCAACGTGCCCGACCGGGGGTGGGTGACGTTGGTCCGGAGGGGCGTGGCAGACCCTTCGGGCGAGGTCATAAGTGGTTGAACCCGAGAGGCTTGACACAGGCTCGAGCCTGCTTTCGATGGCACGCTACTTGCGTTGCGTCACAACGCTTTACAGGGCTCGATGGTCCACGGAGGGGATCCACGATGCGGAGCGAAGCGCCCATCCACGATAGGACGCGGGGCGTCCTCGCCTACAGCGTGGGCGGTGTCTGGTTTGGCGCGCGCGTCGAAGAGGTGGCCGGCCTGATGCAGGCGGAACGTCCCGCCCCGCTCCCGCATCAGCGCGATCCGCTGTCGGGCGTCATCGCCTTCCGCGGAACGATGGTTCCGACCTTCGAGATCGGATCGTTCCTTGGGATCGAACCGATGATGACGACTGGACCCAGCTACGCCCTCGTCTTGACACGCGGCAACGATCGTTTCGGCGTCATGGTTCCCGAGATCCCGCGACTTCTTCCCGCCCGCGAGTTGCGCGAGGCCGAGCTCTCGACGGCCGATCCGGAGCTCGCCGCCATGATCCAATCGATCTTCGAGTCAGGCGACATGCGGATCCACTGCCTCAATTACTGGTCGATCATCGAATCCATCATGCCGCGGGCGCGCGCTGCGACCACATCCGCGGCGGGCGGGAGGCCCTGAAATGGCAGAGAGCCGTCGCGACAAGAGCCCAGGCACCGCTTCCGTGAGCCCACGTGCGGGGGAAGCCGCGCCTCAGTGGGGCGCCCTCACCGTAGCGGTCGTCTCGGCGCTGGCCGCGGGAGCCACGGGACATCTCGTCGGCGGAGCCCCGGGCTGGGTCGCGGTCGGAGTCGTTGCCTTGCTGGGCGGCGCCATAGCGCTTCTCTTCGTCAAGGGTCCGAGCTCCTCGCAGAACACAGCAAACCAGGCGCGGGACGAGTCGGACGTTGATCGAAAGTCGCGCGGGGCCGCGCTCCTCGAGCTGGAGTCGATACGCCGGCAGATTGACCTGGCCACCACCACGCTTCGCGGGGGGAGGGATCCTCTGGCCGTCGTCGCCGAGCTGGGGATGGGACCGCTCAACGGTCTGCTCCAGGCGGTGCGCGACGCGGGCACGGCGGGCCCCGTGGTCAGCCGCCTTGAGATCAACGAGGCGGAGTTGGTCGGGACCGACGGCGAACCGCTTCCCGAGCCGTGGCCGGCCGACGCGGACGCTCCTCCGGCGTTTGACCCGCAGTTGCGGGCCGACGCGCTGCGCGGAATCGACGCGATGATCACCGGGCTCGAGGCGCTATCGCGCGAGCTCGCGAGTCCGACCGCCGAATCGTCGGTCACCGCGGGCGACGCCGGATCCGCCCGCACCCCCGCCCAGCTCGTCGATGCGGTGGTCCACACCGCGGCCGATGGGATCGAAGACCTCGCCGCCGGGCTCATGAGGGCGAACGAGCTCGCCTCGGTCGCCGAGCGCGTCACCAATCGCGCGACCCTCCTTGCCTTGAACGCGGCGCTCGAGGCGACGCGATCGGGCAGCGAGGCGTTCGCGGCGATCGCGGAGGAGACGCGCCGGCTCGCCGAATTCGCCCGGGAGGCGACCGACACGATCTCCCGCCTGGCGAACGAGATCGAATACAAGGTGGGCGAGACGATCACCGCGATCCATTCGACCAGCG
Source organism: Candidatus Eiseniibacteriota bacterium (assembly GCA_041486815.1). GTDB lineage: Bacteria > Eisenbacteria > RBG-16-71-46 > SZUA-252 > SZUA-252 > WS-9. Next base: position 3,093 of record JBGPMG010000086.1, on the reverse strand, counting down.
AGGACGCCACGATCGGGCTCGCGGCGATCTCGGGCGCTGCCCCGATGGCCGCCGTTGCCTCGCCGGCGCACCGAGAGTCCGTCGCGACGCTGCTCGCCCGCGCCCGCGAGGTTCGAAAGACCCTGACCGCGACTCTGGCCGTCCGCGGCGCCCGAAAGCCGCCCACGGGCCGCGGAGGCCCGGACGAGGGCGAGACCCATCCGGCCCCGGCCCGTCCGCGCAGGTCCGCGACCGAAGAGTCCCAGCCCCCATCGCATGCCGAGCGCGAATCCGTGGAGGAGGCAGCCCCGATGAGCGAGGTGCCGCCGCCGATTCAGATGGCTTCGGACCTGGCCCCCGACGCGTCTGCTCCAGCGTCGATGGAGGAGACGCCGACCGAGCACATGCTTCTGCTCGAACGCCTGAAGCCGGAGCCCGGGCTCCCGGGCTGACCCCGACCGATCCGCGGAGGAATCCAGGCGAATGAGAACCGCCGCTTCCGAGCACTTGAACCACGCCCAGATCATGTCGCGGCTCAGCTCAACCTTCAGCGCGCTGATCCGGGAGCAGATCGAGGTGGTGCGCCGCTTCCTCGACAGCGAGCAGGTCGATCTCGAATCCAGCGAGATGGGCCCGATCGTCGATCTGGCCGTGCGTCTGGTCGAGCGCAGCGCGGAGTGGCTCGAGATCACCGAAGTCGCGAACCTGGCCCGCGAGCTGCGCGAGACCCTGTCGCGGCTGGACCAGCTCCGCCCGACACAGCGTCAAGAGATGGTCTCTCACTGCCGCGTCGCGCTCGAGACCGAAGACCGCCTTGCCGAGAAGCTCCGCACCGACGGGTTTGGCGCCCTGCTCGTGCACGCGGGGATGGTGGGCGACGCGATCGACAGCCTCCGCACCGGAATGCACCGCGCCAAGGCGCAGGATATGGCTGCTTCGCGCGGGGTGATCGATGACGCCACGCCGGACGTCGGGCCGCACGAAAACCTTCTCGCCCTCACCTTCGAGATCAAGAGCGCGCTCGTCCATCAGAACGAGCGGATCGGCTCGATGAACGAGACGCTCGACTCGACTCTGCGCTCGCTCCAGTCGGCGCTCTCCGATTGGGACGTCTACGTGAAGGCGACCGAGCGACGGCGCATGGCGGGAGGCTCCCTTCGGGTGGGCGACGCGAATGAGGGGCGGGTCCTCACGGTGCACCAGCAACTTCAAGACACCGCGTCCGGTCTCCGCTCCCTTTCCCACGAGATGAACCATCTCCTCGGACTCCAGTACTCGCTCGAACGGAGGGCGAGGGATCTGGATGAGCATCTGCTCTGGGAATTTCTCGATCCGCTCGACCGCTTCGTGGACGACATGTACACGGCAGTCATGCAGCGCGCCGCCGGCGGGCGTCCTCCGATCCTCTCGGTGCACACAGGAGGCGTTGGCTTCGAGCCGGAGATCGGCTCGATCCTGCTTCCCCTGATCCTGAGACTTTTGCAGACCGCGGAGCCCACGCACGCGGGGGAGGAGCCGATCGAGATGCGCGTCGTCGCGGCCCGCGAAGGGCTCGAGGCGCGCATCGCGATCGAAGGATTTCTGAAGTTCGATACCGATGGGATCTCGTTGCTCGAGTCGGCTCTGGAAGGACTCGGCGGATTCGTCTGCGCCCAGGGCGGCGGCGATGAGGAGACCTCGCTCCGGATCCAGTTCCCGATGGCGCGATCCCTGCGGAGCTTTCTCATCGTGGAGGCGGCGGGGCAGCGGATCGCGCTGCCATGGAGCGCGGTGGAGCGCATCTACGCGACCGAAGACGAGCTCCAGTGGAGCGGGAATCCGGAGCACGGCACCGTCCACTCCCTCGGGGCGCTCTTCTCGAGAGTGGGCCTGACGGGCGAGGAGTCGGATTCCTCCGTGGAGGCGGCCCCTGGCGCCGAGCGGAGCGATGACGCCGGCGGACGCATGGAGAAGGGGCGGCCGCTTGCAATCTTGAGGTGCGGTGGGGGCTCGGTGGTTGTCGGCTTCGACCGCATCGTCTGGCGCGAGAACGCGCGGCTCACCGCACTGCCGCCCCGGCTCTGCCCGGTTGAAGAGGTTCTCGGTGGCATCGTATCTCCGGATTCGAGCGTCATCCTCGTGCTGAACCCGGCGGCGCTCGTGCGCCGGCTTTGGCACGGCGAGCAACCTGTCGCGGGGGACCCGGGCCGGTGAAGGCGCTCAAGATCGACAGGGTCGGATCGCGCGACCGCTTCCGCTTCAGCCTCGAAGGCGTGATCGACGCGCAAGGAGCCCGGTCGCTCGACCGCCTTCTCTTCGAATGCCAGGCGCGGGGGGCTCGCGCCGTGCATCTCGACTTTACGCGGGTCACGTCGATCAGCACCCTGGGCAGCGCCGTGGTCGCGCGCCAGGGGCGCGTCTACGAGGAGACCGAGCGCAAGATCCACGTCGTGGGCCTCGGTCCTGAGATCCGGGCGGCGCTCGCGGACGTGGAGGCGATCGCGTATGAGGCGAACAACCCGGATTCGTCCGCCGCCACACCGTCCGCCGCCACACCGTCCGCCGCCCCGACGCCGGTCGCCCTGCCGGCGGCAGCGCCCTTCGTCCCGGCGCCGACGACAGCGGCCGCGACATTGATCCCGCCGCCCTCGACCGCGGCTCCGATCCCACCGAACGTCGCTTCCCTTCAGTCGAAGCTCAAGCTCAGGATCGTCGCGTTTCGAAATCTCTTCGAGATCGCGCGCGCCTTGAACCTGGCCCTTGATCTGGACGAGGCCCTGAATCTTTTCAGCCTGAGCGTCATGGGGCAATTCGGGGTGGATCGCCTGGCGATCTTCCTCTCGGATCCTCGCCGCGAAGGGGTCCTCCTTCCCAAGCAGGTGCGCGGCTTCGCCCACGGACACTTCCAGGAATTCGCGATTCCGCCGGCGCCGTTCCGGAACGTGCCGGCGGAGCAGGGTTTCTTCATTGTTAAAAATGGTTAAATAATCATGCTGTGAGATACTTCGAAGTCATTTTAATTATCTTGCAGAAGGAAAACAGTCAAAATAAGTATGAAATTATTTATCACGATTCCGGTGGTTATTTCACTTCTGGCAGGTTGTGGCAGCAGTGAAGTAAAACTTGCAAAGTGTG
>JBGPMG010000085.1:0-10534 GCA_041486815.1 Candidatus Eiseniibacteriota bacterium | reverse complement strand
GGTCGAGGCGAGGTCGGCGGTGGAGGGGAAGCTCGAAGGGTTCACGCCCTAGAGCCTACCGGGCGGCGGCGTTTCCTGCTAGTCGGAGAAGGTCCTACCCCGAGTCGGCGACTCGGGAAGCGGCGCGCTCGAGCGCCGAGAAGCGTTCGGCCCCGAGCCGAAGCGCGGTCGCGAGGAGCAGACACGATTCCGCCCGCGTGATGTTCTTCTTGGACTGGGCGATGGCCTCGAATCCAGGGTCCAAGACCGGCACCGGCTTGACCGGCTCCACGCGCTTGACCTTGGCGAGCGACGTCTTCCCGGCGGCCTTGGCCGCCTTCCGTGCCCGGGCGACGCGGTCGTATTCGGCCTTCAGACGGGCCTGGGTCTCAGCGTTCGCGACCGACTTCGCCTTCGCCTCGGCCTCCACCGCCGCATCGTCGCCGGCGAACTCGCGATTGAAGTCCCGAGAGACTTGAAGGCCGTTGATCTCCGAAAGATTCCGCGCCCGCGCCTGATGGCGGTCGAGGCAGCGCATGAGCATTTCGAGGGCCTCAGAGCCCGTGATCTTGTCGCTGGCCCGCGGGTCGTGCGCCCCCTTCGCGTCGAGAACCTCCGAATCGACCATCGCGTCGATGGTGGAGTCCCAGGTCTTCGTCGTAAATGGGGTCGCGAGGCGGAATGTGATCACCAGGGCCTTGTAGTACTCGCCGCGGGTCATCGACGCGTCGGGCTCGAACTTCTCCCCGTCGCCGGCCACGATTCCGTCCCGGCAGGCCGCGAGCGCGTAGCGCGACTGCCACGACCCCGGATCCAGATCGTCATAGCGACGGACGTGCTGCTCGAGGTAGGCGATCGGATCGACGGTCGAGAGCTGGGAGTAACTTCGCTCCTCCGGCGTCGGGTCTTCCCCGTCTCCCTCCTCGAGGACCACGTCGTCGGGGTCCGCCTGAATCGCCTTGCGGATCTCCAGATGCAGATGCGAGGCGGTCGTCCTTCCGGTACGACCGACCCTCCCGAGCTGCTGCCCGGCTGCGACGATGTCCCCGCGCTTCACGAGGATCGACCGCGGCATCATGTGGCCGTAGAGGGAGTGGACGGTCTCGCCCGAGGGGAGGGTGTGCCGGACGACGACGTAGTTTCCCCAACCGGTGCGCCACTTGTAGACCGTCCGCAACCGCGAGCCCGCCTTGTAGACCCGCTGCCCGTTCACGACCACCGGGAGCTTGATCCGCTGGATCCGCTGAACCTTGATCATCGCGTTGGCGTCCGCGACCACGACGACGCCGGACGCGATCGCGCGGATGGGCGCCCCGCCCCGACCCTGCGCGAAATCGACTCCGTAGTGGGTCCGCTGCTTCTTCCGCCCGCGCACCTTCAGGTAGCCGTCGGAGACGTAGAAGCCGTAGGACTCGCCTTCGTGGGGCTTCGTGAAGTCGAGCTCGTCGCCAACCGGATAGACGAACGCGCCCGCGACCGGCGTCGAGTTGTCGGCGGCCGAAAGGGGCGCAGGTGTGGCGAGGAACGCGGCGGCAGCGAGGACGACCGCTGCGGCGAGACCGGCGCTGGCTGGACCCGAGGCGGCGCCGAACTCCTGGCGTCGTAGGGTCCGCGGCAACCTAATCGCGCTCCGGGGTGGTTTGTGGAAGGCCGAGGCCGAAACGGAAGGTCCAGTCGAGGATCCGCCGGGCTTCGGCGAAGCGAAGGGCGTTGCTCGGCGCCCCGAGCAGCACCGCCGTGATATTGATGCCGGTGGGTCCCGTCACGTTGGTGACGAGGCAGTAGCCCGACTCGTGGATAAAGCCGGTCTTTCCGCCCGTGATGTCCCACTGGCTGCGGAGGAGACGGTTCGTATTCACCAAGTGGTGAACCTTCCGGTTCGTCGTGAACGAGTAGTCGGTTTTCTGCGTGATCGCGCTCACCACGTCGCTCTCGGTCGCAGCGCGGAGAATGCGCGCCATGCCCTGAGCCGTCGAGACGTTTTGCTCGCTCAATCCGGTCGGCTCGACGAAGTGCGTCTCGGGCGCCCCGAGCGAGTCGGCCAAAAGGTTCATCCGCCGTACGAACTCATCGATCGGAACGCCGCAGGTGCGGACGAGCGCCTTAGTCGCCGCGTTGTCCGACGACATCAGGGCCGCGTGGAAGAGGTCGCGTACCGTGATCTCCTCGCGCGCGCGGATCCGGGTGCGGCTCGAATGGTGGACGTCCTCCGGGACGATCTCGATCACGCGATCCCACTCGGGGACCGTCTGCAGAAACACCATGGTCGTCACGAGCTTGGTCAAGCTCGCGATCGGGAGAATGCGATCGGGATTCTTCTCGAAGAGGACGCGGTCGTTGGCGTCGATGACGTACGCGGCCTTCACGTGGAGACGCGGAATTCCGTACGGCGTCACCGCGGGAAGCCGAAGCGCCGCCTGGCGGCGGCGACGGCGGGTTCCGACGCGCCTGGACCGACTGCTGGTGGCGGCGGAGGCGAGTTGGGTGCCCAGGGGCTTCTGCCCTGACGCGTTGACGCCGGCCGCGCCCGGAATTCCATCCGAGGACGCCGGAGCCAAGGCCGGTATCGATTTCGCATCGACGCCGGAAACCCACGTGCCCTCAAGCAATAGGGCAATTCCTAGCGTCAGTGTGGTGCAAAATACACTACTTCGTCTCGTCATGCTCAATTAGCCCTCATCCGGTTGACGTCCCTGTCGCCGATAGAAAAGGGGACAAATGCTTGCCCCCTCCAGGGTTATCGGACTGGGCAGGCCGATATGTAGCGGAAATGCTCCGTCCCCAGGCTGGAGGCACCTGAGCAGAGTAGCTTAACACGTGCCGGTCGGCAGCGCCAAGCCCCTAGAGTTTGGGGAATTGGGGAGGGGCGGGCGACCGTGCCGGGGCCGAGTGAACCAGACCCGGCCGATCAGCCCGCCTACCTCGTTTGCTTCTAGTCCGAGTGCGGCGACCGCCGCTCGTCTCGGGCCCTCAGCTCGTCCCGAAGCGCGTGGATCTCATCCTCCAGCCGCTGGAGATCCCCCTGGCGTAGCTGAGACAGCTGGTCCTGTATCTCGTTGAGCTGGCGCTGGATGTCCTGGCGATACCCGCGGATCTTGTCGAGCTGGTCGCCGAGTTGGGACATGTCCGGCATGTCCCCGTCGGCCCGATCCATCCACCGCGGCCCGCCGTGCGGGGCCGTCATCGTGAATTCCTTGGGCCGCTTGGCCAGGGTAACCGTGAGCGACTTTCGCGCCCCGCTTCGAAGCACAACGACCGAGGCTCTCGCCCCGGGCTGGATGTCCCGGACCTGGGAGATCAGGTCAGAGGCGTCGCCGATCGGATGGCGATTCAATTCGATGATCACGTCGCCGCGGCGGATGCCCGCCTGGTCGGCCGGGCTCCCCGGCTCAACGCGATTGATGAGCGCGCCCTCGGCGTTGGGGAGATCCTTGGCCCTCTGAAGCTCACGGGTGATGTCCTGGACGCGGACGCCGAGATACCCCCCTTGGACCTGGGCTTCCTCGCTGTCGTCGTTCTCACGGGAACGGGTTTCCTTGCGAATCCCCGGATCGGGAGCGTCACTGTCGTCGTCCCGGTCGTTGTTCTGGTCGTCGTTCCGGTAGACCCGGATCTCCTTCTTCTTCTGCGGTGTTGAATCCCCCTCGTCGTCCGCCGGATTCGCGAGCGCGGGAGTGGCGACGAGGGCGAGACACAGGGCCCCGGCCGCGATGCCGGCAATGGGCCAACGGCAACTGCCTGACTTCATGATGACCTCCATCTTCCCTAGAAGTGTGGCGGACTTCACCGGCCTCACCTCACCACTACCGGCGGGGCGAGGCGAAAGTTCCCTGGCGAGGCTGGAGTCTGAGTCGGGGAGCTACTTTCCCGGGGCTAGCTTGAAGCTGGAGCACCTTTTGGGGAGGGCGCCGACCGGCCCGCAGGTGGCCAGGATGGCGGGGGAGAGGTCCTTGAGGAAGAAATCGCCGTTCGCGCCATCGCAGAAGAGCGGGTCGCCGACCAGGGTGTCGCTCGATGGGAGCGAGCCGATCGCCTCCCCGCTGGGGTCATGGATCAGGTTGCACTCATAGAGAGGGGACGAGGTGATGCCGGAGACCGCCCGCTGTCCCCCATCCACGACGAAGATGTTCTTCCGGATCTCGGGCGAGACGTGCTCGGCCCAGATCGCGGAGCCTTCGCTGGTCGACGCGTTCTTGTAGAACGTGTTGTTCTGGAAGATCGGGTTGATGTTCGCTTGCGCGCGTCCCACGACCCCGATCGCCGAGCCCAACGCGATCGCCTTGTTCTGGTTGAAGATCGAAAACCCGAGGTTCAGGCCTGCCTTGTCCACGTGGACCGCCCCGCTCGCCGCCGCGTGGTTCTGGAAGAATTGACAGTGGGCGACCATCATTTTCGTTCCGTTCATCGCGGAGATCGCGCCCCCCGCGACCTTCGCGGAGTTGCCCTTGAACTGGCAGTCGGCGATCATCACGTCCGAGCTGTCCGCGTTCACGGCGCCCCCGGTGGCCGCGTCGGCGCTGTTCTCCTCGAAGGAGCATTGGCGGATCGGCAGGGTCGCGCTCGAGTGGACGAAGGAGATCGCGCCTCCCGTGTATCCGATGTTCTTCTGGAACGTGCAGAGCCGGACGATCGCCGTGGAGAAATTGAGCGAGACGGCGCTTCCCTGGTTCTCGACGAAGGTCAGGTCGCTCAGGTTCAGATCGCCGCATTGCCAGGCCGAGATCGCGCTCTCCCAGTTCTTCTCGAAAACGCAGCTCGAGAACATGATGCTGGTGTCGCGCACGCAGTGGATTCCGCCGCCCGCGTTCGCCTTCCCGTGGCGGATGGTGAACCCGAGGATGGCGGCGCCCTTCACCCCTTCCATATCAAGAACGCGGACGCTGTCGCCTCCGTCCAGAAACGTGTTGTCCGATCCAGCGTCGCCGAACAGAATCAGTCTCTTCTTCACCATGATCGGCCCGCCATAGGTCCCGGCGGCCACCCAGATGGTGTCGCCGTCCGACGCGGCGTCGATCCCGGCTTGGACCGTCTTATGGTTCTCGGGGATGAAGATCCGCTTCGCCTCCGCCGGCGGAGCGGTCGACATCCAGAAAGCGGCCAGCGCGAGGCAGAAAAGCGACGCGCGCCTCGCTGGGACGCCGATAGCGAACGCGCTCGGGCTATTTCCCAACCGGGAGTCCCTTTGAGCCTTCGTAGGAGCCCGCTACCACGAGGACGTAGGCGTCGCGGCTCAGGTATTTCCGCGCGGCCGCCTTCGCGTCCGCCGTCGTGACGCCGCGGACGATCGAAGGATACCGCTCGATATAGTCGAGGCCGAGCCCGTAAAGCTCCGCGCTCAAGAGCTGGTTCGCCACGCCCGAGTTCGCCTCGAGGCGGACCGGGAAGACGCCGGTCAGGTAACCCTTCGCGGCCTCCATCTCGTCATCCGTCGGGCCCTCGTCGTGGAACCGCCCGGTCTGCTCCAGCAACGCCTCGATCGTCCGGTCGACGTTTCCAGGGTTGGTTCCCGCGCGGATCTGTATCGGTCCGGCGCCGACGCCGGAGAGAATATTGGAATAGACGCCGTAGACGAGGCCCTCCTTGTCGCGGAGGTTGTCCATGAGACGGCTCGAGAGCGAGCCCCCGCCCAGAACGTAGTTCATCATCATGGCGGCATCGTAGTCAGGCGCCGCGCGGGCCAGCCCGGGCACCGCCCAGACGACGTCGGCCTGGGACTTGCCCGGCCTCGGCACGACCAAGCGCTTGGCTTCTTTCGGGGGGTCGGCGTTCGGCACCCGGAACGGCGGCGGATCGGAGAGCTTCTTCCAATCGCCAAACGCCTTCTCCACCAGCGCCGCGGCGCGGCTCTCGCTCACGTCCCCGACGAGGACGAGGGTCGTGGTGTTCGGGCCGTAGAGCCGCGCGTGGAACGCCGCGAGGTCTTCGCGCGTGATCGCGGTCAGGGTCGATTCCGTTCCGCCCGGGTTGTAGTGGTAGGGATGCCCTTCCGGATAGAGAAGCTCGTTCGCCCTTCGCGCGGCGACCGACGAGGTGGAGTTCTCGGCGACCTTGTAGTCGATGATCAGCTCGCCCCGCATCTTCTCGATCTCCTCGGCCGGGAAGACGGGATTGCGGAGCGCGTCGGCGAGCACCCCAAGGATCTGCTCGAGATCCCCGGAGAGGAGGTTGCCCGATATCGAGAGCGTCTCGAGGCCCCCGTCGAATCGGAGGGAGGCGCCGAGGCTCTCGATCGCGGTTGCCTGCTGGAAGGCGCTTCGCGTCTTCGTCCCCTGGTCGAGCATCGAGCCCACGAACGCCGCGACCCCGCTCTTGCCCGGGGGATCGAAGATCCCGCCCGCCTTCACGATCCCTTGGAGGGCGATCGTGGGGTTTGCGTGGTTTTCGCGGATCACGAGCGTCAAGCCATTTGGGAGGACGCGCCGGGCGGGAGCTTTGCCTTCGGCGCGCGGAGAAGAAATCGCGCCTGCGGCAGACGTCCCGCCCGGCGCGACACCCACAAGAATTGGCGCATCAGCCTCAGGTGCCGCGGCGTCTTCGCGATAGGCGTATACGGTGGGGTGGGACGAGAGCCCGCCCTCCCCAGCATCTCCCAGCGCCGAATCGGGCGGTAGCGGGTCGTACCACCCTACCGTCCTCGCGTCCTCGATGAGATATTTCCGCGCCACCCGCTGAATCGCCTCCGGCGTCACCGCCGCGATCTTGTCGAGATAGGTTTCAAGGTACTTGTAGGAGGCCACCGTCTCGAAGTACCCCAATTGCTGCGCTAAGCTCCGGATAGAATCCTTCGCGTAGACGAAGGAGGCCTGGACCTGGCGCTTCGCCCGGGCCAATTCCTCCGGCGCCACCGGCCCCTTCTGGAGCCGAACTATCTCCTTATAGAGCCCCGCCTCCACGCTATCCAGCGTCGCGCCCGGGGCGACCGTCGCCTGCACAATCAGGAGGAAGGGGTCCCGGGCCGTCTCATTGGAGGCGTCCACGTCGGTGGCGAGCTTTCCATCCACCAATCCGCGGTAGAGCCGCGACGTCTTGCCGTGCCCCAAGATCATGCCCAACACGTCGAGCGCATAGGTGTCCGGATCGGTCATGGCGGGGTTCCGCCAGGCGACCATGAGGTAGCGGGTGTCGCCGGGTTTCCGGATCTTGAAGCGGCGCTCGCCGATCTGGGGCGGCTCGACCACCTTCATCTCCGGCGGGTCGGCGCCTCGCGGGATCGCGCCGAACGTCCGCTCCACCAATGCGAGCACCTTCGCCCGGTCCACGTCGCCCACGATCACGACCGTGGCGTTGTTGGGCACGTAGTAACGCCGGTAGTACTCGCGGATCTGCTCCGTGGTGATCTGCTCGACATCGGTGCGCCAACCGATGGTCGGCCAGTGGTAGGGGTGGGCCTCGAATGCCTGGGCGAAGCATTGGAGGTAGAGCGCCCGATGCGGATTGTCCTCGTTCCGCTCCAGCTCGGAGCGGACGACGGTCATCTCGAGCCGGTGCTCCTCGTCGGGGATGAGCGCGTTCCGCATCCGGTCGGACTCCAGCTGGATCGCCAGCTCCAGTCGGTCGCTCGCCAGGACCTCGTAATAGCAGGTGTAGTCGAGCGACGTTCCCGCGTTGAACGAGGCGCCGTTCCTCTGGAGGAGGCGGGCGATTTCGCCCTTTCCGTACGTGGGCGTTCCTTTGAACATCATGTGCTCGAGGAGATGGGAGATGCCGGTGGCCCCGGCGGTCTCGTTCCGCGAGCCGACCTTGTACCAGACCATGAACGAGACGACCGGCGCCGTGTGCACCTCCTGAACCAGCACCTTGAGCCCGTTCGAGAGGGAGGTCTCGTGCACGGGTAGCCGGTCGGTTGCAGCGACAGCGCTGCCGCTCATGGGTGATTTCCTTGGCTTGGATGTGGAGCCGGCTTCGGCCGGCGGGCAGAAGGCAGTCCCGAGGAGCAGGACCGTGATAAGGGTACCACGAACGAAACCGGTCATCCGTCGGAGCGTTCGAGGCTCGCGACGCATTCGATGTGGGGCGTGTGGGGGAACATGTCGACCGGCTGCACCCACTGGATCCGGTAGCGGGACTCGCAGAAAAGGGCGAGGTCGCGCGCGAGCGTGCTCGGATTGCACGAGACATAGACGAGCCGCGGCGCGCCCAGCTGGATGAGGCGGCTCACGACGCCGGGGTGAAGTCCGGCCCGCGGCGGATCGACCAGAACCGCGTCGATTTCAGGCTGCTCGATCGAGCGGTCCGAGTCGCGCGCGCCGAGCCCGAATTGGTCGCGCAGGACCTCCATCGCCTCTCCGGTCCAGAACCGCGCGTTTCGAATCCCGTTCCGCTCCGCGTTCCGCTCGGCATCACGCACCGCGACCGCGGACGATTCGATCCCGATCGCCTCCCGCGCGCGCCCCGCGATCGGAAGGGTGAAGGTGCCGGTGCCGGAGTAGACGTCGAGCACCCGCTCCGACCCGGAGAGGTTGAGCCCCTCGAGGGCCGTCGCGAGCAGCCGCTCCGCCTGTTCGGTGTTTGTCTGAAAGAAGGAGCCCGAAGAAATCTCGAAGGTGAGCCCGCCCAGCGTCTCCTCGATCGTCGCGCTCCCCGCGAGCACGCGCTCTTCATCCCCGATCGCGACCTGGGCCTTCCGGCGCGTGAGGTTGAGGAGGACGCTCGAGACCGCCGGGAACGCCCGCTGCAGCTCCGCCGCCATCGGCGCGAACGCGGGGTGAGACTCGGTCGCGACAAGGTTGACCATCACCTGCCCGGTCTTGACCCCCTCCCGCACCATCAGGAATCGCAGCAGCCCGTCGTGCCGGCGGGTGTCGTACGGCGGCAGCTTCTCCCGGCGAGCCGCCTCCCGCACGTGGGCCACGATCTCGCTCGAGATGGGCGTCGCGATGTGGCAGCGGTCTAGATCGAAGGACCGGTCGAAGAACCCGCGGCGGTGAAGCCCAAGGGTGAGGCGCCCCTCGACGTCCCGGCCGAAGGAATACTCCATCTTGTTCCGGTAGTGGTACTGCTCCGAGGCGGGGATCGCCGGGCGCGCCGCGACGCGCACCCGACCCAGGTGCGCCAGACATTCCTCCACCTGGCGCTCCTTGTGCCGGAGCTGCTCGGGATAGTCGAGATCCTGAAACCGGCAGCCGCCGCAGATCGCGACGTGGCTGCATCGCGGCTCGACCCGGTGCGGAGCCGGGCGGAGGATCCGCTCGGCGCGGGCTTCGGCGTACTGTCGCTTCTTCCGGTAGACCGTCGCGACCACCCGGTCGCCGGGGAGCGCGTTCTCGACGAAGACGACCAGCCCGTTTACCCGGGTCAACGCCCGACCGCCGAAGGCGAGATCCTCGATTTCCAACTCCAAGACCTGCCCGCGGCGAATCTCGGGAACGTGCGTGGGCTCACGCCGCTTCGGGTCGATGGCCGCCTCGGAAGGGTTCATCGCCGGAGTTTACAACATGTGGTGCCCCTTCCGAATGCGCTCCAGAAGGGGGTGCGCCGTGCCGATCTTCCGTGCGTGAAGCCGCGCCTCTCCCAAACGACTTGGATTCTCGGGCTCGCCCTGCTTCCGATCCTCGTGGCGGCGAGCTGGGCGCTCATCGCCATGGCGCGCCATCCCGATAACGAGAACGATCAGCTCGCCGCGCGCGCTCTCGTTCGCGTCGCGCCCGGCCTGGAGCAGGCTCTGACGCGCGAAGGGGAGGAACTGGAACGGCTCGCGGTCTTGATCACCAGGAATCCGAAGTTCTTCGCGGTCCTGAACCTCCCTCGAGGCGACCGGGCCCGGGAAGACTTCAAGAACGCGCTCGAGAACGTGCTCCGCGATTTTCAGCGCGACGCCGATACGCCGATCTTCGAGGTAATGGACGAAACGGGGCTCCTCCTGGCGCGCGCGCTCCAGCCCGCGACGGGCATGACGGACCTGTCCGCCGCGCCGTTCGTTCGCGCGGCGGTCGCCGGGCACACGGGCCAGGGCTACGTCATCGAAAAGGACAAGGTCTACCGCGTGGCGACCATCCCGGTCAGCGCGGGCGGCCCGATCATCGGGGTCCTCTGCATCGGCCGGAGCGTCGATACCGAGATGGCGCAGCGGCTCAAGACCTCGATCGGCTGCGACGTCGCCTTCACGGTGAACGATGAAATCCAAGCGACCACGCTCACGCCCTCCCCGCTTCGGAAGATCCTGGCGCAGCGGGTGAACGAGCGAAGCCTGGCCGCTTCCGAGGCGCGCCGGGGGAAGAACGGGACACAGCCCTCCGTCGGCGAGTTCGACGTGATCGCGATCGGCGGAGAGCGGTTCGTCGCGATCCAGCGGACGATCCAAGGGCCGTCGGTCGGCGGCGAGTTGGCGTACGTTCTGGTTCGGCCGCTCACGTCGGCATCGTCGCCGGTCGCGGCGATCCAGCGGGAGCTGCTCTACGCCGGGGGGGCCGGGCTCCTTCTCGCGATCGCGGCCGGGACCTACCTCGCGATCGACATCCGCCGCAGGCGCCGCGCGGCCGAGCAGGCGCATGAAGAGGAGGTCGGCCGCCTCATCGAGATCGACCGGATGCGGAACGGGTTCATCGCGAGCGCGTCC
>JBGPMG010000084.1:0-10559 GCA_041486815.1 Candidatus Eiseniibacteriota bacterium | reverse complement strand
GGTTCGGGCGTTGTCGGGGGAGGCGGAGGCGCGGTCGGGGACGGGGGCGCGGCTGGAGGCGCCGGAGGCTGAGACGGCGCGGCGGCCTTCACCTTCTTGTCCTCCTCAAGCTCCGCGACGTAGTTGAGGCGCAGCTCGGTCAAGACGTGCTGGAGGAATCGCGCCTCCTCCCCCACGAGGTTCCCGCTCGTCCGCGCCTGAAGCATCTCGAGCACGTCGATGGAGAGCTTGGCCTGGGGCATGTCGCGCTCGATCTTCTGCGTATACGGGTTCGGGATCTTGCCCAGCTGCTGCATCGCGGCAGCTTGGAACGAGTGGATGAGGCCCAAGAACAGGTCCTTCCCGCTCAACCCTTCTTCTGGCTTCTGCTCGCTCATCCCCGCTCCGCTTTCCGAGTCAATGGATCCGCTCCGCAAGCACCATGGTGAGGTATGAAGTCTCGCGAACCGACAGGAGCACCGGGTGGTCCCGGCTCTGTCCGAGAATCTGGACAATTCGTAGAGTCGCGCCCGCTCGCTTCGCGGCCGCCCTCAAGATGTCGAGGAACGCGGCCGCGTCCACGTGGTGCGAGCAGGTGGCGGTCGCGAGCATTCCTCCGGCGGGCAGGAGCCTCATCGCCGACGCGTTCACCGCCTCGTACTTCGCCGCTCCCTCGCGAAACGTCTTCCGGCTCTTCACGAGCGACGGCGGATCGAGCACGATCATATCAAAGCGTGTCCCCTCGAGCTCGAACCTCTCCAAGGCCACCTCCACTTCCTCCTCGCGAAACTCGATCGACCGGGTCGGCGCGTTGCGCAGATGGTTGTTCCGGGCGCGCTCAATCGCGGGCCCCGATCGATCGATGCCGAGGACCGACGAGGCGCCGGCGGTAGCGCAGTGGAGGGAGAAGAGTCCCGTGTAGCAGTAGAGGTCCAAGGTCCGGCGTCCGACCGATTCGTGGCCGACCCGTTTCCTGTTGTCCCGCTGGTCCAGAAACTCCCCCGTCTTCTGCCCGGACATCACGTCGCACTCGATCACGTATCCCTCGTACGGCGCGTCGACGCGGGCGGGCACATCGCCGCGGAAGAGCGGCTCGAGCAGCGGAAGCTCCTCGTGAGTTCGCGACGGCGAGTCGCGGCGACAGACAATGCCCGTCGGCCGTACGACCTCCATCAGGAGATCGAGGATCGTTTCGATCCGCTGCTCGATCCCCATCGTGAGGCTCTGCACGGAGAGGTAGTCGCCGTATCGGTCGACGATGAGGCCGGGGAAGAAGTCCCCCTCGCTGAACACGAGCCGGTAGGTGGACTCGACCGGCAGAATGCGGCGGCGGAGCTCCAGTGCCTGGGTCAGGCGCTCCCGAAAGAGCGCCGCGTCGATCGGGCGCTCGCGTCGCGCGAAGAGGCGGACCGCGATGAGCGAGTGCGGATTGTAGAGCCCGACCCCGACGGTTCCGCCGCGGTGGTCGAGAACGACGACCTCGCCGCCCGGCTCGGGCGTTCCCTCCATCGAGTCGATCTCGTTGCTGAAAACCCAGAGGTGGCCGGACCGCAGGCGCCGCTCTTGGTTCTTCGCGAGGATGACCTTGACCATCCGCCCCTCAGCGCTTCCGGCGCGCGGGTCGGGCGCGTCGGCGCGACGATGCCCCGCGCCGGGCCGGGGACTCCCCACGGGCCGGGCGGTCTGGGCTCGGCTTCTTATCGGGCCCGAGACCCAAGTATCCGATCAGCTTGTTGGCGAGCTTCGCGGCGAAGAAATCGGACGCGGGCTGTCCCGGAATCGGGCAGAGCTCAACGATGTCGCAGCCGACGACCTGCCGTCGTTCGCAGACCGCGCGCAGGAGCCGGAGACCTTCGTCCCACGTGAGCCCGCCGGGCTCGGGCGTCCCGACGGCCGGCACCTGCGCCGGATCGAACGCGTCCAGATCGATCGTGACGTAAACCGGGTTCGGGAGCGCGGCGAGAACCGCGCTGACGTCGAGCCCTCGGGCCCGGATCTCCCGCGCCAGGAAGACGGGGGCTTTCTCGGCGTGTACGTAATCAGCCTCCTCGCGCGACACGCTCCGAATTCCAACCGCGACGGTCGCGACGCCGAGGTCCCGGACCCGCCGCATGACGGAGGCGTGGCTCAGCTTGGTCCCCTGATATTCGTCGCGAAGGTCCAGGTGGGCGTCGAGCTGGAGCACCGCAAGGCCGGGGTAGCGCTCCCGAAGAGCTCCCACCGGGGCGAGCGTGAGCGAGTGCTCACCCCCGAGGGTCAACGGGATCATCCCTTTCGCCGAGACCTCAGCGACCACCGCTTCGAGCTTCCGGAGCCCCGCCTCCATGTCGGCGGGCTCCACCTCGATCTCCGCGAGGGTCGCCACGCCGATCCGGAACGGCTCCAGATCGAGCTCTTCGTCGTAGAACTCGACCTGGCGCGACGCCTCGAGGATCGCCTTGGGACCGAAGCGCGTGCCTGGGAGGTAGCTGGTCGTCTGGTCGAACGGCGCCGGGATGACCGCGACGCGTGCCTTGGAGAGCTGGGACTCGGATGGCCGGAGCCCCAGGAACAGGAGCGGCTCAGGCGAGGCGAGGCGCGCGCGGGGCGAACGGGGCACGGATTTCCTCGGGGCGGGGCGGACCCGTGCGTCGATCGCACGGATCCCGGGCAGGGACGCGCTGGAGCGGCGCCTAGTCGTCTCCCTCGTCGTCGTAGTCTTCGACCTCCTCTTCCTCCTCTTCTTCGTCGTCATCCTCATCGTCGTCGTCGTCGTCGAATTCCTCGTCTTCTTCGTCCTCTTCCTGCTCCTCGTCGGCCTCGTCGAAATCCTCGACCTCTTCCTCGTTCTCGTGCCGGTCCCTTGCCTCCCAGATTTCGAGGGGGCTACGATCCGGTGATCCAAAGTACCCGTGTTCGTTTGTGAAGCTCTGCCCAGTCATGATCCAGCTCCTCAAAGGCGGTGGGTGCGGGGTCTCCGCGAAGGGCGCGAAAAACTGCGTCGGGAAATTAAGTTTGTCCCGAAGCGCCGTCAACGGAAATCGGATTCGGAGCGCATGTTTTCGCCGGATTTTTGGCGGACTTGGTGGGTGCCCGGCTCTCCCTTGTGCCGTAAGCGGTTGCGCAGCGCCGTTCAGGACGCGCGGCCGAGCGCTAGATGGTAGAGATCATGACGCTCCTCCTCGCGCATGCCCACCGCCTCGTAAAGCCGGGTCGCGCCGGAGGTGTTGTCGGCGTCCACGCCCAAGCTCACTCGATCCCGCTGGCGGAGGTCGAAGGCGCGGAAGGTCACGAGGAGCAGGGCTTTGCCGATCCCCCGTCCCCTCCAGCGGGTCCGCACGCCCAGCTCCCGGACCCAGCCCAGATCCCCGAACGCGTAGGGAAGCACCGCTCCCACGGCCTCATCCCCTTCCCAGGCCACGAGCCAGAGATCGGCATCGAACTCGGGGTGGCCGGTGCGTCGCGAGACCCACTCCTCGTGCGGCTCCGCGGCGAACCGAAAGTGGTCCGCGAACGATTCTTCGATCACGCCGTGAACGGCACGGTCGTCGACGCCTTGGCGAAAGCGGCGGATCTCGATCCCCTCCGGCGCGCCGGCGGCGGGGTATCCCGCCTTGAGGTTGATCGTCATCCGGAGGAACGTTCGTACGCGCGTGTAGCCCCGCGATTCGAGGATCCCCGCGAGGTCGCTCGCGGGCTTCGCGAAGAGGCCAAGGTGGATCTCCTCCTCGGCCGGGGCTGCCGCCCCATGCTCGCGTCCCCGCTCCTCGAGCATCTCGAGGAGCACCGTCTCGATCCCCTTCCCACGATGATCCGGCAGGACGCTCAGATCGGCCTGAACGTCGACGTGCGGCACCCGATCCCACGCCCAGGCATAGCCCACGATCACGCGGTCGGGCGCCACCACGATCCACGCGTCTCGAGACCGATCGAACCGGGGCAGCGCCCAGTCGGCCCTTAGGTCTTCGCTCGTCGAATCGGGCCGGCCGAAGTCAGCTTTGTCGCAGGCGACGCGGAGCGCGACGATCCCTTGCGCGTCGGGCAGGTCCGGCCGGCGCAGGAGGTACCCCGTGGGCAGCTCGGTCATCCTCCCGCGGGTCCCAGGAAATGGATCAGGAGAAGGCTCGCACCCGAGGTGAGCGCGGCGACCGCGAATCCGACCAGGAACGGTTTCCACCCGGTCCGGCGCATCGCCTCAAGGCGCGTCGAAAGCCCGACGCCGGCCAGGGCCACGAGGATCATCGCGCGCGACGTCTCCCGGAGGATCGAGCCGACGTCGTGCCCCGTGACCGTCGAAAGCCACCGAAGCCCGCCCAGCGAATTGAGGAGCGCCATGGCGAGGAATCCCAGGACGAACAAGGGGAACGACTGCATCCATCGTGTCCGGGCGCCGCCCGGCGTCCCCGTCTCTGCGACCGGCGTCCCCGTCTCCGTGCCCGGCGTCCCCGTCTCCGCTCCAGCGCGCGCGTAGGCGATGCCCACGCCGATGATCACCACGCCCATGAGGGCGTTTCGCGTCAATTTGACCGCCGTCGCGAGTCGGCCGGCCGCTTCGCTGAATGCGAACCCGGCGGCGACGACTTGGGACGTGTCGTTGACCGCCGTGCCGACCCACGTCCCGAACTGGGCGTCGCCGAAGTGGAGGAGCCGCCCGATGACCGGGTAGAGCAGGACGGCGAGCGTCCCGAACAAGGTGTTCGTCGCCACCGCGAAGGAGACTTCCTCGTCCCGCGCGCGGATCACCGGTGCCGTGGCGACGATGGCGGAGTTGCCGCAGACCGCGGTCCCGACCCCGATCAGGGTCGCGAGCCGGCCGGGCACGCCGGCCAGCCGTCCGAGGAGGTGCGCGGCCGCCAGCGCGAGCGCCATGAGAATGGCGATCATCCCGAGCGCCTTGAGCCCGATCGCAAGCACCTGCTGGAACGAGAATGCCGCCCCAAGAAGAACGATCGCGGCGCGGAGGACCGTCTGGAACGAAAACCGGATGCCCGGCGTCAGGGCGTCCGGGAGCGGGACGACGTTTCCCAGCACGAGCCCGATCAAGACGGCGAAGATCACCTCGCCGAGCGCGCCCGCGAGGTGCGCGGGGAGGTAGTGGTGGACGAGGCGGGCCGCAAGCCCTACGAGGACCGAGAGCGCCAGACCCGGCAATACTTCGGCGAAACGGCGCGATGGGGAGGGCATCCGCATATCTTGCCCCGGCGCGTCCCCGGGGTCAAACAAGGTTGACTGCCCCCGGCCCCGGCGTCAGACTGCGACCATGGCTGGTGCTGCCGACGTCCCCGAGATCACCCCCGAAGAACTGGTCCGAACCATCGAGTCAGGCGCTCCGATCCGGGTGCTCGACGTGCGTGCCCCGGAAGCATTGACCGGCGGGCGCATCGACATCCTCCCCGCCGAGCGCTTCATCAACATTCGAGGCTCCGAGATCCTCTCCAGGGGGGAGGCGATCGCCTCGACCCTCGCGCCCGGGGGCACGGTTGCGGTCGTCTGCGGGCGCGGAAACAGCAGCAAGCAGGTCGTCCTTCATCTGAACGAGATCGGATTCCAGGCGATCTCGGTGCGCGGGGGCATGGCGGCGTGGGCGGACGCCCTGGTGCCGCGTCGCCTCCGCCCGCCTTCCGGATTCGATCATTTCATCCAGTTCGATCGCATCGCGAAGGGCGCGCTGGGATATCTCCTCGCAGCGGGCGGCGAGGCGATCCTCGTCGATCCGCCCCGAAAGCCTCAGCCCTACCTCGAGACGGCGCGCGAGTTGGGACTAAAAGTGGTTGCGGTGGCCGATACGCACGCACACGCCGACTACATCAGCGGCGGCCCGGCGCTCTCGCGATCACTTAAGATTCCATATCACCTCCACCCGGCGGACGCGATCCTCCCCTACGACGGCTCGGCGGCGAAGATCGAGTTCGCCCCGCTCGAAGACGGACAATCACTCCAAGTCGGCGCGCAACAGATCCGAATCGCGCATACCCCGGGGCACACGGAGGGAAGCGTCTCGTACCTGGTGGGCGGGGAAATGGCGCTGACCGGGGATTTCATCTTCGTGCGGTCGGTGGGCCGGCCCGACCTGGGCGGAAAGTTGGACGAATGGACGCCCATCCTCTGGAGGAGCGTCGATCGAGCCCGAAAATCGTGGGACGCCCGATGTCGGATCCACCCTGCCCACTACGCCACGGAATCCGAGCGGGAGCCCGATCGCAGCGTCGGGCGGCCGCTCGGCGCGCTTGCGGAGGTCAACGAGCCGCTCCGACTACAAAGCGAAGGCGAATTCGTCGCGTGGGTGAAGGCGAAGGTTGGGTCGAGCCCGGCGGCCTACCGCAAGATCAAGTCGGTCAACCTGGGGCTCGTCCAGATCTGGGAAATGGAAGCGCAAGAGCTGGAGGGCGGGCGGAACGAGTGCGCGCTCGGGTAGCCACCGGCCCGCCCCAACTGGCCGCCCCTCGGGGTCAAAGCCTCGTGGGGCGGTCTCGCGTCGACAGCCACGAACTGCACTCTTCCGACTTCCTCTCAGCTACCAAATCCAGATCACGCGCAGCTGGACAGTGTCGTCCTTCAGATCCGCCGCCGATCCCCGCTTTTTCTGTTGGTGCTTGAACTCAGCGATCCCCTGCAGGCCGTCGTTCATCGGAACGTTCGCAAACACAGTGACGGCGCTTAGCTCGTTATCGACGGTACGCCGCGATGGGTCGAAATAGTCATACCGCGCACCCGCCGTGAAGGTGGAACTGAGCGGGGCGTCCACCTCGGCGAAATATCCCTGACTCTCGAACGTACCGTCCGCGTTTCCCGCGACGGAATCATAGAAATGATCCTTGCCCCACTGGTACCCGCCTTGAGCTCCGAATTTGGGCACAAGCATCCAGGAGGCGTAACCGGCCACACGATAAAAGCTATTCCCAAATGTGCTATCCGGCTCGATGGCGCCAGAGGGGCGCTTGGGGAGGTCCATCTGACCATAGTAGAAGAACCCTGAGATTCCTGAACCGTCCGGCCTCAAGATCTGGTTGGCGAATAGCTGAAAGTCCTTGGCGTTTGTCTTCTCGAATCCAGTCGGCTTCTGCAGGTTTCCTCCAGCGGCTGGAAACGCCTTAGCCTCAGTCTCGTCGACGAAGAGCCCATTGAAAACAGTACCCGAGATCGAGGTGCGATCGTGTACGACCGCCATCTCGAATCCCGCCTGATCGAAATTCCACGGGGTGAAGAAGGTGGACCCTTTGTGACTCGCTGCCGTTGTCTGGAAGAGCGGCCTGCTGATCGAGAAGGGACGGTCGGACGCTCCGTACCCCTCGAACGGATGGAAGATTCCGACCCGCCCCGACCACCAAGCGTCTTCACTTCCTTTCGAGTAGCGGAAGTAGGCGTTCTCCAGCTCGACAAAGTCTTCGTTCAAAATGGAGAGCTCCATGAGCGAGGCGTAATTCTTGCCGAACGCTCCGCTCATGGGATACAGGGTGATCTCGTGGAGCGTGATTTGGCTGTTCGTTGACTTAGTTCCCGAGTCATTGCGACGCTTCAGGTCGTACCTCCCCTGGATCCGTGCGGCAAATACATGGCCGAACGAGATGTCCATGCCCTTGCCGAGGTCGGAAGGCATGCGGAAGCCCGCCTTGCGGAATTGAAAACCGTCTTCGCTCAGTCGTGGAATGACGGTGTGGCACCCATCACAGCTCATGGAGGTCTGGCGCGCGAAGTTCGGCATCGCCCATCCGGGCCTTGCGCCCCCCAACGCGACCGCAACAGCCAGGGCCGACAGAATCGCGGATAAACCGGTCTTCTTCATGGCCATGCCCTCCCGTGGTTTCAATACCCCCTCCCCATCTCGAAGAACGCAACCCTAGCGGATCGCACCTGGAGATGAAGTGGGCCTTAGGTAGTACTGATCCGGCAAGCGACAGGAATATGGCCAACGCGCTGTGCTGCCCCGAATCGCAGTTCTTCACTGTAAGTAGGGCCGGAGGAGGTGTTCTGAGGGCTCGCGTGAGCGGCAGGCGCGGCTCCGGCGCCTTGGGCGGTTCAAAGCTAATGGCGGGGCCGACGGGACTCGAACCCGCGACCTCCTGCGTGACAGGCAGGCGTTCTAACCAGCTGAACTACGACCCCACCGAGAGGCATTCGGAAGCAGACCGAGCAGTATAGGACGGGTGTTTTAGGGGGTCAATCGTAAAGACCCCGCCGGGCGCGATCCGGGCATCGACCGCGACGGTTCAGTTCACCCGGGCCATCGACGTGCTCTTGTAGTAGTGGGCCAGGATTTCTCGATATCCCTTCCCCGCCCTCGCCATCCCCATCGCGCCCCACTGGCAGAGCCCGATCCCGTGCCCGTTTCCCGCGCCGGTCGCGACCACCTTGAGCGGCTTCCCCTCGTCATCCCGCGTCACGCCGATCTTGAAGAAGCTGCTCCGGAGGATCGCCGTCTGGCCGGGGCGGCGCAGGCCCCAGCGGGTGCGGTCGCCGCGGAGGATCCAGTCGCCCTCCGAGGTGGTGACGACGAGTTCCTGGACGCGCCCCGAGCGGCCGCGGGATTTCACGCGCACGTCGACGAGATCGCCGGCGAGCGCCGCAAGCGCGCCGCCTTCCGCGGGGCCGTACTGACGGAGCATCGCCATGAACGCGGTTGCGTCCCACTCCTCCCGCCAGCGAAAATTAGCCGAGATCGAGCAGTAGGGCGGCGAGTCCTCATTGTCGGCGTCGAGCACGCTCCGAAGATAGGGCGTCCGGCTCCACGGCCAGACGTCCTCCACGTTCGCGGTCCTTCCGCCGCACGCGGAGGAATAGAGCGCACGGATCGGCGCGCCGTCGCTCAAGAGAACCTCCCCCCTCGTTGCATCGAGCGCCCGCTGGCTCTGCGCGTTTTCGAGCCCGATCCCGCCGTAGACCTGGTCCTCCACCGACGCGTAGAGGTCGAACCCGAGCGCGGCGCGGCGGCCGAGATAGGAGAGCGTGTACGACCGCGCCGCGACCGCCTGCGCCTTCACGGCCTCGAAGGCCGACTCGGGCGGGGTGCCGATCTCGTGCGGAAGGACGCTTCGCAGGTAGCTCTCGATGTCGACCTGATTCACCAGCGTGAGACCGTTGGGCTGGGACGCGAAGATCTTGAAGGAACCCCGATACCACTTGCCGCCCCAGCCGGAGTAGCCCGCCGACGAAAATTGGAGCAGGAGCGTGTCGGCGGGGGTCCCGGTCCAGATCGGGGCGGGCTCTCCTTCGCGGAATACCTCGATGGTGCCTGCTTCGATGCGGGCGATCTGGAGGCGCCCTCCGGGGTCCTCTACGGCGATCCCCGCCGGCGCGACCGCCTGGCCGCGGTAGACGAGGAGCTGCCACTCCTTCGAGCCCGCTACAAGAAGCCGCTCGGCGCCCACCGCGAGTCCGACCTGGATCGACTTCGCGGATTTCCATGCCGCGGCCGGAGGGAGGGGCGTCGGGGCGTTGGGAGAGGGCTTGGTCGGAGACGGAGGCACTCCGGACGCCGGAGGGACCTCCTTCAACGACCCGCCGCAGCCCGACGCGGTGATCGAGAGAACGAGAATCAGGAGCGCCGCGCGCATCACAACCGGGTCCCGCGCATCGCGCGCCCCATCACGCCCGCGCACACTCGCCCTCACGCCGGAATCGGCGACGGCGTGATCGAGCCGAGGACCACCTCTCGCTTCGCGCCGGTTGCCGAGGGGACATTGCCGGGGCGGCGCGAGAGCGATTCGAAGGCGAGGAACGCGAACGCCATGGCTTCCTTCGCTTCGACTGGGACGCCCAGGGCGTCGCTTGTCGCGACCGTTGGTCCGTGCAGCCGGACCCGGATTTCCGCAATCAGGGTCGCGTTCTTGGCCCCACCCCCCGAGACGTAGACTTCATGGGGCATTCCCTTTCCCGACATCTCGACGCCGCGCGCCACCGCGACGGCGGTGATCGCGGCGGCCGTCCGGAGACGATCCGCGAGATTAATCCCTTCAGTCCGCGCCAAAAATCGCGAGAGATAGCCCGCGCCGAAGTCCTCTCGTCCGGCGCTCTTCGGCGGGCGGCGGGAGAAGAACGGCTCGGAAAGGAAATCGCGCACCACCTCCTCCGCGGCGTGGCCCCCGTCGGCGAGGGCTCCTCCCTCGTCGAACCGGGCGCCGGAGGGTCCAAGCGCAGCGACGATGCCGTCGAGGAGCATGTTCGCCGGGCCGCAGTCAAAGGCGATGACCCGGTCCAGGCCTGCGCCGGGCGGGATCCGCGTGAGGTTCGCGATTCCGCCCAAATTCAAAAGCACCCGGTCGCGGCTCTTGGAAGCGGCCTGGTGGAAGTCGAACCGAGGAACGAGCGGAGCGCCCTCCCCACCTTCCAAGATGTCGGCCATCCGGAAGTTCGAGACCACGGGACAGCTGAGCGCGGCGGCGATCACCGCCGGCTCCCCGATCTGGATGCTCAAACGCTTTCCCGACCGCTCCCCGTGCGGATCGTGGAAGACCGTCTGACCGTGAAACCCGGCGACCGTGGGGGCAACCCCAAGCGCACCAGGCTCGGCGAGAGCGGCCCGGGCGGCGGCCGCGGCGACATCCGCCACCTCGATGTGGACCGCGAACAGATCCCGCATCGGGAGCGTCCCCTCCTGCGCGCCG
>JBGPMG010000083.1:0-10579 GCA_041486815.1 Candidatus Eiseniibacteriota bacterium | reverse complement strand
TCCCTTGAGTGGAAGCCTATCACGGGACAAACCCCCTTGCATCTCTCGTTCGCGCATCGTAGCAGGTAGTTGCTACGATTGAGGAGCCGGCGCGTTCGCCCGCGGCGAGATGGTCGCTGTCGAGCACTCTGCCTCCCTGGACTCCCGCTGAGGGGGAGCTCTCCCACAAAACTGGGAGACGCCCCTATGGACCTCAAGCATTGGTACCGCTGTAAGGTTTGCGGCTATATGTACACGCCGCAGCAGGTGCAGGCATTGGTTCACCTGTTGGCGTCACGCTCCGAGGCCGCCCCGGCCGAATTCACGGAGCCGATCCCATGCCGGAAAAAAGGATGCGACGGGACGCTCGTCCTGACTGACGACACATACCGCGACGCCCGCCCCTGATCCCGGTCTTCCCCCAAGGGGCCAAATCCGCTTGTTCGGCGGCGCGGCAGGGGCCTATACTGTCCGGCTCTTGATTTCTTTGGTGCTCCCGAACGCCTAGCGTGAACTCACTTTCAGACCGGTTGGACCGAGTCCGAGATCGGATCGCGCGCGCAGCCGAGCGGGTGGGCCGGTCTCCCCATTCCGTTCAGCTTCTCGCAGTCACAAAAGGCATCCCGACCACAACGATCCGCGAAGCGAAGGCGCTGGGCCTCCGGGAATTCGGGGAGAGCCGCGTGCAGGAGGCGGAGGAGAAGCTCGCCGGAGTAGGCGAGGGCGCCCGGTGGCACCTGGTGGGGCACCTTCAAAGCAACAAGGTCAAGCGCGCGGTCCAGCTCTTCGATGAGATCCACTCCGTGGATTCGGAAGGATTGGCCGAAGAGTTGGCGCGCCGCGCGCTCGCGGCGGGAACGTCGCCGGCCTGTTACGTCGAGGTGAACACGTCGGGTGACGTGGGAAAGTTCGGGGTCGAGCCGTCCGCCGCCCTTGCCCTCCTTGGCCGCGTGCGGGCGCTCCCACCGCTCCGTCTGGTGGGGCTCATGACGATCGGACCTCTTTCCGGCGGCCCCGAGGGAGCTCGGGTCTCATTCCGCGCCCTCGCGAGGATGCGCGACGAAGCGGAACGAAAGGGCTTTCTCGGCGCTGGAGCCGCGCTCTCGATGGGGATGTCGGGCGATTTCGAAATCGCCATCGAAGAAGGAGCGACGCTCGTGCGGATCGGAAGCGCGATTTTCGGCGATCGGCCGGCATGAGGGGTTCGCGGCGCGTGTCCGGGCGCCGGGGATGAGGTTTCAGATTCACGTAACGCCTCGCGGACGCAGGGACGAGATCACAGGGTCGCGCGCCGAGGGGGTCATTCGCGTGCGGGTGACCGCGGTCCCCGAGGACGGCGCCGCGAATCAGGCGGCGCTCGCACTCTTGCGACGCCGGCTCGGACTGGCGGCAGGGGCGCTTCGCATCGTCGGAGGCGCTACGTCCCGACGCAAGTGGCTCGAAGCCGACGGTATCTCGGAGGAGGATCTGTGGCGAAGGTTGGAAGCGCGGGGATGACCACCGGAACCGCCGTAGCGTCCGATCTCCTCCGAACGATCGAAGATGCGCGGGCGTTCGTCGCGGGCCGCATCAAGATCCAGCCCGAGGTCGGAATTATCCTCGGCACCGGCCTGGGCGAGTTCGCCGCCGCCACGAAGAAGCCGACCGTCATTCCCTACGACCTGATCCCCCACTTCCCACGGACATCGGTGGAAAGCCATGCCGGGAATCTGGTCGTCGGCTCGCTCGGCGGGCGTCCCGCCGCGATCATGAGCGGTCGCGTCCACTACTACGAAGGGTACGGAATGCGGCAAGTGGCGTTCCCGGTCCGCGTGCTCCGCGCGCTCGGCGTCCATACCTTGATCGTGACCAACGCGGCGGGCGGAATGAACCCAGTCTACGAAGCCGGGGACATCGCGGTCGTGGTCGACCATATCAACCTCATGGGCGACAACCCGCTCATCGGTCCGAACGAGGACTCGCTGGGCCCGAGGTTCCCGGACATGTCCGAGCCGTATGACCGCTTCCTCATCTCGCTCGCGCGCGATGTCGCGCTGGAGGAGCGGATCCGCCTCCGCGAAGGGATCCTCGCGGCCGTCGCCGGGCCCAATCTGGAGACGCGCGCGGAGTACCGATTCCTAAGGTGGGCCGGCGCCGACCTCGTGAGCATGTCGCTGGTCCCCGAAGCGATCGTCGCCGTGCACGGAGGGATGCGGGTCCTGGCGTTCGCCGTCGTGACCGACCTCTGCCTGCCCGACGCGCTCGAGCCGGTCGACATCCCGAAGATCCTGGCCAACGCCGCGAAGGCCGAACCGATCCTCACCCGCCTCGTGACCCGCGTCGTGACCCAGCTTCCCCCGCCGGGCGGGCGCGGATAAGCGTGAAGACCGACCGGTTCCTTCCGTTCTCGACGAAGCTCGACTTTCCAGCGTCGGAGGGAAAGATCCTCGAGCTCTGGAAGGAGATTGGCGCCTTCGAGGGGGGGCTGAAGCGCCGCGAAGGGGCTCCGCCGTTCATCTTCTACGAGGGACCTCCGACCGCGAACGGGCTCCCCGGCGTCCATCACGTGATCAGCCGGACGGTCAAGGACGTCGTCTGCCGTTACAAATCGATGCGCGGCCACTACGTTCCCCGCAAGGGGGGATGGGACACGCACGGCCTTCCCGTCGAGATCGAGGTGGAGCGGGAGCTCAAGATCAGCGGCAAGGACCAGATCGAGAAGTTCGGGATCGCCGAATTCAACGCCCGCTGCCGCCAGAGCGTGCTCCGGTACGAGAACGAGTGGCGCCGCAACACCGAGCGCATCGGATTCTGGCTCGACATGGATCACCCCTACGTCACGTTCTCGAACGACTACATCGAGACGGTCTGGTGGCTCTTGAAGCAGATCTGGGACAAGGGCCTTCTCTATCAAGGGCACAAGATCGTGCCGTATTGCCCGCGCTGCGGGACGCCGCTCTCGAGCCACGAGGTGAGCCAAGGCTACGAGGACGTGACCGAGCCCTCCGTCACGGTCAAGTTCGAGCTCGTCGACGAGCCAGGCTCGTTTGTTCTCGCTTGGACCACGACGCCTTGGACCCTTCCCGGGAACGTCGCGCTCGCGGTTGGGGCCGACATCGACTACGTCCGCGTGCGCCAGGCGGTCGCCGGGAAAGAGGAGCGGTACTACATCGCCCGCGAGCGGGTCGGCCAGCTCGAGGGCGAGTACGTCAATGAGCGCGAGCTCAAGGGGCGGGAGTTGATCGGGAAACACTACCGTCCGCTCTTTGATTTCATCGACCTGCAGAAAGTCACCGGCAAGAAGGCCTACTACATCACCGACGCCGACTTCGTCACGACCGAGGACGGGACGGGGGTCGTCCACACGGCCGTGATGTACGGCGAGGACGATTACGTCCTGGGGCAGCGCCTCGATCTGCCGCAGCACCACATGGTCGACCCGCAGGGGAGGTTCACGGCCGATGTGGCGCCCTGGGCGGGGAAGTTCGTCAAGGACGCGGAGCCGGACATTCGCCGGTGGCTGAAGAGCCACGGCGCCCTCTACCGCGAGGAGATGACGACGCACAGCTATCCCTTCTGCTGGCGGTGCGAGTCGCCGCTCCTCTACTACGCGTGGAAGACCTGGTACATCGCCACCACGCGCTATCGCGATCAGCTCCTCGCGGCGCACAAGACCGTCGCGTGGCATCCGGAAGACATCGGCGCGAGCCGATTCGGAAACTGGCTCGAGAGCAATGTCGACTGGGCCCTCTCGCGGAATCGCTATTGGGGAACGCCGCTCAATCTCTGGCGCTGCGAGAAGTGCGGCGCGGACCGGTGCGTTGGGAGCATCGCGGAGTTGAAGCAGGGGCGCGGGGTACCCGATCCGCTGGATCTGCATCGTCCGTACGTGGACCAGGTGGTGTTCACCTGCGAGAAGTGCGGCGGCGAGCAGCGGCGCGTGCCGGAGGTGATCGACGTTTGGTTCGATTCGGGGGCGATGCCGTACGCGCAGTGGCACTATCCCTTCGAAAACGTGAAGGAGTTCGAGCGGTCTTTCCCCGCCGACTTCATCTCCGAGGGGATGGATCAGACGCGGGGTTGGTTCTACACCCTGATGGCGATCGCGGTCGCGGTATCGGGCCGAGCGCCCTACAAGCACGTGCTTCCAATCGAGCTGATCCTCGACAAGCAGGGCAAGAAGATGAGCAAGACCCGCGCGAACACGGTCGATCCGAACGCGATCCTCGACCAGCGCGGGGCCGACGCCCTCCGCTTTTACTTGATCTCCGTCAGCCCTCCGTGGATGCCGACCCGCTTCGATCTCGAGGGCGTGACGGAGGTAACGAAAAAGCTGCTCGGGACGCTGCGGAACGTCGCGCAGTTCTTCGCGCTCTACGCGAACATCGACGGTTATGACCCGGCGAAGAAGGAGCCCTCAACACCGGCGCTTCTCGATCGCTGGATTCTCTCGCGACTTCACACCCTGACGGCATCCTGCCGCGAGGCGCTCGACGAGTACGACCTGACCCGGGCGGCCCGCTTGATCCAGGAGTTCGTCCTCGAGGAATTGTCCAACTGGTACGTCCGCCGCTCCCGGCGCCGGTTTTGGAAGTCGGGTGATCCGGCCGACAAGCGGGCCGCCTACGATGCTCTCTGGGAGTGCCTGCGCGCCGTCTCGCGGCTCTTGGCGCCGTACGTTCCATTCCTCTCGGAGGAGCTCCACCAGCATCTCGTACTCCCCGCCGCGCCGGGAGAGCCCAAGAGCATCCATTGGTGCGACTACCCGGATGCCGACCGCGCGAAGATCGACGAAAGCCTGGAGCGCTCCATGGACCTCGCCCTCCGGGTCGTGAACATGGCCCGCGCGGCCCGAAGCGCCTCCTCGCTGCGGGTTCGACAGCCGCTCCGGAGGCTCGCGGTGGCGGGGCTCAAGGAACGGGAAGCTCGTGATCTAACAGCGCTTGCCGATCTAATCAAGGACGAGCTGAACGTGAAGGAGATTACCCTCCTCCCGGACCGGGGGGCCCTCCTCTCCGTGAGCGTGAAGGCTAATTTCGCGGTTCTGGGGAAGAAGGTCGGCCCCGCGATGAAGGAGATCGCGACCCGAATCCAGGACGCCCCACCGGAGGAGGTGCGGACGGCGATTGCGGGCGGCGGATGGGACGTGGAGGCGGCCGGGCAGCGATTCCGGATCTCAAGCGAGGACGTCATCATCCAAGAGGTCTCGCGGCCGCCGTGGGTCGCCCAGGGGGACGGACCGATCGCGGTCGCCGTCGACACAACCATGGACGACGAGCTGCGCACGGAGGGCCTGGTCCGCGAGTTCGCGCACCGGATCCAGGCGCTTCGAAGGGGCGCCGACTTCGACGTGACCGACCGCATCCGGCTTTTTTGGGATCTCTCGCCCGGCCTCTCCAAGGCCTGCGAGCGCTACGAGGGGTACATTCGGGAAGAGGTGCTGGCGGAGGAGCTCGTGCCGCGCGTTTCGGGGGACGTTGCCGTCGAAGAGTGGACCTTCGACGGAGAACGCGCCCGGGTCGGCATCGAGCGCGTTCGAAAAGGAGGATGACGACGTTGCTCACCAAGAAGGATCTCAAGCATTTCGAAGAACGACTGTTGGACGAGCGGCGGAAGCTTCTGAGCCAATTGGGGTACCTTGAGAAGACCATGAACCAGACCCAGCGAGACGCCGGCGGCGACCTGTCGGCCTACTCGTTCCACATGGCCGACATGGGTACCGACGCGATGGAGCGCGAGAAGGCATTTCTATTCGCCTCCGCCGAGGGGCGCCTCCTGTATAACGTTGACCAGGCGCTGCGGCGCCTCTACCGGAGTGAATACGGCTCTTGCCAGGAGTGCGGGAAGGAGATCGGGAAGGCGCGTCTCGACGCGATCCCGTTTGCCGGCCTCTGCGTCTCCTGCCAGGAGAAGCACGAAAAGGACACGAACTCGTCCCGCGGATGACCGTTCGGGCCGGGGTCTTCGCCGCGTGCGCCGCCACCATCATCGCGCTCGACCAATGCACCAAGGGGGTTGCTTCCTCAGAGCTTCTGATGGGGCGACCCGTCCCTGTTCTGGACGACGTGGTCCGATTCACGCTCGTCCACAACACAGGCGCTGCATTCGGGCTCTTTCCCGGCAGCCGGGTCCCGTTCATCGTGATCTCGGTCCTGGCGATCGCGGTAGTCATCTTCCTATTTCTGCGTGAGACCTACCGGAGCCTCGCGAATCGGATCTTACTCGGGTGCATCCTCGGCGGCGCGGTCGGCAATCTGGTGGATCGCGTTAGGCTGGGGTGGGTCGTCGACTTCATCGACATGGGCGTCGGATCCCTCCGCTGGCCCGTGTTCAACGTCGCCGACAGCGCCGTCACGCTGGGGGTCATCTTCCTTGCCTGGAATCTCGCCCGAGCGGGGCGACCCGCTTCCAATCCCGAAAGTTCACACGGTCCCGGCTTCGCGAGCGGGTGAGCGACTGGACCGCTTCCTCGTGGAGGCGGAGCGGTCGCTCTCCCGATCAGCCGTCCGTCAGCTCATCGACGACGGCCATGTGCGGCTGAATGGCGGCCCGGCACGGCCGAGCCGGCGCGTTCGAGAGGGCGACCGGATCGAGGTCGTCCGCCCGCGCCGCGAGCCCCAGGCCCTTCGGCCCGAGCCGATCCCGCTCGACGTGGTCTACGAGGACGAAGCGCTCGCGGTGATCATGAAGCCGGCGGGCATGGTCGTGCATCCAGCCGTGGGGCACCGAAGCGGTACGTTGGTTCACGCGCTCCTCCACCGGTACCGCGCCCTCCCGGATGGGCACGGCGCCGAGCGGGCCGGAATTGTCCACCGCCTCGACAAGGGAACGTCGGGGCTTCTCATTGTGGCGAGGACCGACGAGGCGCATCGGGAGCTCTCCCGCCAGATCGGCGCCCGAGAGGTTCGGCGCGTCTACCGGGCGCTCGTGTGGGGCCAGCTCCGGCAGCGGGAGGGAAGGATCGAGGCTTCCCTTGCCCGGAGCGCGCGCGATCGGAAGAAGATCGCGGTCGTCTCCCGCGGCGGGCGCCACGCCGCGACGCGCTACCAGGTGGCCCGCGACTACGGCTACCTCTCCGAGCTGCTCCTCACGCTCGAGACCGGGCGGACCCACCAGATTCGCGTCCACCTGGCTCACCTTGGCCATCCCGTCTTCGGCGATTCCGAGTACGGCGGGCGGCGCGGCCCGCTCTTGAGCCTCGCACCCGGTCGGCGGGCTCAGGCGGCGCTCCTGCTCTCGGAGATCGACCACCAGGCGCTCCACGCCGAGACGCTCGGGTTCGCTCACCCGGTGACGCGGGAGCCGCTCGAATTCACCCGCCCCGTGCCGCCCGATTTCGAGTCGATCCTCCGCGCGCTGCGATGCGAGTCCTAGGCGTGGACTTCGGACTCCGGCAGCTCGGGCTCGCGTTGAGCGATCCGACCGGATCCCTGGCGACTCCACTTCGATCGCTGCGCATTACAACGGTCCGCGACGCCCCAGCCGCGGTCGCGGCGGTGGCTCTCGAGGTCGACGCGGCCGCTGTCGTCGTGGGCGTCCCGCTCGGGCTGGAGGGAGAGGAGGAGCGGCCGGAGATCCGACGCGTGAAGCGATTCGCCAAGGCGCTCCGGCGGGAATCGGGGCTGCCGGTACACCTGGTTGACGAGAGCATGAGCAGCCGCGAAGCGGAAGAACGCGAGCCCCGCGGGCCGGCCGGCGACGCCGCCCACGCCGCCGCCGCGGCGGTAATCCTACAGCGCTGGCTCGATCGTCCCGGCTCGCGTCGTGAAGGGGAGCGACCGTGAGGCGCCGCCACCGGATCCGCCGGAGCCTCATCTTGGGCGGGATCGTCGGGGTAGTGGTCCTTGTCGGAATTCTGCTCTTCCCGGCGACCGTGACGCGCCATTTCGAGATGCGCGAGGTGATCATCCCGAAAGGCGCGAGCATCGACGCGATCGCGGCGATCCTCGAGCACGAGGGGCTCGTCGGGAATACGCGCCTTTTCGTTCTCGCGGCCCGCGTCTTGGGCTACGACCGAAACCTCCAAGCAGGACGCTTCACGATCCCGGTCGGATCGAGCACGTATCGGATTCTCCGCCAGCTCGCGAAGGGAATGTCGGCTCAGGACATGGTCACCGTCCCGGAAGGGCTTCGCGTCGAGCAGACCGCGGAGATCCTCTACCACGGCGCGAAGATCGACCCGATCCGCCTCCTCGGGCTCGTCGGGGACTCGACGTTCGTGCGATCCCTCGGGATTCCGGCCAACCGCATGGAGGGTTACCTCTACCCCGATACCTATCCCTTCTATCCGCTCTTGAGCCCTCAGGAAGTGCTACGCGTGATGGCGGAGCGAAGCCTCAAGGTTCTCGGGGAAGAGATGGCGCAGCCGAACGCGAAAATGGGGCTGACCCTGCACCAGATCGTCACGCTCGCGTCGATCGTGGAGGCGGAGGCACAGGTGCCGTCGGAGCGCCCGAGGATCGCGGCCGTCTTCTACAATCGATTGCGCCGCGGTATGATGCTCCAGTCGGATCCTACGGTGTTGTACGCCACGGGAATCTGGCGCGGGCGCGTCTACTACAAGGACCTCGACGTGAAATCGCCGTACAACACCTACCGAAACCGTGGCCTTCCGCCGGGCCCGATCTGCAGCCCGGGACGGGGCGCCTTTCACGCCATCCTCTTTCCGCTCCCCGACTCGACGGAGCTCTATTTCGTTGCCAGGGGTGACGGGACCCACATCTTCTCGCGGACCTGGGAGGGGCATCTACGGGCGATCGCGATGGTCCGCGCGCAGGCGCGCCGCGAGTCGACGCTGGTTCCGGTCGGACCAGGGCTCGCCCGCGAACTGCCCACGCCCACGCGTCCCACTGCGTTCGGCCCCATGCGCCCCAATCCGGTTCCGTCCGAACACGCCAAGCCGGCTCCGCCCGCGCGCCCCAAACGCGTCGTCCGACGGAGCTCGCGGTGAGGCTCCGCGCGCCGGGAATCGAGGCCGATCTCGCCGCGAAGCGCGCCGATCTACGCCGAATTCTGGACGGTATGGGGCGAACCCTCGTGGCCTACTCGGGGGGGGTCGACTCCGCGTATCTCCTCGCGGAGGCGAACCGGACCCTCGGTGCCCGCGCGCTCGGGGTCATTGCCAGCAGCCCCTCGCTTCCGAGGGCTGAGCTCGAGGCCGCGTTGGCACTCGCCGATTCCCAGGGGATCGGCGTGCGTGTGATCGAGACTCGGGAGATGGAGCGCGAGGAGTACCGCGCGAACGGCCCCGACCGCTGCTACCACTGCAAGGCGGAGCTGTTCGAGCGCCTCGGCGCGATCGCCTCCGCGGAAGGGTGGGCATCGGTCGCGTACGGAGCGCTGACGGACGATCTCGGGGATGTTCGACCCGGCATGGCGGCCGCGGATCGGTTCCGCGTACGCGCGCCCCTCCTCGAAGCAGGCCTCGGAAAGTTGGAGGTGAGGATCCTCGCCCACGAGCATGGTCTCCGCGTTTGGGACAAGCCGCAGTCGGCGTGCCTGGCGTCGAGGATTCCCCATGGGTCCCCGGTCAATGAGTTGAAGCTGAGCCAGGTCGAGCAGGGTGAAGCATGGCTCAGGGAGGCGTTTGCCCTTCGGGTGGTGCGGTTGCGACACGAAGGAACACACGCCCGACTCGAGGTCTTGGAGGAGGATCTAGCCAGGCTCTCCGAGGAATCGGCGATTTCCAGTATACTATTGGCCTTGAATAAGTTAGGATTTGAGTCGGTCGCGATCGATCCCAGAGGCTACCGGCGCCCGGATCCACAACCGAGATTTCTCGCGGAGGGGAGGGTCAATGGCGAACGCTGCTGAGTCACGGAGGAAGCCGCGTCGCGGCCCCGGACCAAGATCTGCCGAGGCCCAGGGCGTCGAAATCGCTTTCGGGAAAAGGAATTACATCATTTTCGCTGTGGCCGCGGCGGTCATCCTCGCTGGGTACTTTGCCCTTTCGCGGGGCTCCATTACGCTAGCGCCGATCCTGCTTCTGACGGGCTATCTGGTGTTGATTCCTTGGGGTATCCTGGCCAAATGAGGGGCGAATAGCTCAGCTGGGAGAGCACTTGCCTTACACGCAAGGGGTCACAGGTTCGAACCCTGTTTCGCCCACCAAAATGTCCCCGCCGGCCCCTCTACGGCGTTCTAGTCCTTGACTTTGAGCTCCGTTATTGGTACTATCTTCAGGTATTTCGGAGCAGTCCCATGGTGGCGGCGAAAGGGCCGGATGGGATCGACACAGTCTAAGTGCCTGACTTTAATGAATATAACTTGACACACGATCCAAAATTGAATTGCTCGAAAGGAGGTGTTTTCAACCGCCACGGCATCACGCCTACTACTTTCGTGACCCGAAAAAACCTCTACATCCGTGTGCTTGTTCGCAGCTTTTGAGACCCTAGGAGGTGTCATGATGTTGAAAGTGGCCAAGCTGGGCATTGCGATCGCGGCAGTTTTGGCTTGGATCGTCCCGGCCGCCTACGCTGGCGTCCCGGATATTGCGAACTCGTTTTACGTACCGCAGCGAGGGACGGTTGGGACTCCGATTGAGGGCACGTCGGCGTTGGCGTTTTTCCGTACTTGTCCGGGCAATGACGGGGCGCCGGGTAATGCCCGAGTGAAGGTC
>JBGPMG010000082.1:0-10598 GCA_041486815.1 Candidatus Eiseniibacteriota bacterium | reverse complement strand
CGTGCTCGCGAGCAGGATCGAAGAACGCGGACCCTCGTTTCCGCTCGAATCGACGGCGCTCACCTGGTAGCGATACGAGGTCAGGGTCGAGA
This sequence comes from Candidatus Eiseniibacteriota bacterium, assembly GCA_041486815.1. GTDB lineage: Bacteria > Eisenbacteria > RBG-16-71-46 > SZUA-252 > SZUA-252 > WS-9. The sequence continues at coordinate 10,506 of JBGPMG010000082.1, read as the reverse complement.
GCCCTCCATCTTCATAGCTGGGAATCCGGCGTACCGGAAGAACGGTGACGGGCTGGGGCGTGCTCGCGTCGTTCGGGCCCCGATAGATTCGGTACCCCGCGAGATCGGAGGCCGACACCGGACTCCATGCGATCGTGATCCGATCGATCCCGGACGCCTCGACGCTCGGCGTGCCGGGCTGGCCCGGCGCGGCGCGCTCAATCGGAATCGTCCACGTGTGGCCGTAGAAATCTTGGAGTCTGAGGTCGAAGTAGCGCCCCGTAGGGACGGCCGCGACCTGAAATCGAAGCGCCGGCGTCGAGGCGGTCGCGCCGGCGAGCACGTCGCCCACCGTCGCGTTCGTGTCGATGAGCGTCACACCGGCTGCCGGGTTCAAGACCTGGACCGTCACGCCGCGCGCGCGCGCGCCGCCGTCGTTCCCTATCGTGTACGAGAGCGAGGCCGTCTCCCCCGGATCGAGGACGCCGTTCCCGTTCCCAGTGCCGGCGTCGCTGAACAAGTTGGCGGCGAGGAACGGCGCCGGAGCCCCGACCGTGAGCGCGACCTCGGTGGTGTCCGCGCGAACGCCGTCGCTGACGATGACCCGGAGCCGCTCCACCCTCGCGCTCAAGGGTGCGGCGAGCGCGTGCGCCCGCAGGGTGGCGGGCATCGCCGTCTGGGCGCCGGCGCCCAGTGCCGGTGCTACGGCCGTGCCGACGTCGATTGCGATTCCCGACGTCAGGGCTTGCAGCGTGACCGTCAACGGCCCCGCGCCGACGATCCCCCCGGCGTTTCGGATCGAGCCGCCGATTCCAAACTGCTCGCCCGCGCCGACGGTTCCATCGCCGTCCCCTCCCAGATCGTCCCGCGGAGCCACGCCGAGGAACGTGTAGAGAGTGGGAAACGAGGCCGTCACCGCGAGGGAATCCAGGGACGGCACGCATCCTTCCGCCGTCACCGTGAGTGAGAACTGGCCGGTGGACGCCGGATGGAACGGCACGGTCGCCTGCCCCGAGAGGTTCGTGTAGACCGCGCGATATTCCTCCCCCGCTTTCCAGGCCACGACGAGGGCCGACTCGACCGGGGCGCCGCCCTTCTGCACCGTGACCGCGAACCCGCCCGCGCCGATCGGAATGGAGCCCGGCCGGGTGACCGCGAGCGGTGAGGGGACGCATTTCCAGATCTTGAGCGACGGCACGCCGAGGAGGAGCGTTTCGAAATAGCCCCAGCGGTCGAGCGTCTCCGAGCGGGCCGACGGCAGAAGCTGCGAGCGGGTGCCCTCGACCGCGTCCCCGAGCGTAAGCGGCGACGACCCGAAGAGGCGGTCGAAGATTCCGTTCGCAATTGCGGCGCTGTTGTTGGGCCAGGCATCCCTCGTCGACCCGACGTACGCCATGGTTCCGCCATTCGTCGCGCGGACCATTCGCTCCGCGACACAATCGAAGTCGACGGCCGCGGAAGCGCAGTTGTTGGCGATCCAGAGCGCGGTCGAATCGCCCGTCGGAATCGACGCGAGCTCCGGAGCGGTGACGATCCCATCGCCGAAGGAAAGCTGCGACTGGGAGCCGTGCCCGTAGTGCGCGACGATGTGGTAGTTCTGGGCGATCGCGCTCATCGCGCTCGCCTTCGTGAACGGCACGGAGCCAGGGTAGGCGGTAGAATTCTCGTAACAGCGCTGCGTGGCGACGCACCCCGGCGTGCGGGGTAGCAGTTGCTCCGCCTGCTGCGCTCCGTCGTTCGTGATGAACTGCCCCGGCTGCCAGTTCTGCGGAAAGAGAACCTCCGCCAACAACAGATTCTGGCCGACCGAGGCCGTCGAGACACCGGTGACGTAGCGCAGCGCCCGGTTCACCATGGTCGTGGCCTCGCTCCGCGTATTCGCCGAAAGCCGGCCAACCGAGATGTCGGGAATCATGTCGAGGCTATCCGCGACCTCACCGTAGATGCCGTTCCCGTTCGTGTCCCAGGTTCCGTCGAGGTCGGCGTAGTACGCGTCGGTGGGAATGTCCTCTGGGTACGGCAGGGCGACGTGGGCCATTCGCAACGGGATCGCCTCGTGATCCCCGGCCAGGATCGCCCAGCGGATCCCCCAGAGCTGATAGGCCGAGCGGAGGAAGCTTCGGATCGCCTGGGCGAGATCGTTCGACCTCGGATCGAGCGCCCGGATTGTCGAGAGGCCTCGCACTACGGTCGTCCGGCCGGTCCGGGTCTGGTAGTCCGCCAACCGCTGGTAGATGTCGGCGAGGGAGTCGGGAGCGACGATGACGCAGTCGACGGCCGAGCCCGATGTCGACGGTAGGAGCGAGGGGGCGAACGGTGCGGCGTGGCTCGGGTCCGGGGCGCGCCGCGGAGCCCGGGCGGGAAGCGCTTCGACCGCTGTCGTTAGGCTCGCAAGGGCCGCAACGGAGGCGAAGGCGACCGACGCCGCACGGAAGACCAGGCGGCCTCTCGAATTTAGCTTAATCTTTTGGATTAAAGTCTCTGGGTCTAAATAACTTACGACTGCGGCGCCAGGACACGCGGTGATTCTGCGAGCTACATCAAATGATAGCGCGTCGCGGCCGCCTTTTCAATGAGCGATGGAGGCGATCCGCGGGTGCATCCGGTCGTAGACGTCCCAACGGATGACATAAAGCGAGTAGACGTACCGAGTCGGCCGGGTGATGCCCAGATCGGGGATGGAGCGCGCCATCAGGAAAGCGTACGGGTTGGCCGGCTCCTCGTCCCGCGCGAGCCTGTTCGGCTCGCGGGCGCGATCGATCAGGTAGTCGGGACGGCCCACCCGCTCGAACAGGAGGCGGTCGACGACCGCGTCGTACCCCTCGTGCACCGCGATCGGTGCCATCGCGGGCGTTACCAGGCCGAAGAGATCCAGCACCCGCCGGTCGGAGTAGTAGCCGACGGCGCCGATATCGGGCGTCGCGATCATCGTCGTGGGCGGCGTGTGGGTGCGCGCCCAGAGTCCGAACATCGCGAGCGAGGATCGGAGTCCAGCCGTGTGGCGCCAGGCGTGCGGCGCGCTGTATCGGGCGGTGAGGTAGACATTGGGGGCCCCGTAGATCGCGACGAGGACAAGGGCGGCCGCCGTCTTGCCTCGCGCCCCGAGCCGGCTCGAGGCCCAGCCCAACGACGCCACGCCGAGCAGCAGGACCGAGGGAACGGCGGGCAGAAGATACCGGGAGATCACCTGCACGCCTCCGGCCGCCAAACCGGCCACCAGAACGACCGGCCACGCCGCGACGACGACCCAGAACGCTCGCCGCCCGCACGGGAGCGAGCGAGCAAGCAGGGGACCCGCGAGCGCGAGCGCGACGACGGCGAGCGCGATCGGGATCGCATCGGTTGATATCAGGATTCGAAGCGAGGTCCGGAGCGCGGCGAGCATCAGCCCCGGATCGAACCAGGCGCCCGCCTTCGCCGCGCTCGTGTTGGGGAGCAGGCGGTGAAACCAGAGCCAAGCGGTGACAAGCCACGGACCCGCGCCGACCGCGACGCCGGCCATCGCCACGAGCAACCGCTTGCCGCGACCTCCCTCGCCCGAGAACCCGATCGCGACCATTCCGAGCGCGACGAGGAGCCAGCACTCCGGCCGGGCCATCGTCGCGAGTCCGAGAAGCACTCCCGCCGCGAGCGCGCCCTTTCCCTCGATCAGCGTCTTCGCGAGCGCCCCGAGCGCGAGCACGACGAGAAAGACGGCGAGCGCGGTCTCCATGCCGGAGATCGCCCACCGCGCCGACCAGGCGTGAACGCCCAAGAGCATGGCCGCCGCGAGCGCGCTCGCGGGTCGCCACCCGAGTGCGCGGCCCAGCCGCGCCAGCAGGAGGACGGAGAGCGTGACGAAAACCGCCCCCCATGCCTTCGCGACCCACGCCAGCTCGGGCATTCGGAACGGGTCGTTCGGGGTCGTGGCGGTTCCGGGCAGAAAGCGGCCGATCCCCGCTAGGAGAAGGACCCAGAGCGGGCTGGTCGCTCCGTAGGTAGGCTCTCCCGAATTGAAGGCGAATCCCCCGCCTCCGATCAGGTGCTTCGCGAACTGAAGGTGGATGAAGGTGTCGTCGGTGAGGTAATTGACGAACGGGGCGAGATGGGCCAGCGCGAGCAGAACGACGCCGGCGAGCGCCGCGGTGTGACGCCGGCGCCAGGAATCCTGGGGCCTCGCGGTCACGGCGCGCGGATCGGAAGCGCTCACTCCCCGCTCACTCGGGACGGAGCCAAATCGAGACCCGGCGCGCCACCGCCTCGGGTGTGAACCCCAGCTTCTCCGCGATCACCTCGCCCGGAGCGGACGCGCCAAAACGGTTGAGGCCCAACCGGAGCGAGTCGGACCCCACGATCGCGCCCCAGAGATCGGTCTGCGCCGCCTCGATCACGACGAAGCGCGATCCCTCCGTCAGGACGGAGCGCCGGTAGGCCTCCGGCTGGGCTTGGAACCGCTCCACGCACGGCATCGAGACCACACGCGTGAGGACTCCCCGATTCGCGAGGAATGCCGCGGCCGCCTGAGCGAGCGGGGTCTCCGAGCCGGACGCGATGAGGATGGCGTGAGGAGGCCGCCCCGGAACTTCCTGCAGCACGTATCCCCCGCGCCGGATCAAGTCGAGATCGGCGCCCGTGTCGCGCGCGAGCGGACGGAGCTTCTGCCTCGTCAGCACAAGCGCGGTGGGCCCCTGGGTCCGCCGCAGCGCCGACGCCCACGCCGCGGCCGTCTCCGGCCCGTCGGCCGGACGCCAGACCTCCAGATTGGGGATGAGCCGCAGCGACGAGAGGTGCTCGATCGGTTGATGCGTGGGGCCGTCCTCCCCTAGGAAGACGCTGTCGTGGGTGTAGACGAACGTCGCGCGGAGCCCGCTTAGAGCGGCCAGACGGATCGCCGGGCGCATGTAATCCGAGAAGATGAGGAAGGTGGCGCCGTACGGCAGGAAGGCGCCGTGAAGGGCCATCCCGTTCACGATCGCGCCCATGCCGTGCTCCCGGACGCCGAAGTGGAGGGTTCGCCCGGCGAACTGGATGGGCGCGCCCGGCTTGAGGTCCGCGGGGACGACGTCCCCCCCGGCCGCGATGTCGGTGATGGTTGACGGAGCGAGATCGGCGGCTCCTCCCACGAGGGACGGCACCGCTGCCGCGGCGGCTTGAATCACCCTTCCGGACCACGCGCGCGTCGCGAGTTCAATCGGGGGCCCGGCCGCTGTAGCCAGGCGGGCCTCGAGATCACTCGGGAGCGCGCGGCTCCAGAGAATGTCCCAGAGCGCCGCTTCCTCTGGGACCTCGGCGCGCGCTGCGGCCCACCGCTCGTCCCACGCGGCGCGGTCGCGCCGCTTCTCTTCCACGAGCTTCGCGAAGTACCGCCCGGCCTCTTCCGGGATGTGGAACGCCGGTTCCAGGGGCCACCCCGCGGCTTCCTTCGCTCGCCTCACCTCATCCGGGCCGAGCGGCTCGCCGTGGGTCTTGGCGGTCCCCTCCTTCGTCGGCGCGCCCTTGCCGATCGTGGTCCGGGCGAGAATGATCGAGGGGCGGCCCTCCTCCGCGAGCGCCGCGCGAAGCGCCGCCTCCACCTGGCCGCGGTCATTGCCGTCGATCCGCTGGACGTGCCACCGGTAGGCCTCGAAGCGAAGGCCGACGTCCTCGCTGAAGGCGAGCGCGGTGGGGCCCTCGATCGAGACTCGATTGTCGTCGTAGAGGTAGATCAGGTTTCCCAGCTCCCAATGGCCCGCGAGCGACGCCGCTTCTGATGCGACCCCTTCCATCAGATCGCCGTCGCTCACGAGCCCGTAGACCTTCCCGGTCAGGAGCTTCCCGAGCCGGGGAACGCGGGCCTGGACCATCCGCTGGGCGAGCGCCATGCCGACCCCGTTGCCGAACCCCTGTCCCAGCGGGCCGGTTGTCGCCTCCACTCCCGGCGTGTGTCCGTACTCAGGATGTCCGGGCGTCTTCGATTCCCACTGGCGAAAGCGCCTAATCTCGTCCAGCGGCAGATCGAACCCGAAAAGGTGGAGCAGCGAGTAGAGGAGCATCGAGGCGTGCCCCGCGGAGAGGACGAAGCGGTCGCGGTTGACCCACGCGGGATCGGCCGGATCGAAATGGAGAAACTTGGCCCAGAGTACGAACGCCATGTCGGCGGCGCCCATGGGCGCTCCGGGATGCCCCGACTTCGCGCGCTCGACGGCGTCGACCGCGAGGAACTTGATGGTGTTGACGCAAAGCTGCTCGATGTCGACGGAAATGGCGGGCATCCGTTCCTCCGATGGGCCGAAAGCGGCGTTCCCCGGTGCGAATTCCAGCCAACGGTGTATCATAATCGGACGCGCAATTCATTCCCACGGACAGGGGAGCGATCGAATGACCGATGGAAAGCGGCTCCGGACACGGCGCGACGGGTTCGCGCTGACCCTTCTCGCAATTCTCCTTACGGTGCACTCCGGCTGCGCTACCAACCCCGCGACGGGCAAGAAGCAGCTCTCCCTGGTCTCGAGCAATAAGGAGCTCGAGATGGGCAAGCAGGCCGACCCAGCGATCGCCGCCGAGTACGGACTCTACGCCGATTCCGCGCTCGCCAAGTATGTTGATGGGATCGGCCAGCGAATCGGCAAGGCCTCGCACCTGCCCGATCTCGAGTGGCATTACCGGCTCCTCGACTCCCCGGTCGTGAACGCGTTCGCGATCCCGGGCGGGTACATCTACGTGACGCGGGGAATCTTGGCCTACATGAATTCGGAGGCTCAGCTGGCCGGAGTGCTGGGTCACGAGACCGGCCACGTCACCGCCCGGCACACCGCCCAGCAGATGACACAACAGCAGATCGCCAGCATCGGCTTGATCGCCGGAACGGTTTTCGTGCCGCAATTCCGCCCCTACGGCGGGGTCGCCGCCCAGAGTCTCGGCCTCCTTTTCCTCAAGTACAGCCGCGACCACGAGACCCAGGCGGATGAGCTCGGGATCGGATACGCGGTGAAGGCGTCGTACGACCCGCGGGAGATCCCATCCACCTACGCGACGCTCAAGCGGATCGGAGAGCGGGAGGGCCAATCGATTCCCAACTTCCTATCGACACACCCCGACCCGGGCGACCGCGAGGTGCGCACGCGCCAGCTCGCGCTGGCGTCGGTCTCGAGCAACCAGACGAACCTGCTCATTCGCGCCTCGGAGTACCGGAAACACATCGAGGGGCTGGTGTTCGGAGACGACCCTCGGGCCGGCTATTTCGAGGAGAACCGGTTCTACCACCCCGAGCTTGCGTTCCAGATGATTCTTCCAAGCGGATGGAAAACACAGAACACGCCTTCCGCGCTCGTCGCGGCCGACGAGGGACTGGGCGCGATGATGCAAGTCACGCTGGGCTCGACCCGCGACAGCACCGTGACGCCCGCGGAATACGTCGACTCCCTGAGGGCCCGCCAATCGATCGTGAGCGCAACGGGGCGGTCCGAGCAGTTCCGGGACTTTCCCGCGTGGATCGGCACCGTAATGCTCCAGTCCCAGGGGGGGCAGTCGGCCATGGTCGCGGGATTCGTCCGAATCCACCCTGGCCAATTCCTCGAGGTGATCGGCCAATCGAAAGCCGGGCTGGCCAACGACCAAGTCTATCAGTCGATCCGAAGCGTCGCGGCGCTTCGGGATCCCGCCAAGCTGAACGTGCAGCCCGACCGTCTCTCTATCCAGCCCGCCAAGCGAACGGCGACCTTCGCGACGGTCTGGTCCGATTTCGGCCCGCTCGCGCTCGGAGTCGAGGACGGCGCCATCCTGAATGGGACGAGGGCGACGGCCGAGATCCAGGCCGGAACCCCGATCAAGATCGTAAGAAAGGGACGGGCGCGCTAGGGGCGGAGGAAGCTCCAGCCGAAGGCGGCGGACGCGGCCACGATCGCGTCCTTGGGCAGCCGGCCTAAGGCCACGGCGAGAAAGAATTTCTTCGCCTCCATTCCGATGATCCCGGCGACGAAGCAAAGCGCGTCGGCCGGGGAGAACGGAAAGAGGAAAAGCGGCACGAGCGCGAGCCAGCGCTTTCCGGCGAAGAGCAGCTGCGCCTTCCGGACCGCTTCCGCCCCCACGAGCCGTTCCGCGACCGGGCGCCCGCCGCTCCGCCCGATCCAGAAGGCAGCGCCGGAACCCAGGATCGATCCCCCCATCGTGATCAGCGGACCGACCACCGGACCGTACAACACGCCCGCGAGCACCGGCACGAAGAACCCGGGGATCGGAGCGAGCAGGATCTGCGCCGCCTGGACCCCGAGGAGGAGCAGCGGGCCCCAGGCGCCGGCTCCGCGGACCCAAGCCTCGATCCGCTTCGGGTGGAAATGCGGCGCAAGCGCGAAGCAGAGAACCGTCACCGCCGCGAGGATCGCGATGACGAGCACGATCATGCCGACGCCCGGTCGGCGCGGCGTTCCCGCGCTCGGGTTCTCGGGGACGACTCCGAATTTCTGCGGCGGCGAGGGGATCATCCGCGCGCACTCTACGCGAGCGTTCGCGGGGCCGGAAGCCGGATTTTCGTCGACGATTCTGGACCGCCGGGCTCGGGTAACCGAGCAATTCCGCTGAGGTCGCGGCGGTCCGCGTCGTCTATTCTAGGGAGCCTATGGGCCGGCGCGCGATCCCACGTTCGCACCGGCATCGCCGCCGCTCCACCGGGAGGCAATGAAATGACCGATCCGTTCGGCGCCCGCTCGACCCTCACGGTCGGAGGCCGCTCGTATGAAATCTACCGGCTCGACGCGCTCGCGCGCGCCGGACTCCCCATCGAGCGCCTTCCCTACTCGCTGAAGATCCTCGTCGAGAACCTGCTCCGAACCCTCGACGACCGCGTCGTCCGGCGGGAGGACGTCGAAGCGGTCGCGCGATGGAATCCTACCGCCGAGCCCGATCGGGAGATCGCCTTCACGCCCAGCCGGGTCCTGCTCCAGGACTTCACCGGCGTGCCCGCGGTGGTGGATCTCGCGGCGATGCGTGACGCCATGGCCGATCTCGGCGGCGATCCGAAGAGAATCAATCCCCTTCAGCCCGTGGAATTGGTGATCGACCACTCGGTTCAGGTCGACGAGTACGGGTCGCGCGCCGCGCTCTTGATCAACGCCGAGAAAGAGTTCGAGCGAAACCGCGAGCGGTACCTCTTTCTCCGCTGGGGTCAGCGCGCGTTCCAGGACTTCCGCGTCGTCCCGCCGGCGACCGGAATCGTTCACCAGGTGAATCTGGAGTACTTGGCCCGGGTCGTCTTCGCGACGTCGGGAGCCAAGCCGCAGGCCTTCCCCGACACACTGATCGGAACCGATTCGCACACCACCATGATCAACGGACTCGGGGTCCTCGGTTGGGGCGTCGGGGGCATCGAGGCGGAGGCGGCCATGCTCGGGCAGGCGGTCTCGATGCTCGTGCCTCGGGTCGTCGGATTCAAGATGACCGGCTCGCTGCCCGAGGGCGCGACGGCAACGGATCTGGTCCTCACCGTCACCGAGATGCTGCGAAAGAAGGGCGTCGTGGGATCGTTCGTCGAATTTTACGGACCGGGGCTCGCGGGGCTCCCCGTCGCCGATCGCGCCACGATCGCGAATATGGCTCCCGAGTACGGCGCCACCTGCGGGATGTTTCCGATCGACGCCGAGACGCTTCGATATCTCGAATTCACCGGGCGGAGCGAGGAGCAGCTGAAGCTCATCGAGGCCTACGCGAAGGAACAGGGCCTCTTCGCCGGCCCCGATACTCCGGAATCCGCCTACTCGGATCACCTCTTTCTCGATCTCAGCGGCGTCGAGCCGAGCCTCGCGGGTCCGCGGAGACCTCAAGATCGCGTTCCGCTTCGCGAGGTGAAATCGAACTTCGCGTCGGCGCTTCCCACGATGAAGGTCGGACCGAAGGCGCGGCCCACCCCTGACACCGACGGCCGCTGGGAGAGCGAGGGCGGTGACGGCAACGCGGTGGCGCTGGCGCCGCCCGCGAACAAGGTCACGATGGCCGGCGAGACGTTTCCCCTCACGGACGGAGCGGTGGTGATCGCGGCGATCACGAGCTGCACGAACACCTCGAACCCCTCCGTCATGGTCGGCGCTGGCCTCTTAGCGAAGCGCGCGGTCGAACGGGGCCTCAAGACCAAGCCGTGGGTCAAGACGAGCCTCGCGCCCGGCTCGAAGGTCGTGACCGAATATCTCGAAAAGGCGGGGCTCACGCCCTACCTGGAACAGCTCGGATTCTTCACGGTGGGGTACGGCTGCACGACCTGTATCGGGAACAGCGGGCCGCTCCCGGAGCCGATTTCGGCGGCGGTCGAGGCGAACGGGCTCGTGGTCGCAGCGGTCTTGAGCGGAAACCGAAACTTCGAGGGACGCATCCACCCCGAGGTGCGCGCGAACTACCTTGCCTCTCCCCCGCTGGTCGTCGCCTACGCGCTTACCGGCAGGATCGACGTCGACATGAGCCGCGACCCGATCGGGATCGGGAGCGACGGAAAGCCGGTCACGTTGCGCGACCTCTGGCCGACGAGGCGCGAGATCGAGGACACCATCCGCACCGCGGTCCGCTCCGAGACGTTCCGGCGGGCCT
>JBGPMG010000081.1:0-10707 GCA_041486815.1 Candidatus Eiseniibacteriota bacterium | reverse complement strand
GATGCCGCGCCGGTACTGCGCGACGAGGACGGAATCGTCCAGGATCTGGGTCCCCGTGAACAGGTGGATCCCTTGAAAGTCGACGTGTGGATCGGCAACGAGAACATCCAGGATGGTATCGAGACGCTCTTCGTCCACGCCGAAGGGGGCGGGCTTCCCTCCCATGCGCATGGCGCCGCCTTGGACCTCGGCGCCGGGATTGACCCGGAGGGCCACACGCGCGCGGACGCCCAGCTTGGCGCTGATCGCGCCGACGCGGCGCGCCTCGAGGAGGGACTCGACGTGAATCTCTCCGATTCCGCGTCCCAGGACGAATTCGAGCTCGACCTCGGTCTTTCCCGGCCCCGCGAACAGGATGCGCTCGGGCTGGCACCCGGCGCGGAGAGCCTGGTGAAACTCCCCCGCCGAGGCGATCTCGAGCCCGAGGCCCAGGTTCACGAAGTGGCGGACAATGGCGGGACACGGGTTCGCCTTCACCGAATAGCTGATCGCGAATTCCTTCGGATAGGTCTGGCGAAGTAGGGCGAACTGGCGGTCGAGGACCTGGGCGTCATAGATAAAGAGCGGGGTTCCGTGCTCCCGCGCGAGAGCGCTCACCGGGATGCCGCCGACGTGGAGCTCGCCGCCAACCACGCCGAAGTGGCGGGCGATGATTGAGCGGACGTGATCCATCCTCAGATTCCCTGACGCCGTCGCAGCGCGGGATAGTCCACCTTGCCGCTGCTCGTCTTTGGCAGTTGGTCCAGGATCTCAATGGACTTGGGGACCATGTACTGGGGCATCTTTTCGGCGCAATAGACGCGGAGGGCCTCGGGATCGAGCGAGGTCCCTTCGCTCAAGACGACGAACGCCACGACGGCCTGCCCGAGCATGGCGTCGGGGACTCCGATGACAGCGGCGCCCTGCACGTTCCCGCTCTGGAAGAGTATCTCCTCGACTTCCGTGGGACTGATCCGGAAGCCGGACGACTTGATCATGTTGTCGCGCCGGCCGATGAAGTACAGGAATCCGTCCTCGTCCATCTGCACGAGGTCTCCGGAGTAGCACACCTTCTCGACGTCGCCCAGTTCCGGCGGGAGAAAGGGATTCGGGCGGAGCACCCGCGCCGTCAGCTCCGGTTGCCCCCAATACCCCATCGAGACCGTCGGCCCGCGATGCACGAGCTCTCCGATTTCCCCCGGACCACATCGCCGTCCGTTCTCGTCGAGCACTAGGATTTCGGTGTCCGGGATCGCCTTCCCCATGGAAGTGGGCCGCCGGTCCAGCTCCTCGGGAGGCAAGTAGGTCGATCGGAAGGCCTCGGTGAGACCATACATGAGAAAAATCTTCGTCGTGGGGAGCACCCGTCGCAGCGTTGCCAAGACGTCCTGGGGCATCGCGCCGCCGGTGTTCGTGATGTAGCGGAGGTGGGGGTACGTGCTCTTTTGGAGCGACGAGCTCGGCTGAGCGAGGAGGCTCCAGAGTGTGGGAACGCCCGCGAGACCGCTGATCCGCTCCTTGTGGAGCGCGGTGACGATCTCCCGCGCGAAGACGAACGGTTTCAGAACGATCGTGGCTCCCTGCTGGAACGCGGTCATCAGCTGGTTGAGTCCCGCGTCGAAGCTGAACGGGAGGACGGCGAGAATGCGTTCCGATTGAGTGATGCCCAAGTAGGTGGAGACGATGGTGCTCCCCGCCATGACCTGCGCGTGGCTCAACATCACCCCTTTCGGCTTCCCCGTCGAGCCCGACGTGTACAGAATCGCCGCGAGGTCCTTCTCGATGGAGGGTTCGAAGATCTCCGCGGGCGCGGGGCCCGTGGACAGCGTTTCGAAGGAATGAGTCGGAAGGTGGATCCCCGATGGGATCTCGGATCCGACGACGACCAGATACTCGAGGGACGGCATCGACTCGAGGGTGGCCGCGATCGCCGCCAGCTTGGGCGCTGAGGTGATGAGCGCGCGCATGCGGCAATCCCGGGCAATATGGGAAACCTGCTCCGGGAAGAGGACGCCATTGATCGGCACGAACACTCCGCCCGCGCGCGCGACGGCGAAAATCGAGAGAGCCTGCTCCACGGTGGCGTCCACGTAGATTCCGATCCGGTCGCCCCTATCGAGCCCCGCGCTTCGGAGACCCTGCGCGAGACTGGAGACCTGGTTCCAGACCTCGCCGTACGTGAGCCGGCGGTCCCCGTGGACGAGCGCCTCTTTGTCCGGGTGCCGCCCGGCGCTCGCGCGAAGCATATGGTGGATGAGGAAATCCACGCTACCCGCCCTCCGTCCGGGCGCCCGGTTCGCGGCCGCGCTTCTCATCGACGAATCGGGCGATGCTCCGGATCGACTCGAAACTCTCGGGAAGGAGCTCCTCGTCCGCGACCGTGATTTCGAATTCGCGCTCGACGAACGCTACGACCTCGAGAATGCCCAAGGAGTCGAGGATACCGTGCCCCAGCAACGGGTCGCCGTCACCGATCGCGCGTTTTCGCGCCAGCGGAAATTGATTCAAGATGAACTCCCGAATTCGCGGCTGGATGGAATCAGTCGGCATGGTGGGTCCCCGAGGCTCTCAACTGTCCCTGTCCCCGCTCGAGAGCGGCCAGTCACCGCGGCCGAGCGGGCTCATCGCTTCGGAGCCGGGCCCGCTGTGGAGGATCACCGGAGTTGCCTCCCGCGGCCGAAACCCAGAGTCCAGGAGATGTGGAATGAGAGGGTGCAGCGAGAGCACGGGGGCGGAGAGCGTCACAGCATCGCGGCCTCTCAGGAGGGCGGTCAGCTCGCCAAGGAGGAGTCTCGTCGTGTCATCCTCGCGGGCGAATAGATCGGTCAGGAGCGCATCGGGTCCGGTTTGAGTGAACGCGGCGTATCCCTGGAGCTCCCCTCCTGTCCGGACGGACAGGATTTCGTACCGGCCGAGCGGATTCGCTCGATATCTCCAATTCAAATAGGCCGCGGATCGTTCGAGGTAGAGACGGAACCGCTTCCGGTTCGCCCGGTCCAGGTCGTCGAACGCGGCATCGCAATCCCTCTCCTCCAGGGCCAGCGTGGTTCCGCGAGGCGGGACCGGCCGGGGGGCGGGCCTGAGGTCCCCGATCGCGCCCAAGATCCCAAGCGCGGTCCGGATCCCGGGGATCGACACCATTTCCCGGAGCTTGCGGCCCCAGCGCAGTACCTTGACGAAGCGGATCGTCTGGCCGAATGGAACGATGCCGAGGCGGCGGTAGACGGCCATCATCCGAACGCTCGGGAAGTCATAGCAAAAGGCGACGGCTCCCTGCCCGACGCCGGCGAGGCAGGCACGATTCAGCTGCAACGCGGGCCCGAGCGTCCGATATTGCGTGTGAATGCAAAAATCCCCCAGCACCCAGCAGAGCTCGTCCTTTCCGTCTCGAACCGCCCGCCTCGGAAAGGCGCTGGCCATGCCGACCGTCTCGCCGCCGACATCGTCGACGGCGATCCACACGGCCGCCGGCCCGTACGGGTTCCCCCGGTAGAGCCAGTCGAAGCGCGCCGCGTCCGAGAGCGGAGTCAGGTAGCGACGGAGCGTATCGATGATCAATTCCCGGTCCGCGCCGAGATCGGCCACTCGGATTGTGAGTGCCACGGCTTTCAGCCCTTCTCAGTAGGTCGAAATGGGGTCGACCGGGAATCGATCGGAGTGGAACGGAGCGCGGCCGGATCGGCTCATGAGCGCAGCTTATTGTAGTGGAGCCTGAGGCCGAAAGCAAAAATGTCGTCGTCCCAAGGAGTTGCCCGGCGGAGCTCGTATACGTCCTCCTCGGGCTCGTTCGATCCGCCGATCGTCGTCACCGCGTAGCGGTAGCCCGCCTCCTGGAGCAGCGTCTTCGTTTCCGGGAGGAAATCGGCGCGGGTTCCGTTCGGATACGCGAATCCCTCCACAGGCGTGCCGAGCTGCTCCTCGATCGCCCGCTTCGAATCCACGATCTCGCGTCGCGCGTGATCGCGATCGACCCGCGACAGGATTGGATGGGTCGCCGTGTGCGATCCGAACTGAATCCCGGCGCGATTCATGGCCTTGACCTCCTCCCACGAGAGCATCAGGCCGGGCGCTCTTCGTGGCGGCCCAACGCGGAGCCCTTCGCGGAGCCGCGAAACGGCCGCGGCGCGTTCGGCCTCGCTCAGAGTGCGGATGTATACGAGGAACTCGTGCTGTGTGTGGAGCCGTTCCGCGATGGTTGTGAGCGGGCTGCGGGTCTTCTTTGAGCCGAAGGGCTCGAGCGCCGGCTCGGCGGTCTCCCGGAAGGCCGAAAAGACGTCATCGTGCCAGAGCTCCAGGTCGGACCCGATCGCCGAGGTCGTGAGGAAAATCGTCGCGGGGATCGAATATCGCTGAAGTATCGGGAACGCGTGAAGGTAGTTGTCGCGATAGCCGTCGTCGAGCGTGACCGCAATGGCGTTGTCGGGGAGCGCTCCCCCACGGAGCGCCGTGACGAGGGCGGAGAGCGGCAGGACGCGGAAGCGGCACGAGACGTATGCCATCTGCTGTTCGAATTCGGTCGTCGGGATGCCGCCGAAATACGGATCCCGATCGTCATTCACGCGATGGTAGATGAGAATCTGCGCGTTCCGGACCGGGCGTCGCCGAATGTAGGGGAACGCCGGGTGCCCCGACCGATCGACTCTGAGGCGCGATGAATTCAGGAGCGGCCGGGCCAGGGCCAGCATTCCGCTCCAATGAAGCAGTCGCGCGACCGAGCGGAAGGCTCGAGTTCGAAACCGTATCCGGTCGGTGTCCATGCCTCAGCCGGGGCTTCCGGGTTTCGCCGAAGCGCCCCTCCCCTTCGACTCGAAGCCTCGGTGCCACAACTCGAGGATCATCAGGTTCCATAGGGCGGTCCCGAAGAAGGACGTTGGATCGGAGCGATGGAGCTGGATGAGCTCCTCGAGCGCCTCTTTGCGGAAATAGCCGCGCGCGGTCGCGCGCGGACCCAGGACCAGATCGTGAAGCATCTCCGAAAGCACGGGGTCCGTCTGGAGCCATACCGCGATCGGGAGGCCGAAACCGTGCTTGGATTTCGTCCGCACCTCCTTGGGGAGCAGGTCGGCGTAAGCGTTCTTGAAAAACGTTCGAAGCTTGCCGCCGCGCATCTTCATGGAGGCCGGGACCGTCATCGCGAACTCGGCGAGCCGACGATCGAGGAACGGAAACCGGACCGTCACGCCCGCCGCCTCGGCCATCCGCGTGACCTTGAAGAGATCGTTGTCGGAGATCGTGAGGTGGAGGTCCAAGTAGAGTTGACGATCCAGCTCGGTGCGGGCCAGTGCCTGGGCGTGCAGGCGCTCGGTGGCCTCCCCGGGGTCATAGCCGGCTCCGACCTCGGCCAGGAACTCCCCGGTCAGGAACCTCTCCATGGGGAACACGTTGAAGAAATCGTATGAGGTGATCCGCTTCCCCGCCGGGAGCGTGGCCCGGCGGATGTACTTCTTGCCCTTGACGAAGAGATTCCACGGAAGGCGATCGGCAAGAGCCGTGACGGCCGGTTCGATGATTCCCCGCCCGATCCAGGAAGGGATTCGATTGTAGTACTCAAAAACGCGCTGGCTCGCATAGCGCTCGTTCCCGCCGAACAGCTCATCCCCTCCATCGCCGGCGTACAGGACATCCACGCCGTGGTCGCGGGCGAGGCGCGCGCAGAGATGGGTGGGCACCGCGGAGGCGTTCCCGTACGGCTCATCGAACGATGCCATGAGGGCCGGGAGCACCTCGGGCACGTCCTTCGGCACGACGAAATATTCGAAGTGCTCCGCGCCGAGCGCGCGGGCCGCGATCCGCGCATAACTGATCTCGTTGTACCGGGGCTCGCCGAATCCGATGGAAAAGCTCTTCATCGGCCGGCCGGCGGCCTGCATGAGGACCCCGGTGACGGTGCTGCTGTCGACGCCGCCGCTCAAGAACGTGCCGAGGCGCTCGATGGCGCCGTCGGTTCGAAGACGGCGCGCGACCGCGTCGGAGAATCGGGTGCGCAGCTCCGCTGTGAGCTCGGCCTCGCGCTCGGCGCTCGGGTGAAGAAAATCGGGCTGCCAGTACGGGGAGAGCGAGGTCTTCCCACGTCCGTGCACGAGGAGGTGCCCCGGGGGCACCTTGGCGACCTCCCGGAAGACGGTCTTGGGGGTCGGAATAGCCGACGAGGCCACCGTATCGACGATCGCCTCAGGCCGGATGCTCGTCGTCATTGGGATTGGGGACTGAAGCAGAGCCCCGATTCGCGACGCGAACACGAGCTGCTCCGGGCGATCGCTATAGAAGAGCGGGTGGATGCGGAAGCGGTCCGTCGCGAGGTGAAGCTGCTCTGTCCTCCCATCCCAGACCGCGAAGGTGATCTCGCCGTCGAGGCGATCGACGAACGAGATGCCGTCGCGGAGATAACGTCCGAGAATGCTCTCGGCGAAATTCGGGCTCGCCGCCCCGCCCCCGGCCGAGTCCGTATCGTAGGGGGTTCCGTAGCAGACGACCCCCACCGTGGCTCCGTCTCTCGTAGCCTGCGCCACTCCTCCGACCTGCCTCCCGAAGAGAGAGACGCCGAAGAGAACGGGGCCGAGCACGAGGGTCGCTCGCCTGCCTGTCTCGGCGTGGTTCGCTCCGAGCGGAAGCTCCGCGCACATCGCTTCGATGGCGGCTTCCGAGAGGCGCGCATCCCTGACCTTCGCGAAAACCCCGCAAATTCCGCTCATGCGTTTCGCGCGCCCTGGGGCGGCGGCGGTCGATCGTCGCGGCGGGAAGTCGGTCTGCGGAGTTGGATTTGGAGGCGAGACGGATGGGGACCGGGCGGACACGCCATGCGCACGGAATGTTATTCTCCCACGATGCCAAAGTCCACACGGAACTCGCGGCGGGAGCCCATCCGGATCGCGCACGTCGTCGATCTTCTCGCTCTCGCCGGGATGGAATACGGAGTGATCAAGCTCGTGAACCGGCTCGATCCCGACCGGATCCAGTCGATGATCGTCTGCTTGCGCCATCAGACCGAGGACGCCCGGCAACTGCTCGCGGGCACGATCCCGGTATTCGAGCTTCGAAAAAGTCCCGGCCGCAACTGGCGCTTGATCGGACGGCTGGCGGCCCTGTTCCGCGCCGAGAAGGTCGACATCGTCCACTCCCACAATTGGTCCACCCTTCTCTACTCTGTCGCGGCCGCGTGGCTCGCGGGGGTGCCGGTCGTGGTGCACGGGGAGCACGGTAAGGACGATACGAACGTGGACCGACGCCGGCTCCTCGCGAGTCGCTTCCTGGTCAAAGGGGTGGCGCGGGTCTGCGCTGTTTCCAAGGATCTGACTGAAGAAGTGGTTCGCGATTGGCGGATTCCTCGAGAGCGCGTCGCCCGCATCGCCAACGGCGTCGATCTGGAGGCATTCGGGGGGAACGACGCGATCGACAAGCTCCGCGAGGAGTTCGGCCTGACCCCGGCAAACCGCGTCGTGATGAACACGGGCGGGTTTCGCACGATCAAGGATCATCCGACCCTGCTCCGGGCGTTCGCGCGCGTCCATCGGGAAGATTCCGACGCCCGGCTCCTATTGGTTGGAAGCGGCAGCGCGACGGATCCGCGCGCGGGTTTGGACCGAATGGCATCCGAGTTGGGCATTGTCGATGCGGTCCGGTTCGTGGGCGTGCGACAGGACATCCCGAAGGTCCTCCAGATTTGCGACGTCTATGTCAACTCGTCGCGCTTCGAGGGGATGTCCAACACGATCCTCGAGGCGATGGCCGCGGGGCGGCCGGTCGTCGCGACCGCGGTCGGCGGGAATCCGGAGCTGGTCCAAGACGGGGTAACCGGATTTCTGGCGCCGGCTGGAGAGGAGGGCCCGCTGGCGGTGCGGATCGGGGAGCTACTGCGGGATGGACCGCTGAGAAGTCGGATGGGAGCAGCGGGCCGGGCTCAGGTCGAGGCGGAGCACTCGATGAGTGGAATGGTTCGCGCCTACTCCGATCTCTACGAAGATCTCTGGGCACGCCGCCGCGGGCAGCGCCCGGACGAGCCCACCCGGGGCGATTCCCGTAACGCCTAGTGCCGCGCCGTCGGGGCCCCGGTCTCCGGCTTCGGCGTCAGCCCGACTTTATTCACTACCGTCCGGTACTTCCCTGAGGCTTCCGGAGAAATCTCCGAGACGTAAACGAACTCGACGCGCATTCCGGACCCCAGACGGGCCTGGACGCCGCGCACAACTTCGGCCTCCAGATCCGCGGGAATTTCCTCGTTCTTGACGATGAGAATGGTCAATAGATCGCGCGCCTCCTGCACGATGCGGAACGCCTTGACGCTGCCCCGGACACGCAGAAGGTGCACCAACGCCTGGCCCGGGACCCGCGCGTCGTCGAGGCCGAGGAGCAGGTCGTCCGCCCGTCCGTGAATCTCCCGAATGAGCGGAAGGCCGCGGCCGCACGCGCAGGGCGCGTCGTGGAGCACGGCGACGTCGCCGGTCTGGTATCGAACGAACGGAAACTCTCCCGACTCGAGGTGGGTGACGACGACTTGCCCCGCCAGCCCCGGCGGGAGTGGATTGCCGCGATCGTCTACGATCTCCACGACAACGTCCTCCGCGTTCAAGTGCATTCCTCCGCTCGGGCACTCGCTCGCCAGGAATCCGGCGTCGCGGGCTCCATACCCGTTCGCCCCCCGGCAGCCAAACACTCGTTCGATGCGCTGGCGCTGGTGATCGTAGAGCTGCTCCGCGGTGAGAAACGCGACACGGATCCCGAGCCCGGCCATGTTCCGACCTCGCTCCTCGGCGTGATGCGCGAGCTCGGCGAGCGCCGACGCGTGAGAAAAGATCTGAACGGGACGCACTCGCTCGATCACGTCCAGATACGAATCCATTCGCTCCGGCGTCATCTTGTCCGCGGGGAGGAACGTGCTGCGGAGGACACGATCCCGGAAGCTCCGGACACGATCCTGCCTCGTGAGCTCGACGGGCGCGGCCCAGAGCACGATCTCGGGGTCGCCGACTTCCACGTTCCACCAGCGCATCGAGCGGCAACGAGTGGCGACATCCGAAGTCACCCTCGCCATCCCGACGAAGAATTGAAGGGGCTCCCCGGTGGAGCCGCCGGTGAAGTTGCGAAGAAGCTTGGTGGCGCCTTCCGCCACGAGCTGTGCACGGTTCGCGCCGATGTCCGCCTTCGTGAGCAGCGGGAGGTGCGTCAGATCCTCGGGGCCCCGCACGGAATTCGGATGAAACCCCGTGCGCTGGTAGAGATCGCGGTAGTACGGGACTCGCGAACCGATGGTGGTGAGGAAGCGTCGCAGCCGGGCGGCTTGGAAGGCGGCGAGCGCGGGCCCGTCCCACCATTGACTGCGCTCGAGCTCGCGCAGGCGCCGAAACGTGTCGTGCCCCTTCAGGCGCTCCTGAATCCGGAATAGGGGCCCGGCAACGAGGGCAGTATACGCGTCGCGCGCCGGTCTCATGCCGTCCGCGTGCGGGAGCGGATCGCGCGATCGATATCGGCGAGGCTTGAGTTCAAGATGAGGCAGGCTCCTAGCCGGTTCGGGGATCGGATCGGTCCCGACCTTGTTCACCACGGTTCGATACTTGCCCGAAGCATCCAAAGGTATCTCGTCGACCGATACGAGCTCCACTCGCATGCCCGCGCCAAGGCGCGCCCGAACGCCCCGAACGATCTCCGCCTCCACGCCGGCGGGAAACTCCTCGAGCTTGAGGAGGAGGATTCTTAATAGATCGGGGGCCTCCTGCACAATCCTAAATGCCTTGAGCGTGCTCTGGGTCCGAAGAAGGCGCGCAATCGCGTGACCGGGGACCCGCGCCCCGTCGAGGCTGAGGAGTAGATCCGCCTCCCGTCCGTGAATCTCCCGGAGCAGCGGAAGGCCGCGCCCGCAGGCGCAGGGCGCGTCGTGGAGCACCGCGACGTCGCCGGTCCCATATCGAACGAAGGGGAAATCCTCCGTCGCCAGGTGGGTAACGACGACCTGCCCCGCGTGTCCCGGCGGGAGCCGGATGCCGTGATTGTCCACGATCTCGACGACGACGTCCTCCGAGTTCACGTGCATCCCTCCCTCAGGACACTCGCTCGCCACAAGGCCCGCGTCGCGTGCGCCGTACCCGTTGGCCGCGCGGCAGCCAAAGACGCGCTCAATTCGCTCACGCTGGTGGTCGTAGAGCTGTTCCGCGGTGAGGAACGCGACGCGAATGCCGAACCCGGCGACGTCTCGACGTCGCTCCTCGGCGTGGCGGGCGAGCTCGGCAAGGGCCGAGCCATAGGAGAAGAGCTGGACGGGGCGGACGCGCTCGATCACGTCGAGGTAAGTGTCCATGCGTTCCGGAGTCATCCGGTCC
The DNA here is from genome assembly GCA_041486815.1 of Candidatus Eiseniibacteriota bacterium. Lineage (GTDB taxonomy): Bacteria > Eisenbacteria > RBG-16-71-46 > SZUA-252 > SZUA-252 > WS-9. The sequence goes on along the minus strand of JBGPMG010000081.1, from coordinate 418 downwards.
GCGCGGAGGAGCCTGCTCCGAAGCAATCGGTCGCGTACCTCGCGAACCCGATCCTGCCTGGTGAGCTCGACCGGAGCCACCCAGAGCACGATTTCGGGGTCGCCCACCTCGACGTCCCACCAGCGCATCGAGCGGCAGCGCAAGGCCACGTCCGAGGTCACCCTCGCGGGTCCCACGAGGAATTGGAGCGGCTCCCCTGTCGATCCGCCCGTGTAATTGTGAGTGAGTCGGTGCGCCCCCTCCGCCACGAGCGCGGCGCGATGGGCGCGGATGTCGGACTTCGTGAGTATCGGGAGGACCGCCAGATCCGACGGACCGCGCAGCGTCTCGGGATGAAACCCGGATCGACGGAATAGATCGCGATAGTAAGGAACTCGCGACCCAATCGCGCGGAGGAAGCGGCGTAGCCGATCGGCCT
>JBGPMG010000080.1:0-10832 GCA_041486815.1 Candidatus Eiseniibacteriota bacterium | reverse complement strand
GCTCTTCTGCAACGTGCCGACCCAGGCGGTTATCGAGGCGATCGACGTCGCGTCGATCTACGAAGTGCCGCTCATGTTCCACCGGGGCGGTCTCGACGACCTGATCGTAACCATGCTGCGCCTCGACGCCGGCCCGGCGGATCTCAGGGTCTGGCAGCAATTCCAGGAGCGGATGAAGTCCGCACGCGACACGGTCACGGTCTCGGTGGTCGGCAAATACACGCATCTCCGCGACGCCTACAAGAGCATCCAGGAGGCGATCACGCACGGAGGCGTCGCCAACGCGGTCAACGTCAAGATCGAATGGGTCGATTCGGAGCGGATCGAGATGGACGGTCCCGAGGCGCTCCTCGGCTCCTCGCACGGGATTCTGATTCCCGGGGGCTTCGGCGATCGCGGCACGGAGGGGATGGTCCAGGCGGCGCGCTACGCGCGGGAACACGGCGTCCCCTTCTTCGGCATCTGCCTCGGGATGCAGTGCGCGGTGATCGAATTCGCCCGGGATGTCGCGGGACTCTCGGGCGCGGACTCGTCGGAGTTCGACCCCAAGACTCCTCATCCGGTGATCGGGCTTCTTGAATCGCAGCACGGCGTGACGAAGAAGGGCGGAACGATGCGGCTGGGCGCGTACCGCTGCGTGTTGACGTCCGGGAGCCACGCGGCGGAAGCGTACGCGACACCGGAAGTGGCCGAACGCCATCGCCACCGCTACGAGTTCAACAACGAATACCTGAAGCGGCTGGAGGAGAAGGGGCTCCGCGTGACCGGGGTCTACCCCGAGCTCAATCTCGTCGAGATCGTGGAGCTTCCGGACCACCCGTGGTTCGTCGGAGTGCAATTCCATCCCGAGCTTCGATCGCGTCCGGATCAGCCGCACCCGCTCTTCAAGGGATTCATCGGGGCGGCGAACGCCGAGCGGCTTCGTCGTGCCGGGGCCTCCGAAGCAAGGGCCGGCGCGACCGGCTCGCCGAGGGGATGACGATGAACCCGCGCCCGCAGTTCGCCCCCGTTGTAATCGGCCCGGTCTCGATAACGCCGGGAAAGCTTGCGCTCATCGCGGGCCCTTGCGTGCTGGAGGATGTAGGGATGGCCGAGGAGGTGGCCCGAGAGCTCAAGCGGATTGCCGCGGAGCTCGATCTTCCGTTTGTCTTCAAGGCCTCCTATTCGAAGGCGAACCGGTCCTCGCGCGAAAGCTACCGCGGGCCGGGCTCGCGGGAGGGGCTTCGGGCGATCGCTCGCATCCGGGAGCGGGTGGGAGTCCCGGTCACGAGCGACGTCCACGAGACGGTCGAGGTGGCCGCGGCCGCCGAAACGCTCGATCTGCTCCAGATTCCGGCCTTCCTCTGCCGTCAGACCCCGCTCATCGAGGCTGTGGCCAAGAGCGGGAAGCCGATCCATCTCAAGAAGGGTCAGTTCCTGGACCCGGGTTCCATGGCGCACTGCGTGGAGAAGGCCCGCGCGGCGGGGGCTCAGGGGGTGATCGTGACGGAGCGGGGGACCACGTTCGGCTATGGCGATCTCGTGGTCGACTACCGGTCGTTCGGCGTGATGGGCGCTCTTGAGTGCCCGATCTTCTTCGACGCCACCCACTCAGTTCAGAAGCCAGGCGGCGTCGAGACCGGCGGTCAGCGGGAGCACGTCCCGCTCCTGGCTCGGGCGGCGGTGGCGGCGGGCGCCGACGGTCTCTTCATCGAGGCCCATCCCGATCCGGAGCGGGCTCGGTCCGATCGGGAATCGCAGTGGCCACTGGCCGACCTTCCGGCCCTGCTGCGGTCCTTGATGAAGATCCACCAAGCAATTGCCGATACGAGTCTTGTGGAGACGCCAAGGCCGTGACGAAGAGCCTCTACCGTGAGAAATCTCCGCCCGGCGGGAAGGTGGCGCCCGAGACCCAAGTGGTCGCATGGGCAAGGGAAGTCCTGGCGCTCGAGTGCGAGGCGATACAGGGGCTCAAGCCCCTGATTGGCAAGGAATTCGAAGCCGCGATTCAGACCCTTTCTAAGGTACGCGGGCAGATCCTCACACTCGGTGTCGGGAAATCGGGTCTGGTCGCGAAGAAGATCGCCGCCACCCTAACGAGCACCGGGACCCCGGCCACGTTCGTCCACCCGGTCGACGCGGCACACGGCGACCTGGGCATCGTGTCGCGGGACGACGCGGCCATCCTCCTGTCGAAGAGCGGCGAGACCGCGGAGCTTTTGGAGCTCTTGCCCGCGTTCCGGCGCCGGGGGGTAGCGATCATCACGATGACCTGTTACCCCGACTCCTCCCTGGGAACAGCTTCGGACCACGTGCTCGACCTGGGTCGTCCGGTCGAGGCCTGTCCTGAGAACCTCGTGCCGACCTCGACCACGACCGCGGCCCTCGCCCTGGGGGACGCAGTCGCGATCGTGCTGATGCGGCTAAAGGGGTTCACACGGGAAGACTTCGTCTTCCTCCATCCTGGCGGGGTCGTGGGTCAGGCCGCGCTCCTCCGCGTCCAGGACCGAATGCATGGTGGCGACGCGCTCCCCCGCGTCGGCATGGAGGCGACCCTTAGGGACGCTCTCCTCGAGATCCTGAACAAGCGCCTCGGCATGACCACCGTCGTGGATCGATCGGGGGTGCTCCGTGGAATCCTGACCGATGGGGACCTCAAGCGCATTTTGCTGCGCGGCGACGTGGACCTCGGGCAGGCTGTCGAGAAGGTCATGATCGGCGCGCCCAAGACCATCGAGGCTGACGCGCTCATCGCGCAGGCGGTGCGGCAGATGGAAGAGAACGAGGGTGGGGCGATCACCTCCCTCGTCGTGCTGGACGGCACGGGCCGGCCGCTCGGGGTCATCCACCTACACGATTGCCTCAATCTCAAGGCGCGGTAAGGCCATGCGCTGGCATGGGTTTGACCGCGCTTGCATGTGCGTGATAGTGTCGGCGCTCCTCGCCTTGGGTCCCGACGGCTGCAGGGGAAAACCAACCTCCACCCCCAACGGGGCGGAGATCAGGGTTCCCGACCAAGAGGCCCGGGATTTCACACTCACCGAAAGCTCGGTGGGGAAGAAGAGCTGGACCCTGCGGGCTTCGTACGCGGCCATGTACAACGACCGAAATCTCGTGGATGCCCAAACGGTACGCATCGAGTTCTTTAACGACAAGGGCGAGACCTATTCGACCCTCACGGCCGACCAGGGTCTCGTTCATCAGCGGACGAACGACCTCGAGGCGCGCGGGCACGTGAATGTCATCACGACGCGCGGCGTGCGGTTGGAGACGGATTCGCTTCGCTGGATGAACACTACCGGGAAGATCGTTTCGGACGCGTTCGTCCGGGTGACGCGGAAGAATGACGTGGTGACCGGCTGGGGCTTCGAGAGCGACGCCAACCTCGACCACTTTCACCTATCGCGGGAGGTTCGCGCGGAAGTCAGCGGGGTGTCAGAGCCTGACACGAACGGGAACGGATCGGGTCGATGACGGGGCTCGTGGCGCGCGATCTCGAGCGCTACTATGGAAACTGGAAAGTCGTCGACAAGGTCACGATCGAGGTGCAGCGGGGCGAGGTCGTCGGGCTCCTGGGGCCGAACGGGGCCGGAAAGACCACGACCTTCTACTTGATCGTGGGCTTGCTCCGGTCGGACGGCGGCCGGATCGACGTGGACGGGCGAGACGTGACGCGGGAACCGATGCACGTACGCGCGCGGATCGGAATTGGCTACCTCCAGCAGGAGCCGTCGATCTTCCGCCGGCTTACGGTGCGGGAAAACATCCTCGCGATTCTGGAGACTTTGAAGCTGAGCTCGAAGGAACGGGCGCAGCGGCTCGAGGAGCTGCTCGAGGAGCTGAACATCGGACACTTGGCCGACCGAAAGGGCTACAACCTTTCGGGCGGGGAGCGGAGGCGCGTGGAGATCACACGCGCGTTGGTCACGCAGCCGGGATATCTGCTCCTGGATGAGCCGTTCGTCGGAATCGATCCGATCGCGGTCGCTGAGATCCAGGACATCGTGTCCCGCTTGCAGAAGAAAGGCCTGGGCATCCTGATTACGGACCACAACGTGCGGGAGACGTTGAGCACGACCGACCGCGCGTACATCATGTTCGAGGGTAAGATCTTGCTTCGCGGGACGAGCCAGGAGCTCGCACGGGACCCGGTCGCTCGCCAGATTTATCTGGGCGAGCGTTTCCGCTTGGACTGAGGGGCGAATTCTCCATGGAAATGAAACATGGCCTGAGGATGCAGCAGAAGCCGACGCTGATCATGACGCAGCGTCTGCAGCAGGCCTTGAAACTACTACAGATGCCAACGCTCGAGCTCCAACAGGCGTTGAAGCAGGAGCTCGAGCGGAATCCGCTTCTCGAGGAGGTAGACGAAGTCGACGAAGTCGAGGAGATGGAAGAGGTCAAGAAGGAGACCGGCCAGGAGGACGCCGAGCCGGTCGAGACGGTCGAGCCGGACAAGAACCAGGAAGTCGATTGGAACGAGCTCTGGCCGGATCAGTTCGAGGGGCCTTCCACTCCGCGCACGGACGACCCGGACGCCGAGTTTTACGAGCGCGTCCCGGTCACACGCGCGAGCTTGGGCGACCACCTGATCGAGCAGCTCCGGCTTCTGTCGCTGGAAGAGGACGATCTCGCGCTCGGCGAATACCTGATCGGGTCGATCGACGAGAACGGCTATTTACAGACGACCGTCGAGGAGGTCGCGGAGACCTTCGGCATCGCCCCGGACAAGGTTGAGGACATCCTCGCTTCGATCCAGAAATTCGAGCCCGCGGGCGTCGGGGCGAGGAATCTCCAAGAGTGCCTTTGGATCCAACTAGTACAACGGAAGCAGGAGGCCACCCTCGCGGGGCGGATCGTCCAGGAGCAGTTCGACAACCTCCTGGCGCGCCGGTTCGGGGAGATCGGCCGGAATCTGAAGTGCACCGTCGAGGACGTGCAGGCGGCGGGCGATCTCATCTCGACGCTCGATCCCCGGCCGGGTCAGGAGATCGCGGCCGAGGAGACGAAGTACGTGACTCCCGACCTGATCGTGGAGCGGGTGGGTGAGGACTTCGTCGTCTCGCTCAACGATCGGAACGTGCCGCGGCTGCGGATCAGCGCCGCCTACCAGCAGATGCTCCGCAATAAGACCGCGGGGCAGGACGAGACGCGGAAATTCATCTCGGACAAGCTGAACTCCGCCAAGTGGCTCATCCAGACGATCGAACAGAGGCGAAAGACGATGATCAAGGTCATGCGCCGGATCGTGGAAGAGCAGCGGGAATTTTTCGAGAAGGGGGTCGAGGGGCTCCGGCCGCTGACCCTGCAGCAGATCGCGAACCAGATCGGGATGCACGAGTCGACCGTCAGCCGCGTGACGACGAACAAGTACGTTCAGACTCCGCGCGGCGTCTTCGAGCTGAAATACTTCTTCTCGAGCGGGCTCGCGACAGACGAGGGCGACGACGTCTCGGCCAAGGTCGCTAAGGACAAGATCCTCAACCTGATCAACGGCGAAGACAAGCGCGAGCCGCTGAGCGACCAGCGCGTCGCCGAGATCCTTCACGAGCAGGGGCTCCGGATCGCGCGTCGCACGGTCGCAAAGTACCGCGAGGCGCTGCGGCTTCTTCCGGCGCGCGCCCGCCGGCGATACGCTTGACCGGAGCCTGCGAGCTACCGAGAGGAGGGGCATGGAGATCACGATCAAGGGGCACCACTGGAAGCCGTCGCCCACCTTCCGCGAATATGCCGTCGAGCAAATCGAGAAGCTGACCCGCTTTTACCCGCGGCTGATCCGGGCCCAGCTCACCGTCACCCGAGAGGGGTACCGCCACTTGGCCGAGCTCCAGATTCATGGAAACGAGATGGATCTGCTGGCGAAGGCGGAGGACGCCGACCCCCGCGCGGCGCTCGACACAGTCCTAGAAAAGCAGGAACGCGCGCTCTCGCGGCGCAAGGGGCGGATGAAGGTCCGGAAGAAGCACGCCCCGACGATCCGTCTGCAGCCCCCGGCGGAAGGCGCGAGCGCGCTGCCGCGGACGACCGCCGAGGAGATTCCCGTCGTGCGCCTGCGGCCCGATCGGCCCGTCCTGACCGCCGACGAAGCGGCACGGACGCTGATCTCGAGCAAGAAGCCGGTGCTCGTCTTCGAAGAGCGGGGCGAGGAAGGTCTCCGAGTCGCCTATCGGCTCGGCAACGGCCAGGTGGGTCTGCTTGAGCTCGACTAGTCCCGCGACCTTGACGGTCGCCCAGCTTTACGAGCAGCAGAAGGAGCAGCTGTCGCTCGAACTCCTCTCGTCGAGCCTCGAGTCACTCGTGCCGATCACGGTCAGCGACATCAATCGCCCGGGGATGGCGCTGATGGGGTTCACGGAGAATTTCCTCGCGGACCGCATCCAGATCTTCGGGCGGACCGAGATGGCCTACATCAGCACGCTGGGGCCGAAGGAGCGGAAGGCCGCGTACGACCGGTTTTTCCAGTTCCAGGTTCCGTGCATCATCGTGGCCAAGCAGCTCGAACTGCCCGAAGGCCTCGTCGAGCGGGCGAACGAGCACCAGATCCCGGTGCTCCGCACGCCTCAGGACACGACGCCGTTCATCCACCAGCTCACCGCCTTTCTCGACTTCGTATTCGCGCCCTCGGTCACCGCGCACGCATCTCTGGTGGACGTCTACGGCGTCGGGCTCCTCTTTACGGGGAGGAGCGGAATCGGAAAGAGCGAAACCGCGCTCGACTTGGTGGAGCGGGGGCATCGCCTCGTCGCGGACGACGTCGTCCGAATCACCCGCCGGCACGGCGACATCCTCATCGGGGCGTGCAATGAGGTGCTCAAGCACACGATGGAGGTGCGCGGGCTCGGCATCATCGATGTGCAATCGATCTTCGGCATCCGCTCGATCCGCGGCCAGAAGCGCGTGGAGGTCGAGGTGCATCTAACCGAGTGGAGCGACGGCCGCGACTTTGAGCGGGTGGGCCTCGACGATCAGATGGTCTCGTACCTCGACGTCCAGATTCCTCTCGTTACGATCCCGATCTTCCCGGGGAAGAACATCACGGTCATCGCCGAGGTGGTATCGCTGAACCACCTCGTCAAGGTATACGGCTACCATCCCGCGCGAGCGCTGAACGACCGCCTTCTCGAGAACATGCGCATGAAGCTCTTGTCCAGCCCGCTCGTCCGGGATGACACGGAGTAGCGCCGCGGGGGTCTCCCGATGAATCGAACACGCCCGGTCGCCCTTCTGGTGACGCACGGCGTTTTGGGTGAAGAGCTGGTGCGGACGGTCGCCGCGATCTTGGGGCCACAGTCCGATGTCGCCACGGTGAGCAATAGCGGCCTCTCGGCCGATGCGCTCACAACCGCGATCGAGGGGCGGCTCGCCGAGTCTTCGCCCGACGCGCCGGTCGTGCTCTTCACCGATCTCGCCGCGGGAAGCTGCGGCATCGCCTCGCGCCGGGTGGGCGGCGAGGGTCGAGATCTGCGGCGGATCACGGGCGTCAACCTCCCGATGCTGCTCGAATTCTTCCACTATCGAGACACGCTTTCCCTCGACGAGCTTCTGCCCCGCATGGAAGCCAAGGGGAAGGCGGGGATCGTCATCCTCTAGGTGCCGCTCCTGCTGGCCCGGATCGACGACCGGCTGATCCACGGGCAGGTCGCGCACGGATGGGGGAGTGCGCTCCATCCGACGCTTCTCGCCATCGTGTCGGATTCCCTGCGCGTCGATCCCGATCGCGCGAATCTCTACCTCTTCGCGGTGCCCGAAGGGGCCCGCGGCCGCGTCGTCTCCGTCGCCGAGGCGCTGGATCCCGCGTTCCGCGACGAGGTGGAGGCGGAGCGGACGATTCTGCTTTTCGCGGCGCCGGACGATGCGCTGCGCCTCTTGGAAGGTGGATTCCCGCTTCGAGAATTGAACCTCGGCGGGCTTCATCACGCGCCGGGGAGGCGGGAGGTGCTTCCCTACGTGTATCTAGACGAGATCGACCGCGAGCGGCTCCGTGCGGTCCAGCGGCGGGGCGTTCGCGTCTACGCCCAGGATCTTCCCTCCAACGCATCGCACGCGATCGACACCTGGGTCGGCGAGGCAACCTGATGCCCTCGCCCGCGCGGGCCGAGGAGGCGGTTCATGCTTCCTGAAATGGTCCGCGTCGCGATTCTGGGCGGCGCGCTCACCTTGGATCGAACCGCCGGTTGGAGCCTGATGCTCAGCCAACCGATCGTCGGCGCGTGCCTCGCCGGAATCTTGCTCAGTCCCGGCCCCGAGTGGGAGCTCTGGGCGCTTCGCGTCCCGATCGGAGTCGGCGCGCTGCTCCAGATGTTGCTCACCGACGCGTCCCTTCCGGCCGCCCAGCGGCAGCACGACACGGCGACCGCCGGCGTCGTCGGGACTGCGGTGGCCGTCCTTGGGATGGCCCGGCTTCACGAGGCCGCGACCGTCGCCCTGGGCGGCGCGCTCTGGGTTCTCATCGGCGTCGCGGCGGGGCTCATCTCCGCCGTCGGCGGCGGCTGGGTGCTGCGATTCCACCGCGCGCGCAGTCGCGCCGACCTGGCTCGCGCCGAGCATCTCGCCGCGGGTGGCCAGGCGCGGGCCTTCGAATTCCTCTATTGGGGCGGAGTCCTTCGTATCTTTACCGTGGGAGCGCTCTGGGCATGGGCGGCGTCGCTCCTCGGCCTCGCGGCACTGCTCGTGATCCTGCCGAGGCTCGGTGACATGCTCACGGCGCGGCGCATCGGATTTGTCCTCGCCGCCCTGATCGGCGCGGCGCTTGCCGCCGCCTACCGCGCCCACGTGGCGGGGAGGAAGCAGGCCTTCCGATGGGTGGCGCTCGGCGCCACGGTGGCCGTGGTCTTGTGCGTGGTCTTCCGCAGGGCGGCGCCATGACCGAGGCGCGCGTCCGCGGGGACGACCTGGCGACGATGACCTCGCGCACGCTCCAGATCCAGGCGCTTCTCACGCCCGAGCGGATGCAGGGCATGGGCTTCGCCTTCGCGATCCTTCCGGCTCTTCGCCGGCTCTACCCGGACAAGGAGCACCTCGCCCGCGCGCTGTCCCGGAACCTGGCCTATTTCGCGACCCACCCGATTCTCGCGGGCTTCGTGGTCGGCGCCACCGCGCGACGCGAAGAGCGCCGCGCGAACGGAGAGCCGATCGACGACGCGGAGATCGACGCGTACAAGCGCTCGCTCGCGAGCCCCCTCGCCGCGCTCGGGGATCCGCTCTTCTGGGTCACCCTGAGACCGTTCGCGGGCCTCGTGGGCATCCTCGGAATCACATTCCTACCGGGCGCCGGGTTCATAGGGCCCGATCTCAGGGTGCTCCTCTGCCCCCTTCTCACTCTTTTGACGTACAATGCCGTCGCGTTGCCGTTCCGACTCTTCGGCGTGGCGCGCGGTTACGCCTCGGCCGACCGGCCCGGTGAGCTCCTCAAGTCGCTCCGGCTCGCCGAATGGAGCCAGGCGGTGGCGCGCGCGGGTGCGCTCGGCTACGGCGCGCTGCTTGCGCTCGTGGCGCTCTCCCTCGATTTCGGTTCGAGCCGGTGGGGCGTCGACGGGCGCTCGCGCGTGGCTTCCCTCACGCCGCTCGTCCTTGGCGCCGTCATCGGCTACGCGGGTTTGAGAAGATGGCCGGGACGCGGCGTCGAGGTGGGGTTGGGAGTCCTGGCGGCGGCGGCCGTGTTCGCCGCAACCGTTTAGGAGCGGCCGATCGGCATGGTGGAGAGAAACGTCGTCATCCAAAACCGGCTGGGCCTCCACGCCCGCGCCTGCTCCGTCTTCGTGAAGGAGGCCGCCCGGTTCGCCTCCCATATCACCCTCGCGCGCGACGGTCTTGAGGTAAACGGCAAGAGCATCCTCGGAGTGATGATGCTCGCGGCGGAGCGCGGCGCGGAGCTGACGCTCAAGGCCGACGGCTCCGACGAGCAGCTGGCGATCGAGGCGCTCGTCAACGTCGTCAACGACAAGTTCGGAGAGGAATGACCGTTCTCACGGGAATCCCGGCTTCTCCCGGAATCGGCATGGGACCGATCCACATCGTCGATTCGGAGGAAATTGAAGTTAAGGACGGCCAGGTCCCGGCGGATCAAGTCGCCGCGGAGCAGGAGCGCCTGAAGGCGGCGCTTGGGGCGAGCCTGGAGGAGGTTCGCGCTCTCCGAGTGAAGATCGCGCTCGAGACCGGCGAGGAGCACGCCCGGATCATCGACACCCAGATCGCGATCCTCGAGGATCCCGAGGCCCTCGAACAGGCGCTCCGCGCAGTCGAGACGGAACGCCGTACGGCGGCGTGGTGCTACAAGAGAATTCTCGGCGCGGTCGCGGCGCGGCTGGACGCGGCCGACGGGCAGTACTACCGCGACCGGGCGCTCGACATCCGCGACGTGCGGCGCCGCGTGCTCGCGCATCTGGGCGGGATCCGTTCGTACTCCTTGAGTGATCTCCGTGTCCCTTCCTTGATCGTCGCTTCCGACATTCCGCCCAGCGAGATGGCGCTCGCGCCACGGGACAAGATCCTCGGCTTCGCGACGGATCTAGGAGGACGCACATCCCACACGGCGATCATGGCGCGCGCCCGAGGCATTCCGGCCGTGGTGGGTCTGAAGCAGGCGATGCGCGCGGCGCGCGAGGGCGCGATCGCGCTCGTGGACGGAACCCGAGGCGTCGCGATCTTCGATCCGGAGCCGGAAGTCCTCGAAGAGCACGTCCGCAAGCAGCGCCACTACCGGGAGCTCGCGGCAAATCTCGCCGCTCTCAAAGACCAGGCCTGCGTCACGCTCGACGGCCGACGCGTGCACCTCGGCGCCAATCTCGAGGTTCCGGAAGAGCTGCCGTCGCTCTTGGAAAACGGCGCCGAAGGCGTTGGCCTCTACCGCACCG
>JBGPMG010000079.1:0-10898 GCA_041486815.1 Candidatus Eiseniibacteriota bacterium | reverse complement strand
CTGGTGTAGCGTCGTTGCCTTGACGGCTCCCAGCGTAGCGGATCCACGCGACACGGCCGTGCTCCCTCGCATTTTTCTTCGAATCATTCGATCGACCTCCGCGGCCCTGCCGCCTTCGGCCCAGCGTGCCTGCGCACGCGGGCTCGCCACGCTCCAGTACCGGTTCAGTCCGGTTCGCCGTGCCGCCGTGCTGGGAAACCTGGCGCAGATCGCCGCGGCGGGGCACCCCGATCTTGCCGACCTGAAGGCCCGCGGGCGCGCGGCGCGGAGCATGTTCGAATCCCACCACCGGGGCTGGCTCGAGTACCTTGGCCGCCGCGCGGCCCGGACCCTACCGCGGGACTGCACCTTCCATATTTCCGGCACCGAATACCTCTACCGCGCGATCGCACGGGGACGGGGGGCGATTCTCGCGTTGCCGCACCTCGGCAACTGGGAGATCGCGGGGATCGGCTTGACCCAACTGGGACTTCGGATGCATACGGTGACGGGTGTGCAGCTGCACCCGGCCTTGGCGCGCCAGGTGCGCGCGCTCAAGGAGCGCGAGGGAATCCGCGTCAGCACGACCCAGGACGGCTTCGCACCGCTGGTCTCCGCCCTCCGGGACGGTGAGATCGTGGCGCTCCTCGTGGACGGCGACGTCTATTCGCGCTCTCTCCCCGCTGATTTCTTCGGCCGACGCGTGCCGTTCCCGGCGGGCCCCGCGATCCTGGCGCGGCGCGCGCGCGTCCCGATCCTCCACGGCCACGCGGTCCGCGGGGCCGATGGGCACCACCAATTTTCGTTCGACGGATTGGACGAGCCGGACTTCGACCTGCCGCTCCACGAGGACCTCTGTCGGCTCACCGCAGGGGTGGCGCGGACTCAGGAGCGGAATATCGCGGCCCACGTGAGCCAGTGGTGCATCTTCCGCCCGATCTGGGGGGCCGATGCCGCTTAGGATCGCCGTCGTCAGCCAGGCGTACCACCCCGCCGTCGGCGGCGTCACGGAGCACGTCGACGCCACGGTGCGCGTGCTGCGCGACCGCGGACACGAAGTGACCATCATCACCTCGCGTTTTGTCCGAAACGCAGGCGACGAGACGGGCGTGCTGCGAATCGGACGGAACGTCGTGATCCCCTACAACGGCGCCGAGAACAACATGACGATCGGGATGGGTCTTCCCCACCGCCTCGCCCGGATCCTCGAGCAGGGCTCCTTCGACGTGATCCACGTCCACTGCCCGCTCTCGCCGGTCCTGCCGCTCCTCACGCTAAGGCTCGCGCGCTGTCCGGTCGTCGGGACGTTTCACTCGTCGGTCTCTTCGGACTTCCCTTTCTGGATGTTCCACCGGCCGCTCCTCCTGCTCTACCGGAGAATCGACCAGATCCTCGCCGTGTCCGACACCGCCCGCCGCTGTGTCGAGCGCTTTTTCCCAGGACCGGTCGAGATCGTTCCGAACGGGGTCGACCACGAGCGGTTTCGCCCCGGCTTGCCCCGGCTCGAGCGGTACGACGACGGCGTGCGGAACATTCTCTTCGTGGGACGCTTCGATCCAAGGAAGGGACTCCCCGACTTGATGCGCGCGTGCGCGGAGCTGGCGCGCGAGGGACTCGCGTTCCGGCTGATCCTGGTTGGAGACGGTCGGCTTCGCGGTCAGGTCGAGCGGCTCGCGGGCGGCGCGCTCGAGGGACGGGTCCACTTCGAGGGAAGGGTCGGGCACGAACACCTGCCCCGGTACTACGCGTCGGCCGATATCTTCTGCTCGCCCGCGCGCGACGGGGAAAGCTTCGGCCTCGTGCTGCTCGAGGCGATGGCATCCGGCGTGCCGATCGTGGCGACCGACCTGGCGGGCTACCGAACCGTGCTCACGCCGGGGAACGAGGGGCTCATGGCCCCTCCGCGCGATCCGGCGGCTCTGGCCGCGGCGCTCCGCCGTCTCCTGGTCGACCCGGCTCTGCGCGCCCGAATGGCCGCGAGCGGCATCGAAACCGCGCGCGCGTACGGCTGGGAGCGGATCGTGGACCGGCTCGAGACGATCTATGACGCGCTGGCCGCCACGGCGCGCGCGGGCGCCACGTCCGGCCCGCCCCCGAACGACCGGTCCGAGGTCCCACCGCTCGAAGTGGCCGTGCGCTGATGCGCGGAGCGGTCTCGCTCCGCCTGTTTCGGCTGCCCAGCTTTCGCGCCCTCTGGATCGGGCAGCTCATCTCGATCTTCGGCGACCGCTTCACCTACCTGGCGCTCCTCGCCCTCGTGGTGGAGCGCGCCGCGGACCCGAAGAACCCCGCGCCCGAGCTCGCCTGGATCCCCGTCGCCAGCTTCCTCCCGGCGATTCTCTTCGGTCCCTGGATCGGCGCGCTGGTCGATGGGTGGAATATTCGCGCGACCCTCCTGCTCTCGGACGCCGCGCGCGGAATCCTGGTCCTACTGATCATCCCGGCCGTTGGGCGATACGGGCTCCCCGGCGCGTTCGCGCTCGTCTTCGTCCTCTACGTGGTGAACGCGTTCTTTCTCCCGGCCCGTTCGGCGATCCTCCCCGAGCTGGTGCCGCGCGAGTCCCTGATCGAGGCGAACTCCCTCGCCACGTTGGCGGGAGTTCTCGCGACGATCGCCGGCTCGTTCCTGGCCGGCGCGCTGATCGAGCGGTTGGGCTGGAGGGTCGGGTTTGCGCTCGACGCGGCGACCTACTTTCTCTCGGTGGCGGCGCTCGCATTCATCCGCGTGGAGCCGCGGCCGAAACGACCCGCGGCCGGCGGGGCGCTACGGATCTACGGTGCGCTTGTCCGGGACGTCCGCGAGGGGGCCCGCATTACCCTCGCCTCGCCGCGCGTTCTCGGATCGATCGGGACGGTCGCGCTCCTCTGGATGGCAGGGGGAGTGCTCCATGTGTCGCTTCCCATGGTGCTCGCGCGGCGGAGCGTCGGAGTGATCTCGGGACTCGGCTCGGCCCTCGGGTGCGCCGCCGCGGGAATGGTGGCCGGGACGCTCTTTCTCGCCTCGCGCGGCCGGCCGGGCTCGCCGCGCGCGCGGATCGAGGTGGGGCTCCTGGGAGCCGGCCTGGCCCTCCTGTCGTTCGCGCTGCTGGCGCATCCGGCGGCCCTCGCGGCCGCGGCGTTTGTCGGTGGAATCTTCATTTCGTTTCTGCTTGTGACGACCGAGTCCGCCATTCAGGAATCGGTCGGCCCCGAGGCCCGCGCCCGCGTCTTCGCGCTCAGGGATTTCCTGGCGCGGGCGGGGGTGCTGGCCGCCGCGGGAGTTCTCGGCGTGATGTTGAAGCGAGGTTGGCTCACTCCCGGCGCCGCGGTCGGCTCGGCGGGGGCGATCCTGCTCCTCGGAGGAATCTGCGGTGGGCTGGCGGGGTTGGCGGTTAGGAGAAGGCGCGGCTCGGCGACGCCAAGCTCCTAGAAGATCTTCTTCCCGTCGGCGAGCATCTCATTCAGGGCATCGCGGAAGTAGGCAGTGGAGTTGGCGAATTCGGATCCGACCCGCTCCTTGTAGATCTCCCACGACTTCTTGATTTCGTAGCCGAGCATGGCCACGAGGTTCCCTTCCCGGATGCCCCGGTCCCGTTTATCGCGGTTGTAGATCGCGATGTCGGAAGCAAGGACGCGGGCGAGGCGGCGCGCCTTCTCGTGCTTCGATTGATCTTCCGGTGAAAGCCCCGCCGGGATCGGCGTTCCCGTCGGTGCCGGAGACGGCGACGCCGCGGGAGCTTCGGGTGCGGCGGCCGCAGCGCGCGAGACCGGCGCCGCGATCGGCGCCGGACGCTCCTCGGCGGCGACGGCCGGCGCCGACATCGCCATCGAGGTATCGAGACCGGGCAGCGGCTCGCGATCCAGCGGCGGCGGCGCCTCGCTCTCCGAGAACGAAGGCGGGGATCCGCACCGCGTGGGGGTCGCTCCGGCTCGCTCGAATTGCGGATCGGCAGGCGGATGGTTCGACGTTCCCTCGAACGGCCGGTCGACAACGATTCCCGTGCCTTCCGAGCTGGCCGGCTCCGGCTCTCCGCCAAAGCCGCGCTCGAACGGCGCGTCGGGCGGCAGCGGCCGAGGCGCTGCAGCGGGCGGCGGAGGCACGGCCCTGGCGGGCGGCGCGGACGGAGGCGCCGCGACCCTCGGCAATGGCTCCGGTTTGCTGGGCAAGGGCGCCGGGCCGCTGGGCGACGACACCGGTCCGGGCGGCGGAATGAGCTCCAAGTCCTGCGGCGCCAGCTCCACCACCGTGGGAGGGATCGACATCACCGTGCCGCACTTCTTGCACTTGACGCGCGCGCCTTGTTCCGGGATGAGCGAGTCTTGGATATTATACCGCGCGCTGCACTTGGGGCATTCGAGGGTCATGCGCTCCGCTCCTCCGGGCTTCGGGTCGAGGCCTGTTCGATCCGTCTATCGGCCGATCGCGCTCCATCTTTGGCGAATTTTCTACCCGCTGCCCAGGTAGCGCTCGGCCCCCGCGAAATGCGCCTCGATCCACGAGCGAAGCCGATGTCCGCCCTCCTCCGCCGGTCCTTGCTCGAGGAGCAGCCGGCCCCACTCGCGGGTGGCCTCGATGAGATCCGCGTCGCGAATCGGATCCGCGGCGCGGAACTCCGGAAATCCATGCTGCGACGTTCCCAAGATTTCTCCCGGCCCGCGGAGCCTGAGATCCTCCTCGGCCAGGCGAAAGCCGTCCGTGACGGTCTGAAAAATCTGAAGCCGCTTCCTCGCGAGGCTGCCGATCCCCTTCCCGAGCACCAGGACGCAGCGACCGGGACGGTCCGCGCGCCCTACCCGGCCTCGGAGCTGATGGAGCTGGGCCAGCCCGAAACGCTCCGGATGCTCGATCGCCACGAGTGTCGCCTCGGGAATGTCGAGTCCCACTTCTACGACCGTCGTCGCGACGAGGATCTTGGCCTCGCCGCTTCGGAATCGGGCGAGCGCGCCGCGACGCTCATCCGCCTTGAGCCTCCCATGCACCAGAGCGACCCCCGCCGCGTTGAGCGCAGCGGTAGCCGAGATCTTCGCCGCCATCGCGGTCGCCGCCTTCAGGTCGAGGACCTCGCTCTCCTCCACTACCGGATAGACCACGAACGCGCTTCCGCCGCGCGCCACCTCCTCCCGAAGCAGCTCGACCAGAGCGCCGGGGCGGTCGCCGTCGATGGTCATCGTCTCGACGGGCGCGCGACCCGGCGGCCTCTCGTCGAGGATCGAGAGATCGAGATCCCCGTACAGGGTCATCGCGAGGCTGCGCGGAATCGGGGTTGCGGTCAGCACCAAGAGGTGCGCGCTCGTCTCGGCATCGCCGCGCTGCGTCAACGTCACGCGCTGCCGCACTCCGAAACGGTGCTGCTCGTCCACGACCACGAGGGCCAGCGAGCGGAAGGAGACTCCCCTCTCGAGGAGGGCGTGCGTGCCGATCGCGATCGGGATCTCTCCCGAGGCGAATCCCGCCTCGAGACGCCGCCGCTCGGCCGGCGGAGTGGCGGCCGTGCGGAGCGCGAACGAAATGCCCGAACCGGCGAGGAACCGCTGGGCGGTGGCGGCGTGCTGCTCGGCGAGCAGGGCGGTCGGCGCCAGGATCGCCGCCTGGTGCCCCGCACCGGCGGCGCGCACCGCGGCCGCGAGCGCGACCACCGTCTTCCCGGAGCCCACGTCTCCGAGGAGGAGGCGGCGCATCGGCGTGGGGAGATCGAGGTCGGCCCCGACCGCTCCGACCGCGCGCTCCTGCGCCGGCGTGAGCGGAAACGGCAGTGCCTCCACGAAACGCGCCCCGCTCGCCGCTCCCCGTTCGAGCGTCGGGGCGCGCGACCCGCGGCGATGGCGGCGCCGAGCGAATTGAAGCGCGACCTGGAGCGTCAGGAGCTCCTCCAGCGCGAGTCGCCGACGCGCGGGTTCCGCCGCCTCCGGGCGCGGGGGGAAGTGGACCTCCTCGAGCGCCTGGGAAAGCGGGGGCACGGCGCAGCGGGACCGCCATTCCTCGGGAACCACGTCGGGAACGCGCGGAAGCTCGTCCAGTGCGGCCCGCACGCGTGCCCGAAGCCATCGCTCGGCCACCCCCTCGGTCAGCGCGTAGCGGGGAACGAGTCGTCCCACATGGAGCCGCGCGTCCGGCGATTCGGCCGGCTCGAACTCGGGGTTGTGGAACTCGAGGCCGCGAAACGCCTGAACCGTGCCGGAGAAGAGGTAGCGTTCGCCGATCAAGAGCGTCGTCGCGAGGTAGGGTTGATTGAACCATACGACCCGGACAAATCCGGAATCGTCGCGGAGCGTGCCCTGGAGATCCCGGCGGCCGCGGAGGGGACGCACCCGCAGGTCGGCTAGGGTCGCCAGAATCGAAGCCTCGGCACCAGGAACGAGGTTCGAGATCGGAATGGTCGCGCGACGGTCCCGATACGCGGTCGGGACGTGGAACAGGAGGTCCCGGATCGTGTGGATCCCAAGACGCCCCAATCGGCGCGCCATCTCGGGCCCAACGCCCTTCAGGAATCGCACGGGATCGGTGAGGGAGGCCATCGCGGGGATGCTAGGCGGCGCGCGCCATCCAAGTCAAACCAACGCCGCGCGCGGTCCCAACCAGAACGGGCCGCGGAGGGATCCGCGGCCCGGCGTCCTACATGCCGCCGATCAGTTGATCAGCGTGCTTCCCCCATAGCTGTCGTATCGCTGCGGACGGGCGCTGTCCGCCGGCGCGGCGGCGCCCGCCGATCCGGCTCCCGCGGGCATCGGTTCCATCAAGGTCGCGGCGGGGAGCGCGATCCCGCTCGGTTGGTGGTTCCGCCTGAAGAGCGAGTATCCGAGCCCCACCGCGATCGCCGCGATCAGGATGACCGCGATGATGAGCGGCGCGCCCGAGGAGTTCCCTTGCGCCGTTTCCGAACCGCGCGCCGCGGTGACTTTCCGGGACTTGCCGGAGCGAGCCTTACCCTGCCGAGCCATTTAGAGTTCCCTCCAGGCCAGCGTCCGGGCGCTGGGCGCGTTCGCCGTGAAGCGGTTCGTCACCGGGTAGTACGGAGGAATGAGGCCCCGGCGGTCGTACATGAAATTCCTTCCGTAGCCGGTCGACTGCTTGCCGGTCGAGGAATT
This sequence comes from Candidatus Eiseniibacteriota bacterium, assembly GCA_041486815.1. Lineage (GTDB taxonomy): Bacteria > Eisenbacteria > RBG-16-71-46 > SZUA-252 > SZUA-252 > WS-9. The sequence goes on along the minus strand of JBGPMG010000079.1, from coordinate 3,854 downwards.
GAACGTTCCGAACGCTCCGTAGTAGTTCTCGACCATCCCGCCGCGGAGATTGAACAGGCCCCGGGAGGAGCCGCTGCCGTAGTTGTCCACCGTGAACGATCCAGCCGCCCCTGTTGCCATGACGAACGCGTCGAGGTTCATGTCGTCCGGAGCCGAGTTGCCGACGCGCACGCTCCCGCCGCTCGAGTAAATTCCAAAGACGTTCTGACTGTTTGGATACCCCTCGTAGGTGAGATCACGCTGAATCACGACGTCTCCGGTAGCCGCTAGGAGGAGCTGCGTGTCCTGCGCGATCGCCGGCGGGGGGCTGCCGCTAACCCGGTCCGGTCCGCGCAGGTCGACGACCATCCCCTTCACGTAGGCGACCCCAAGAGGAACCCCAGAGTAGTCCGTGATGGAAGCGCCCACGGTGACCCGCGTCGAGTTCGCCGCTTTGTCCACGGTGATGGTCGTCGTCGTGAGACCCTGCTTCAGTGCGTAGACTTGGCGACCGTACGCGTCGATGCTGGTCGTCATGCGGTCGATGTTCCCCTGAACGTACATTCCGCCGTTGACCGTGCTTCCCGAGTGCACCACGTAGACCCCGACCGGGGGGGGGCTGCCGCTGGAGCCGAGTCCGAGCGCCGTATTGATATCGCTGTTGCTCGGGGGCGTCGTATCGGACGGATTCCGCCCCAGCGCCGCGTTCTGCTGGCTGTAGCTGTTGGCCGGGAGCGTGATCGGAGGCTCGCTGCGATCGAACCCGCCGAAAAAACTGGGGACGTCGGTGGACCCGTTGTGATCATTGTTCAGCTCGACCGGGCTGCCGCTGTTGTTGTACCAAGCCTGGGCGTCGACGCTGGTCGCGAGATCCTGGAACTGGGGCGAGTTCGCGAACCGGAATTCCGTGTTCGTGTGCACCCGCCCGTCGAAACGCGTGTTGGAGGTGAACCAGACCGGATTCCCGGTCGGCGAGAGATGAACGGAAGTGAAGACCAGGTAGTCGGCGAAGGAGCCGCGCGAGCAGCTCACGCGGAGAATTCCCGTCGTCTGAATCGAACGGGATCCCGTCGCGCCGAACGCCCCCGTCGCGTTCGTCGTGTAGGTGTAGTCGTAGAACTGCGCGGACGGCTGGAGCGAGCTGTCGGTGAACGCGATCTTCGCCTGCGCGCTGAAGACCGGATTCGTGCCGCTGGCCGTGATGGCCCCGGCCGGGAAGAGATTCTGAGGACTCGAGATGATCGGCCCCGAGCCGCTCCAAGCGGCGACGAGGCTGTCGAGCTTCGCCTTAGCCATGTTGGCCATCGTCTGCTGGGTAACGCGCACGCCGGCGTCCGCGGACAGCAGCGCCCCTCGCGCGAGGTGGACGTTCGACGACATCGACCGCTCCCCGGTGACCGCCGACATGAACGTCGCACCGAGAATGGACGCCAGCAATACGACGAGAAGCGCGCTGATCAGCGCGAATCCCCGTCCGCCCTCCCTGGCGTTCACGATCGGTTGGATCTTCATGACGGGATTCCTCCTCAGAAGGTTCGCGGCCGGACCAGCGTCCACACCGAATCGGTGAGGACCGCCGATCCTCGATCGGCCACTTGGGTTTGGATCACCGGGCGGATCTTGTCGATCAAGGACAGATCCACCGGATTGCGCGTTTCCGTGGCGTCCTGAAGCAGGTACCAGACGTGGAACGCGCTCACATCCGTAGCCACCACCTGCGCCGCGGCGCCTTGGTCTCTTCGCGTCAGGCAGGGCGTGCTGAAGCCCGTGCCGTCCACTCGATAGGTCACCCATGCCACTCGATACACGCGCGAGCCGGTCGGATACCCTCCGGGGGGCCAGTTCGTGTGCCCGCCGGCCATGTTGTAGATCGAGGACGCATCATGTCCGAGATCCGCGGGCGAGTTCGAGACAGCCGTCACCTGGAAGATGTGCGCCGTGGAACCGTTCGTGACGAGGACGAAATCGCCGGGATTGAATCCGGTGGTGCTGTCGCACGGGATCGCGAAACCCGAGCCCGAAGTCGCCATCGTCGACCGAAGCGTCGTGCTCACGCCCCACGCGCCGAGCAGCTCCAGGGAGTCGCTTCCGGCGGCACCGGTGTAGCCGGGCTCCACCGCGTGGAGCGTCATCGGCGTGCCGTTCCGTCCGCCGTAGATCGGAATCCGCCCCCAGCCAGAGCCGACCATCCGAACTTCCCGCTCGATCAGCTGGAGCGCCGCGCGGGAGCCTTGACGGGCGTCGACGACACGCGTGGTCCGCCGCGCGCTCGTTTGGGCGCGGAAGAAGGAATAGTAGACGGCGCCCAGGACGGCGCTCAGGATCGTCATCGTGACCAGAAGCTCGACCAGGGTGTAACCCCGGCCGGTCCGCGCCGCTGAAGCTCGACCGCCGCGATTCACCTCAACCTCCGGATCTCGGGACCACGATAACGACGCTCGCGCCCGGTGCCGAGAGTGAGGTCGGCCAGCGCACGATCACGGTGGCCCTCTTGCACTGGACCATCGGCTGGTCGTCCTCAACACTCCAACCCACGTAGTACTTCCCGTCGTACGGATTCGCCGGATCGAAGTGCGCCCCGGGCGTCAGGTTCGCGTCGCTGTAGCTGGTGGAGAGGAGCCGCTCCGCGCAGGCGGAGGCGAGTTCCGAGGCGCGCGTTTCGTCTCCTGACCGGTTCACGCTTCGAGAGCCGGACGGCATCATGGCGGCGATGCTGAGCACGCCAATGACGAATACCATCAAGGCCACGAGCACCTCGACCAGCGTGAATCCCGCTGAGTGGTGGCGCGTCATGGGCGGTAGACCATTCCTGTGGCCGACACGAGGAGCGTGTCGACGTCGCCGTTCTGACCGCCGACGATCACCGAACCACCCGTGACGCTCGGGGCGAGCGATCCGCTGCTGTCGAAGATCAGCGAGTCGACCGGCTGGAGCGAGACGGAGGTGAGCTGCGTCCCTTTCGGGAGCGTGATCGTCTTCCACGGCTCCCCGAGCTGCTTCAGACGGTCGCCATTCGTGTCGGTGTGCACGCTGTAGGTCGTGATCCCGGAGGTTAAGACTCCGTTTCCGAACGCCACGATGATCGGCCTGTGGGCAGTCACCGCCTGCTGACGCGCGAGCCGGAGCGATCCCTCCACGAGGTCACGTGCCTGCTTCTGGGTGAGGGAGCGGGAGAGGTGGACGAACGACGGAAGCGCGGCGGCCATGAGGACGCCAGCCACCACGATCGCGACCATGATCTCGACCAGTGTGAAGCCGCTGCGATGGAACAGTTTCACTCTTGTTCGACCCCCGGGCTCCGACGCGGCACCCATGTTTTCTCCACACCATAGGACGCAACCGATATGCCACCGGGAGAGTGAGCCCCTGGATCTATCAATGGCACAGTGGGATAGGCCCTACTGGTGGCCGAATTTACGGGACCGGGCGCCGCGGCGGCCCTTGCAGGTCGCCCTCGTCGAACGGGGCAAAGCGCATCGTGGGCGATGCGTTTGCAATCGCGGGCCATGCGTTGCGGAGGGCGGCGGAATCGATTACACTGTCGTGCTCTTCACCCTAGGGAGGAAGTCATGGCGAGGACTTGCGACATCTGTGGCAAGGGCGTTCAGCATGGCCAGAACATCAGCCACGCCCACAACGTGACCAAGCGGCGCTGGGAGGTCAACCTCCAGACGGTGCGCGCGGTCATCGCGGGCCGGCCGAAACATATCCGCGTCTGTACGCGCTGCCTTCGCTCCGGCAGTGTGCAGAAGGGCATGGGCCAAAAAGCAGCGCAGCGCGCCCGGGCGATCTAGTTCCGGACGCGCTGCTCACCACCCCTCCCCGTACGCCCCGCCCCCTGGCGGGGTCCCCTTCCAGCAGGGAACTCCCTCTAG
>JBGPMG010000078.1:0-10961 GCA_041486815.1 Candidatus Eiseniibacteriota bacterium | reverse complement strand
CTCGCCGAGGCGATCCGGGAGGAGGCGTTGGCGCTCCAGGAGGCCGGCGCGAAGTTCATCCAAATCGACGAGCCGGCGGTCTCCGTGCGTCCCGAGGAGCTCTCGCTCGCGGTGCGGGCGCTGGGCCGCGCGACCGAGGGGTTGAAGGCGAAGACGATCACGCACATCTGCTACGGCGATTTCGACGTGATCTATCCGGCCCTTCTGGATCTCCCGGTCGACATGATCGATCTGGAAATGGCGAACAGCCGCTACGACCTACTCGACCGTTTCCGCGCGAACCCGTTCACGAAAGAGATCGGGTACGGCGTGCTGGACGTCCACTCGCACCGGGTCGAAGGCAAGGACGAGGTGAAGTCCGGGATCCTGCGCGGCCTCGAGGTGCTGAAGCCGGAGCAGATGTACATCGATCCGGACTGCGGATTGAAGACGCGGACGGTGGACGAGGCGTTCGCGAAACTGCAAGTGATGGTGGACGCCGTGCGGGAGGTGCGGGAGGAAAAGGGCATCACGGCGTGACCCGGACAGGCTCGGCCGACCTTTCCGGCCTGACGATCAACCGCGACTCGCCTCCGCCCGCCGCCGGCCGGGGCTCTCGACCCTGGCCTCTCATTCTGGGGATCCTCGCGGTCTTGCTTGCCGCGGCTCTCGCCTTACGGCCCCTCCTCGCTCCCAAGGTATTCGCCGTTACCGTGGCGCGCGCGGAGGCGATCGGCGGCGCCCCCGGCGCCGGCGCGTCGGAAGTTCTGACCGCGAGCGGCTACATCGTCGCGCGCCAGCGCGCCTCGGTGTCGACCGAGGTGGCCGGCCGGCTCGAGGCTCTCTACGTCAGCGAAGGAAGCCGCGTGACGAAGGGGCAGGTCCTCGGGGTCCTGCGCAACCAGGATCAGCGGGCCGCGGTGGAGAGCGCGAAGGCGGCGCTCGCCTCCGCCGAGGCCGCGACCACCGAAGCAAGAGCCACCGCGCGGGAGAGCGCGCTGGAACTGAAGCGCGTGCGGGAGCTTCTCGCCCGCGGGCTCGTGAGTCAGGCTGAGTTCGACCAGGTGGAAGCGCGCGACGCGGTTTCGCATGCTCGTGTCGAGAGCGCCTCCGCCGCGGCCCAATCCGCGCAGGCCGGGCTCGAGCAGGCGAAGATCGCGTACGAAAAGACATTTATCCGCGCCCCGTTCGCCGGAGCGGTGCTCCGCAAGGAGGCGGAGGTGGGCGAGATCGTGAGCCCGATTCCCTCGAGCGGGGGGCTCACGCGGGGAGCGATCGCGACGATGGCCAACCTCGCCAGTCTTGAAGTCGAGGTCGATGTGAACGAGGGGTACGTCGCGCGGGTGCGCGAAGGGATGCGCGCCGAGATCACGCTCGACGCCTATCCCAACGATCGCTATCCGGGCCACGCCCGGCAGATTGTGCCGACCGCGGATCGCCAGAAGGCCACCGTCCAGATCAAGGTGTCGTTCGACTCGCTCGACGCGCGCGTGCTCCCCGAGATGGGGGCGAAGGTTTCCTTTCTCGCGGACCCCGCGGCGGCCTCGGGGGCCGGGAGCGCGGCGGCGGCGGCGGTCGTCTGGATTCCGCGCGCCGCGGTGCGCGAGCGGGAAGGCCGCGCCGTGATCTACGTCGTCGAGGGCGACCGCGCGCGCGAGCGCGGGGTTTCGCCGCGGCCGTTGGGTGCGGATCGCGTCTCCGTGAGCGGCGGGCTCGCGGCGGGCGAAGCGGTCGTTTTGGAGGCGCCGCCCGAGCTCAAAGACAAGTCTCGGGTCCGGATCAAGTAGGGAATCGGAGGAGCTTCATATGGCCGGAATGACCGACCGCACCGCTGCCTCAAACGGAAGCCTGATCTCGCTCCACGACGTCCACAAGGTCTACCACCGCGACAAGCTCGAGATTCCCGTGCTGGGCGGGATCAACCTCGAGGTGAAGCGGGGGGAATTTCTCGCCCTGATGGGGCCCAGCGGCTCGGGAAAGTCGACGCTGCTCAACCTGATCGGGGGAATCGACCAGGCCACCAGCGGGGAGGTTCGAGTCGCCGGCGAGTCGCTCGGCACCCTGAAGCCCTCAAAGCTCGCCGCGTGGCGGGCGCGCCACGTCGGGTTCATTTTCCAGCTCTACAACTTGATTCCGGTTCTGACCGCGTTCCAGAACGTGGAGCTGCCGCTGCTTCTGACGCGGCTCTCGTCGGCCGATCGGAAGAAACGCGTCCACCTGGCGCTCCAGCTGGTCGGGCTCGACGGGCGGGCGAGCCACCTTCCGCGGCAGCTCTCGGGGGGTGAAGAGCAGCGGGTCGCGATCGCTCGGGCGATCGTCGCCGATCCGACGCTGCTCGTGGCGGACGAACCGACCGGGGATCTCGACGCGAAGAACGCCGAGGAGATCCTCGTCCTCCTGCAGCGGCTGAATCGCGAGATGGGGAAGACGATCTTGATGGTCACGCACGACCCCCACGCCGCCGAGCGCGCCCAGAAGACGCTGCACCTGGACAAGGGGATCTTGAAGTCGTGAAGTTCCTCCGCCTGATCCTTGCCCATCTGCTCCGGTCGAAGCGACGGACGTTCCTGACCGTCTCCTCCATCGCGATCGCGCTCTTCCTCTTCTGCGCGCTTCGAACGCTCATGACCTCCCTCGACGCGGGGATCCGCGCCTCGGACGCCACGCGTCTCGTGGTCCGCCACGCGGCCTCGCTCGTTTTCCCGCTTCCTTTGGCCTACAGAGACCGGCTGGAGCGGGTGCCCGGCGTGGAGCGCGTGAGCTGGGGGAACTGGTTCGGCGGGTATTACCAGGACCCCAAGAACCAGTTCACGCAGTTCGCGGTCGACCCGGTTTCCCTCTTCGATCTCTTCCCCGAGCTCCTCCTGGCGGCACCGCAACGCGAGACCTTTCTGGCCGAACGGACCTCCTGCATCGCGGGAAAGGCGCTGGTCGCCAAGTACGGCTGGAAGATCGGAGACGTGATCCCGATCACCGGGACGATCTATCCCGGGGATTGGCGCCTGACCCTGCGCGGCATTTACACGGCGAGCACGCCGGACGCGGACGAGAACACGATCTTTTTTCACTGGGACTACTTGAATGAGGTAATGCCCGAGCAACGGAAGAACTGGGTCGGCATCTACTGGGTCCGAGTCGCGTCCCCTACCGACGCTCCCGCGGTGAGCGCCCGGATCGACGCGATCTATGAGAACAGCCCGCAGCCGACCAAGACGGAGACCGAGAAGGCGTTCCAGGCGGGCTTCATCCAGATGATGGGGAACGTGAGCCTCCTGCTTACGATCCTGGGCTCGGCGATCGTCTTCGCGATCATGCTCGTCACCATCAACACGATGATGATGGCCGCGCGGGAGCGGACGACCGAGATCGCGGTCTTGAAGACGCTCGGATTCGGCGACGGCTTGATCTTGAGGCTCGTCGCGGCGGAATCGATGGTCCTTTCCCTCGCCGGGGGAGTCCTCGGATGCGGCCTCGCGTTCCTCCTGTTTCGGAGGCTCGACTTCACGGCCGGTGGGATGATTCCAAACTTCCGCATGCTCCCCGAGACGCTCGGGATGGGGCTCCTGCTGGCGGTGTCGATGGGCCTCCTGAGCGGGCTCGTCCCAGCGGTCCAGGCGGCTCGGCTCCAGATCGCGGGCGCGCTCCGGAAGGTGGCGTAGCGTGGCCCTCATCCCGCTCGCATACAACTTGAGAAATCTGGCCGCCCGGCGGGTGAGCACGGCGCTGACCGCGCTCGGAATCGCCCTGGTCGCGTGGGTCTTCATCTTCACGCTCGCGCTGGCCGGCGGATTCCAGGCCGCCCTCCGGACGACCGGCTCCCCGAACAACGCCATGGTGATTCGGAAGGGTTCCACCTCGGAGCTCATGAGCATCCTGGATCGTGAGTCGGCGGCCGCGGTCATGAGCCAGGAGGAGATCGCCCGCGCGCCCGACGATACCCCCCTCGCCGCCGCCGAGCTGATGGTCGTGTGGAATCTGCCCCGGAAATCGGGAACGACCACGAACGTCGTCGTCCGCGGCGTCGGCCCCAAGTCGCTCGCGCTCCGCCCCAAGGTGAGGCTGGCCGAGGGTCGCATGTTCCGCCCCGGATTGGACGAGATCGTCGTTGGAAGGATGGTGGCGGAACGGTTCCGGAACTGTTCGGTCGGGAACCGGTTGAAGCTCGCGGGCCGATCGTGGACCGTCGTGGGCATCCTCGATGCCCAAGGCACCACCTTCGACTCGGAAATCTGGGGCGACGTGGAGCTCTTCATGCCCGTCTTCGACCGCCCGGTGTTCCAAAGCCTCACGCTCAGGCTCCGCGATCCGTCCTACTTCCAGGCGCTCAAGAAGCGCCTCGAGTCGGATCCGCGGATGAGCGTCGAAGTCGACCGGGAAGACGAGTTCTACGCGGCGCAGTCGGGGGCGCTCGCGGGGATGCTCCGAGCGCTCGGCCTGTTCGTCACGTCCATCATGGCGCTGGGAGCCGTCTTCGGCGCGCTCAACACGATGTACGCCGCTGTCGGCGCGCGAACCAAGGAGATCGGCACGCTCCTCGCGATCGGCTTCTCGCGCACCTCGGTGCTCGCTTCTTTCCTCGTCGAGTCGGTATGCCTGAGCCTGTTCGGCGGCCTGATCGGCTGCCTCCTCGCGCTGCCCGTGCGGACGTTCACGACCGGAACGATGAGTTTCGCGACCTTCAGCGAGCTGGCGTTCCGATTTCAGGTCACGCCGGGGATGCTCCTTGCGGGTCTCGCGTTCTCGGCCTCGATGGGGTTGGTCGGCGGGTTCTTCCCGGCTCGGAAGGCCGCGGCGATGCCGATCATCGAGTCGCTGCGGGAGGCGTGAGCCGCCGCCCCGCTTCTGGACCGGCCGGTTGCCCTGTGCTAGCGTCGATGCCCTTATGAGCCACGCCACGCTCCGCATCGGAATCCGCGCCAACCGCCTCGGCCAGAGCCTAGGCGAGCGGATCGCTGAGCAGCTCCGGCCGTACCTGGGCGCGACACAGGTTCAGTTTCACCCCGTCGACGCGTCGGCGGAGCGTCCTCTCGATCTCCGCGCCGCCTGGCCCGGCTCGCCACTCGAGCGCGCGGTGGCGAAAGGGGACGTCGATCTCGCCGTCCAGAATGCCAAGGACCTGGCTCCGGAGTCCGAGCCCGGCGTCGCTCTCGCCGCGGTCGCGGAGCGCCTCACGCCGTTCGACGTCCTGATCGCGCGCGACGAGACCATCATGGACGAGCTCCCCGAGGGCGCCGTGCTCAGCGCCCACACGGCGCTGCGTCGCGCCCAGCTCCTCCGGTACCGGGACGATTTCAAGCTCGTCGACTTCACCGGGAGCCTCGACGAGCGGATTCGGATGCTCGACTCCGGGGAGGTCGACGGGCTCATCGTTTCGGCCGCGGCCGTCGAGCATCTGGGCTTCCAGGACCGCGTCACCGAAATCTTCACCACGGAGGTTCTCCTCCCCGCGCCGGGGCAGGGAGCCTGCGTGATCCAGGTTCGTCAGGGCGCCAAAGAGCTGCTCAAGCTGGTGAAGCATCTCGAACATCCGATCGCGCGGATGGAGATCGAATCCGAGCGCGCGTTCGCCCGCGAGTTGAAGGCCGAGGCTTCCATGGCGGTCGGGGCGCTCGCCTCGATCGACGGCCAGAGCATCCGCTTGGACGGAATGGTCGCCGACCGCGATGGACGGAAGCTGGTCCGCGACGTCGAGGAAGGAGAGGCCGGCGACGAGGACGGGATCGGCTCCCGGCTCGCGCAACGGCTCCTCTCGGAAGGGGCGCGGAGAATCCTTTCGGGCATCGGGACCGCGGCCCGATAGCCGATGCTCGACCTCAAACGAATCCGGACCGAGGCCGCTCGGGTCCGCGAGGCGATCACCCTCAAGAAGAGTCCCGCCGACCTCGATCGCCTGCTCGCCGTGGACGAGCAGCGGCGCGCGCTCCTGGCCAAGGTCGAGGCGCTCAAGCACGAGCGGAACGCGGCCTCCGAGGAGATCGGGCGGAAAAAGAAGGCGGGGGAGGATGCCTCGGCCGCGATCGCGGCGATGAAGCGGGTCGGCGACGAGATCAAATCGCTCGACGGCCGGATCGCGGAGCAGGAAGCCGAAATCGAGAAGATTCTCATCTGGATTCCGAACCTCCCCCACGATTCGGTCCCGCGTGCCGCGGACGCCTCGGGAAACGTCGTGATCGCGAGCGTCGGCAAACCGCGCGCGTTCGCGTTCCAACCCAAGCCCCATTGGGAGCTCGCACAGTCGCTGGGGCTCCTCGATTTCGAGCGCGGGGTGAAAATCGCGGGGAGCGGTTTCCTCCTCTTTACCGGGATGGGCGCGCGGCTCGAGCGGGCCTTGATTCAATTCATGCTCGATCTCCACACCCGGAAGCACGGATACAAGGAGGTGTCACCCCCTCACGTCGTGCTCCGCGAGTGCCTCTTCGGCACCGGCCAGCTTCCGAAGCTGGAGGAGGAGATGTACCGCCTCGCGGACGAGGATCTCTTCTTGAATCCGACGGCCGAGGTTCCGGTCACGAACATCTACCGGGACGAGATTCTCGAGGGAGAGCGGCTGCCGATTTATCACACGGCCTATTGCGCGAGCTACCGCCGGGAGGCGGGCGCGGCGGGCCGGGAGACCCGCGGGATGATCCGCGTCCACCAATTCGACAAGGTCGAGCTCGTCAAGTTCGTCCGGCCGGAGACCTCCTACGATGAATTGGAGGCGATGCGAGGGAACGCCGAGGCCGTTCTCGCCGCGCTCGAGCTGCCGTACCGCATCTTGCTCCTGGCGGCGGGCGACCTGAGCTTCGCCAACGCGAAATGCTACGACCTCGAAGCGTGGGCTCCCGGAGAAGGGCGTTGGCTGGAGGTTTCGTCGTGCAGCAACTTCGAAGACTTCCAGGCGCGCCGGGCCGGCATCCGGTTCCGCGCCGAACGCGGCGCCAAGCCCGAGTTCGTGCACACCCTGAACGCTTCCGGCCTGGCGCTGCCCCGAACGTTCGCCGCACTGCTCGAGAACCACCAGACGGAACGCGGGACGGTCCGCATCCCGGACGCGCTCGTCCCGTACCTGGACGGGGTGCGCGAGCTCGCCCCCGCCTAGGGGCCCCCGCATGGCCGCGCGCCGATCCGTCTCGCTCACCGTCGTGCGCGGCCTTTCCTACAAGGTCTACCTGTTCCTGGCGGTGGTCGTCCTGATGGTGGCCCTCGTGGTCCATACCAATACGATCATCACCCGCCTGAACGCCGAGACGCGGGCCCGATGCGACGTTCTTGCCCGCTTTTTCGCGGTCGTGACCGTTCAAGCGGCGGATGATCCGTTCATTCGACCAATCTTCCGCGACGCGGTTCGGAGCATCAACTTCCCGATCGTGCTCACGGATACGCACGAAATTCCGCGCGCGTGGAAGGAGATCGGGATTGCCCCCGAGGCGATTCCCGATTCGGTGCTCGACCGGGCGGAGCGGACGGGCCACTTCCCTGAGGAGGTCGCCCGGATCCAGGAGATCGTACGGCGCCTTGACCGGATCAACAAACCGGTGAACATCCTGCGCGTCGGTCAGCCGGGCGTCCTCGGCTTCGTCCACTACGGAGAGCCGAAGCTGGTCCACGAGCTGCGCTGGCTGCCGTACTTCGAGCTGATCGTGATTCTAATCCTGCTCCTCTTCGGGTACGCCGGTCTTCGGAGCCTCCTGATCGGCGAACAGCGCCTCCTCTGGGCCGCCCTTGCGAAGGAGACGGCGCACCAGCTCGGCACGCCCCTTTCTTCCCTGATGGGATGGACCGCGGTGCTCCGGGAAGGCATCGAGAGCGGCGACATCCGACGGGAGCGTGTCGAAGAGGTCGTCGTGGAGATGGATCGAGACTTGGAGCGCCTCCGCAAGGTGAGCTCCCGATTCGCCCAGGTCGGATCGATGCCGGTCCTCAAGGAAGGGGATCTCACCGAGGTCGTCTCGGGCGCGGTCGACTACTTCCGAAGCCGGCTTCCCCGCATCGGGCACGAGGTGGAGATCGTCGAGCGGTACGAGGCGATTCCGCGGGTCGCGTTCCACCGTGAGCTCATCGAGTGGGTCGTCGAGAATCTGCTGCGAAACTCCATCGACGCGATCGACAAACCGAAGGGGCTGATCGAGGTCGGCCTCGCATGGAAGCGCGAGGAGCGGCTCGTGGAGCTCTGCGTCCGCGACAACGGGCGCGGCATGTCGCCCGAGGAGCGCCGCCGGGCGCTCGAGCCGGGGTACACGACCAAGCGGCGGGGGTGGGGCTTGGGCCTCGCGCTTGCTAGGCGCGTGGTGCGCGAGTACCATGGAGGGCGCATCCAGATCATCGATACCGTTCCCGGCCGCGGCACCGCGGTGGCCGTCACGCTGCCGGTCCCGCTCCCGCACTCTTCCGGTCCCTCCTAAACCCGGACCCGCATGAATCCGATCATCCGAAAGATTCTCTGGGCCGACGACGAGATCGACCTCTTGAAGCCGCACATCCTCCTTCTGGAGGAGAAGGGGTTTCAGGTCACCCCCGTCTCGAACGGAAACGACGCCGTCGCATGGGCCGCGCGCGAGAAGTTCGACGTCGTGCTTCTCGATGAGTCGATGCCGGGGATGGGCGGCCTCGCGACGCTCGAGGCGATCAAGGAGAAGGATCCCGGGCTTCCGATCGTCCTCGTGACCAAGAACGAGGCGGAGTCCCTGATGGACGAGGCGATCGGCAGGAGGATCGACGATTACCTGCTGAAACCGGTCCGCCCGACCCAGATCTTTCTCGCCCTGAAGCGGCTCCTCGAGTCGGACCGGCTCCAGGAGTCCCGGCGCGCCCGCGACTACGTGGCGGAGCTGGCGCGGCTGCGGAGCGAGTCCGCCGGCGGGCTCGATTGGCGGGGATGGATCGATCTCTACGCACGGAGCGCGCAGTGGGACGTGGAGCTCGATCAGGTCGACGACGAAGGGCTGAAGCAGGCCCAGGGAGATCAGCGGCGCGAGTTGAACGTCGAGTTCTCCTCCTACGTGGAGGCGCACTACGAGTCGTGGGTGGGCGGTGGGGAAGGCCCGCCGATGTCCTCCCAGGTCGTGGAGCGATGGGTGGCGCCGCATCTCCGCGAGGGGGGCCGCGTCTTCCTCCTCATCATCGATTGCATGCGCCTCGATCAGTGGCTCACGGTGGAGCCGCTCCTTCGCCCCTACTTCGACATCCAGCTCGAGCACCAGATGTCGATCCTGCCGAGCGCGACGCCCTACTCGCGGAACGCCATCTTCTCCGGTCTCCTGCCGGACGAGATCCAACGCCAGCATTCCAACTTCTGGCAGGAAGGATCGTCGGACGAGCGGAGCAAGAACCGCTACGAAAGGCAGTTCCTGGACCTTCAGCTCGCCCGGCTCGGGGTGAAGCTCCCTTCGGGCCTCAAGTACGTGAAGATCTACAACGCGGAGGAGGCGTCCCACGTACGACGGAACATCGTGACCTTCCAAAACATTCCCCTGGTCGCCCTCGTCTTCAATTTTCTCGACATGCTGACGCACGGGCGATCGGAGTCGGATCTACTCAAAGAATTGGCGCCCGACGAATCGGCGTTCCGGTCGGTGATGCGCTCGTGGTTTCTCCACTCCGCGCTCTTCGACGCGCTCAAATGGATCGCGAAGCAGAATTGCGTCGTCGTCGTGACCACCGACCACGGCGCTGTATTGAGCCGCCGCTCCGCGCTCGTCTACGGGAACCGGGAGACTTCCACCAACCTTCGATTCAAGTTAGGATCGAACCTGGGTTGCGACCCGAAGCAGGCGATCCATCTGCGTGATCCGGCTCGGTTCCGCCTCCCCGCGGACGCGCTCAACAAGCAGTACATCATCGCGAAGGAGGACTTCTATTTCATCTATCCCACCAAATTCCACGAGTACGAGAGCAAGTACCGTGGGAGCTTCCAGCACGGCGGCATCTCGCTCGAGGAGATGATCCTGCCCGTTGCCACGCTCCGCCCTCGGGGGTAGATCCCATGAGGGTCCAGCTCAACTCGCTGCTCCGGACCGAAGGGGAAACGAGGTCGTTCGGCCGGCACTTAGGGTCGATCGTCGCGCCCGGGGATTGGATCGCCCTGACCGGCGAGCTCGGCTCCGGGAAGACGACGCTCGTCTCCGGCGTGCTCGACTCGATCCATCCCGGCGCCCGGGTGCGAAGCCCGACGTACGTGCTGGTCGAGGTCTACGGCGAGGCGCCCACGGTGGTGCACGCGGATCTCTTTCGGCTCCGCTCGAGCCAGGAATTCGCCGGGCTCGGCCTCGAGGACCTCGCCGAGCGGGACGCGGTGGTCCTCGTCGAGTGGGCCGATCGCGCCCCGGACGAGCTCCCGTCCGATCGCCTCGATCTCGAGCTGCGATATGTCGAAGGGGTGGGACGCGAGCTCAGGATCCGGCCCCGCGGGGAGCGTTGGGAAACGCTCGCGCGCGAGGGAGCGCTCGATCGGGATCGGTGGCACGATGCGCTACATCCTGGGCGTTGACACAGCAGGCGCCGAGGGCTCCGTGGCGCTCGCGGGCGACGGCGAAGCGCTCTCCTCGGAGACGCTCCCTCCCGGCGGGCACTCGGGGGTGCTCTCCATCGCGGTGGACCGGCTGATGAAGGCGCGCGGAATTTCTTTCGAGCACCTAGACGCGGTCGGCGTCTCCCAGGGTCCGGGTTCGTTCACGGGACTTCGGATCGGCCTCGCGTGGGCGAAGGGAATGGCGCTCGGTCGATCGCTTCCGCTGGTTCTGGTCTCGGCCCACGAGGCGGCCGCTCACGCCCACCGGTCCGGCCGTGGCATGATCGCGACGCTCATCCCAGGGGAACGCGGCCGCGTGGAAGCGGCCTTGTGGGAACGAGGCCCGGTGCCGAGGCTGGTGTGGGGACCGGAGCCGTTCGACCAGGACGACGCGATCGAGCAACTGCTTGCGCGCGCGAAGGGGGCGGATCCTTCCAAGGAGGTTGTTGGTCTTGCTCCGTCCGGCGTCCAGCTTCTCGCCGCGCTCGAGGGG
>JBGPMG010000077.1:0-11048 GCA_041486815.1 Candidatus Eiseniibacteriota bacterium | reverse complement strand
CGAGCCATCTCGCTGAGTCCCCGCGCCGGATCTTCGACGTTCCGGATGCCGAAGGCGATCGACGCGACGTCGAACGAGCCGTCACCGTACGGAAGCGAGAGCACGTCCGCCGGCTCGAAGCGGACCGGGAGCCCGGCCCGGCCGGACTTTGCCGACGCGAGCGCGAGCATCTCCTCGCAGAAATCCGTGCCCACCACCTCCCCCGTCGGGCCGACGGCACAGCGGAAAGCAAGCGCGAGATCTCCCGTCCCGGTCGCGCAGTCAAGAACGCGATCCCCGGCCCGCGCCCCGCTTGAGCGCACGGCGGCGGCGCGCCATCCGTGATGGAGGCCGAAGGAGAGAATCTGGTTCGCCCGATCGTACGATCCCGCGATCGACGCGAACATGCTCCTCACGCTGGGCGCGGAAGGCCCGGTGGGAAGCGGTGCGGTTGCGGCCCCGGTCGGATGCTCGGGCCGCGGGGGAGCCATCGTCGGATTCGTCGCCACGAGGCGAGCATACCATCCGGGCGCTCGTTTGACCGCCCCTCGAGGGCGGGTTAGACTCGCGAGATGGCCGTCATCTCCATGAAGCCAGAATCCTCCTCGGATTCCGAGGGTCGGCCGCGCCGTCGCTCGGTTCCCGTCACGATTGGCACGGTGGCCCTTGGGGGCGGTCGCCCAGTCGTCGTCCAATCGATGACCAACACGGACACAGCGGATGCGAGAGGAACGGCCGAGCAGGTCGCGGCGCTCGCCGAAGCGGGATCCGAGCTGGTGCGGATCACCGTCAATACGCCGGAGGCGGCGAAGGCGGTGCCCGAGATCGTGCGGCGTGTGCGCGATCAAGGGGTCACCGCGCCGATCATCGGCGACTTCCACTTCAGCGGGCATCTCCTGCTCACCGACCATCCCGATTGCGCGCGCGCGCTCGACAAGTACCGCATCAACCCTGGGAACGTCGGCGCCGGGAAGAAACACGACGAGCACTTCCGGCGCATCATCGAGGTCGCGGCCGCGAACGGCAAGCCGGTGCGGATCGGCGTCAATTGGGGCTCGCTCGATCGGGAGCTGCTCACGGCGCTCATGGACGAGAACGCGCGCCGCCCCGAGCCGAAGGCCGATCGCGACGTCACGCTCGAGGCCATGTTCCAGAGCGCCGTCCGCTCCGCGGCGCTCGCCGAAGAGTTCGGGCAGCCGCACGACGCGATCGTTCTATCGGCCAAGGTCTCCGGTGTGCGCGACCTGATCGCGATCTACCGCCGCCTCGCTGCCGAAACCGAATTCGCTCTTCATCTCGGACTCACCGAGGCCGGCATGGGAACGAAGGGGATCGTGGCCTCGACGGCCGGGCTCTCCACGCTCCTCCTCGACGGGATCGGCGACACGATCCGGGTGAGCCTGACGCCGCAGCCAGGAGGCGACCGCCGCGAAGAGGTCTGGGTCTGTCAGCAGATTCTCCAGTCGCTCGACCTCCGCCACTTTCAGCCGCAGGTCACGTCGTGCCCCGGCTGTGGGCGGACCACGAGCAGCTTTTTCCAGGAGCTTGCCGAGCGCGTGAACCTGAGGCTCCGGGAGCGGATGCCGGAGTGGCGGTCGCGCTATCCTGGTGTGGAGGGGCTGCGCGTCGCGGTGATGGGGTGTGTGGTGAACGGACCGGGCGAGTCGAGGCACGCGGACATCGGGATCTCACTGCCCGGGACCGCGGAGGATCCGAAAGCCCCGGTCTACGTCGATGGATCCCTCCGGACCACGCTTCAGGGGCCGCGGATCGCCGAAGAGTTTCTCGCGCTGGTGGAGGAGTACGTCGCCGGCCGCTACGGCGGTGCGCGCCCGTCCGAGACAGTCGCCGCCCGCGCCGCCCTACCGCGCCGCTAGCGAACCTTCCGCGCCCGGGCGCTCCCCCACTCTTCCCGTTTTCCCTCGCCGGGAGCCCGCGGCGTTCGGTCGAACCGTCCCCAGACCGGGCTGACGGCGGGGACCGACTTCCCGCCCATCGCGCGGCTCACGTAGCCATGGTACCGGTGGAGGAACCACCAGACCGCTCCGATCTCCACGTAGACGATCGCGAGAAGCGCGAGGTGGATGCGGGCGAGTACCGTGATCGTCAAGGAGAACGCCAGGCAGAGGACCGCCTCGATGATGGCGGTCGGTTGGAACGCGCCCCAGTGAGGCGCCTGCTCGCCGTGTTCGATCCGAAGCGCGATGCTGCGGATGATGAGGAGCGCGATGAGCGCGGAGGCGGCGATCAGGAGCTCCAGTCCGGCGCGCGGGGCGGGATGAAACATGAAGTCGGCCGGCTGCGGGCCAAGATGAAAGAAGAGCGCGAAGCCGCCGAACGCCAGGATCGACGCCGAAAGCTGGAACACCGTCCGGTAGGCGCGGGTGCCGTGGACAATTCCGGACAGCGCGATCGCGAACGCGATCGCGAGCACCAGGAGCCCTGGCGGAAGCAGGAACATGCCGGCGAGGAAGAACGCGGGGCCGACCGAGTAGACGGACATCGTGCGGTTCTCGGCGGGCACGACGAGCGGCCAAATGAGACAGATCGACGCGCTCGCCGCGAAGATGGAGGCGATGAGCCATACCGGACCATCTTCCCGAAGCTGATGCCCGGCCCATGCCGCCGTGAGCAGCGCGAAGGCCGCAAGCCCGACTCGAAACAAGACGATCTGAAAGTAGCGCCGAGCCGACTTGGCCATTCCACCTCCCACGGGTCTGTTTTGCCCGTGGTATTCATCGGCATATTCCGGACCCTACTTTAGGATGTAAGTTGCATAATGTAAATGAGTTGTACAGATTCTGGCCACCCTGGACGGTCCCATTCCAAGCAAGTTCAGATGCCCCTCGCGCTCCTCGCGAATTGCGCGCTCGCAGCCCTTTTCACCGCGTGCATGATCGTGCTCTTTGCTGCGGACAAACTCCCATTTCGAATCATGAACATTTCTGCGCGGCGACGGTGATGGACGCCACAGCCGTCGACGGAACATTCACGCTCTGGCAAATCGCACGAATGAGGGAGCTCTCGAGAGATCAAATCTAGTTCCGTCGCCGATCAGCGCTAAACCTTCGCGCCTCCCGGTCGATATATGAATGTCGTTCCGGTCGGGCGGTACATTCACATTCACGGCTAAGGGGGGTGCATGACGGCGGAGAACCAGACCCAAGAAACGTTGTTGAACCGACTCGAGAAGTTGGAGCGCGAGAACCGAGGAATTAAGATCGCGGGCTCGATCGCGCTGCTCGGCGCGGCCGGTGCCTTGTTCCTCGGCCTTGCCGCGCCTCCGACCAAGACGGTCGAGGCGGAGCTATTCATCCTTCGCGACGCGCAAGGGAAGGCGCGGATGATGATGAGCGTCGGAGATGAGGGCCCGGCCCTCACGCTCCTCGACAAGAACGGAAAGCTTCGCGTAAATCTCGGCGTGGACAAGGAAGGACCCGCCCTCGACCTTCTCGACGCGGCCGAAAATCCGCGCGCACAGCTCCTGATCTCGGACGACAAGGGGGCGCTCCTCAACCTCTACGACGCAAAGGGATCGCAGATTTCTTTTAGGCCCTAGTCAAATGAACGCCGCCGATCAGGCGGCAGGATCGGAACGATCAGGGGCGCCCCGCGACCGGGCGCCCCTTCGCATTTGCGCGCGAATGTGTCACGATTCGGCCTAACCATGGACGCCCCTTCGCACGCCGAGGTTCGCAGTCCCACCCACTACCTGGCCTTCGCCGGGATGTCCCTCATTTGGGGCACGACGTTCCTCGCGATCCGGATCGGCAACGAGGCGGTCCAACCCCTCTGGGGTGCGACACTCCGTCTGATCCTGGCCGCTACGATGAACGCGATCCTCGCCGGACTGACGCGGGCGCCCTGGCCGCGGGGAGCGGCACTGCGTGGGGTCGCCCTCTTCGGCTTTCTCAACCTGGGCGTCAACTTCGTCCTCCTCTATTGGGGGGAGCAGACCGTTCCGAGCGGGATCGCCGCCACGCTCTATGCGACCGTCCCGCTAACCACCGGGATCTTCGCGTGGATGCTCGGGCTCCACCCGCTCGATCGCATGCGCACCCTCGCTGCCCTCGTCGGACTCGCTGGGGTCGCGTTGATCTTCTCCGGCGAATTGAAGGTGGGAGCCCCCGTGCTTGCCCTTCTCGGCGTCTTCAGCGGCGCGACGTGCGCCTCCCTCGCGGGCGTCATCTTGAAAGAGGTGCCCCCTCAATCGGCGTTCGTCGTCAACGCCCTTGGAGCAGCCATTGGCGCGGTCGTCTGCTTCCTGGGGAGCACTCTATCCGGCGAAACGCACGCGCTCCCGAGCACGATTTCCGGCTGGGGACCGATTCTCTACCTGGCGATCGCGGGGAACCTGGGCGCTTACGTGCTCTATGCGTGGCTTATCGCACGGTGGCCGGTGACGCGGGTGGCCGTCGCCGCGCTCATCATCCCGGTGATCGCGGTCATCGTCGGCGCGATCGTGCGGAGCGAGGCTCCGGCTCCGATCGCCTACGTGGGCGGGGCGTTGGTCTTGTCGGGGGTTGCGGTGACGCTCTTCACGGGTCACGACTAACCGGGCCGGGCGGCCCCGGGTCAGGCCAAATATTTCTCCTTCAGAATTTTCACGTGATGGATCTCATGGCCGGCGATGATGTAGGCGAGCGCGCGCACGCTGACTGGATTTGAGGACGCGATCCCCTTCCGCAATGAGTCCTCCTCGCTGAACCCCTCGTACAGATGCACCGTGGCGCGGCGGACGGCTTCGAGCTCATCGGTCAGGTGCCGAAGCGTTCGCGCGTCGAATCCCCCGTCTCGCGCGTAGTCGTCCTGCTCGAAGCCGGGTAACGGGGTCGGGTCGCCGCGACCGAACCGAAGCGCCCGGTAGCCGAATACGCGCTCCGCGTCCACGACGTGTCCAACGACCTGCTTGATGGTCCACTTCCCCGGAGCGTATCGGTGGTCGCCCTTCGCTTCCGGCAGGGATCGCAGGAGATCGAGGGTACCGCGGACCTGAGTGCGCAATACGTCTACGATCGGTCGCTCGGGGACCTGCTCGATGTATCGACCGTAGTAGGGGGCGTATTCAGACGGATCGGGTCGCTTCAAGCTCCTGCCTCCAGTAGCGGCCGGCCTCGGCCATCCCCTCCGCGTAAGTGCGGCGTGGAGCGTAGTTGAGCTCCTTGCGGATGCGCCGGGCATCGTACGTTCCCGTCCAGTAGGCGCCCGGCGCCACTTCCTCCTTGGGCACGATATCGAGGGGAGGCGTGCCGAACCACCCGCGGATTTCATCGGTGTAGCCCTTCACCGTCATCTGGCCGTCGGCGACGTTGTACACGCGACCGATCGACCGATCCTGGGTGAGCGCGAGGAGGATCGCGTCCACCAAGTCCTCAACGTGGACGTAGGGCACGACGTTCATCCCGTCGATGGACAGCTTGATCTGCCGGTCGCGGACGCGCGCCGGCATCTTCACCGCCCAGGTGGAGGTCGGATGAACGCCCAAGATCGCTCCGGGCCGGAGGATCACGGCCGGTAGCCCGCGGGCGGCGGCATCGAGGACAATCCGATCCGCCTCGGCCTTGGTAACGCCGTAGGGATCGCCTTGCTCCTTGAGCGGCGCTTCCTCGTCGACGAGCGCGAGTCCGTCCATGCTATAGACCGAGCCGGTGGAGATCTGAACGTAACGGCGGCATCCCGCGGCGATGGCCGCCTCGGCGACAGCACGAGTGCCCTCGGCGTTCACGCGACGGACAGGATCCAGATCTGGGCCCGACGTGGCGGCGCAGTGCACCACCAGATCCGCCCCGGCGGCAGCCCGGCGAGCCACCTCGGGGTCCACGAAGTCTCCCTCGATTTCATCGATTCCGGAGGCACGCAAGTCGGGTGACGTCCCCGTTCGGCGCACGATCGCGCGCACGCGAGCTCCAAGAGCCGCGAGGCGAAGAGCAACACGGCTTCCAAGGAAGCCGGTCGCACCGGTCACGAGGACCGTGGAGCCGGGCGCCAGAGCTTCGCGTCGACTTTCGAGAGGTTTCTGTTCCATTGGCGTCGAGGGTACCACGGCGGGAACACGGCACTGAAGCCCGGAGGCAGGAGCCGCTATCGCGTCAGATGCGTAGAACCTTCTCGAAGCGAGGATCGTCTCGGACGCTGTCAAACGCGGACTCGTGCCGCAGCGACAACCTCCCGAGCACGCCGTAGGTTCGAATCCCTTCGAGAAGCTTCAGCAGCGACACCCGGTCATCGAGCCCAAGGTACGCGTACGCGAATCGCTCCCAGGATACATGCTCCGACTTCGATCGCGCCTCGAGCTCTTGCAGTGCGGCGCGCGCCTCGTCCGTGCGCCCGAGCTTGCCCAGGATGTACGCGCGTCCCGAAATCACGTCGAGGCTCCGCGCGAGAGCGGGTGGGTGGCGATCCAGTTCGGCCAAGGCCTCCTCGAGCCGGCCCTGCGCCGCCATGCAGATCGCCAATCGTTGGTGAGGCCAGTAGAGGTTGGGATCAAGCTCCACGACGTGGCGGAAGTAGGGCAGCGCCTCGTCGTACCGCCGCGCGTAGAAGTAGATGTTCCCGTTGACGATTTTCACCGTGACGGAGAGAGGATCGAGCTTGTCGGCGCGGGCGACCATGTTCAGCGCTCCCTCGACGTCTCCCAACATGAACAAATTCATCGCCCCCCAGTAGAGCGCCGGAACGTAATTCGGGTCCAGCTCGAGGGCCCGACGGAAGCTCAGCCTCGCCTCCTCCGGCTCCCCCTTGTGCGTCAGGACGCTGGCCAGCGACGTATGGCCGTCGGCGAGCTTGGGATCTAGTTCCAGGGCGCGCCGGGCTGCGCGCTCCGACTTGACGATGGCCTCTTCGGCCGGTAGAAGCATGTAGGTGATCGTGATGTTGTAAACGTCCGAGAGGCCGGAATAGGCACGCGCGAATTGAGGGTCCGCCTGGATCGCCCGCTCGAACCACTCGATCCCCTGCCGGATTGCTTCGGGCGTTCTCTTGTTCCAGTGGAAGCGCCCCTTGAGATAGGCATCGTAGGCGGCGCTCTTGGTGACGTCCGGACTCGATTCAGGGGCTCCTCTCGAGGTGACCAGCTCCAACTCGAGCGCCTTCGCCACTGTGGTTGCGACCTCATCTTGAAGCTCGAAAATGTCGGCCAGGCGGCGATCGTGGGTTTGGGCCCACAGGTTGCTCTGATCCGACACCTGAATCAGTTGGGTCGTGATGCGAATCCGATCCCCAGCCCGGCGAACGCTCCCCTCCAAGACGAACTCGACCCCAAGCTCACGGCCGATCTCCTCGATGCTCTTCCCCGTCTTCTTGTAGCGCAGGGCGGAGGTGCGGGCGATCACGCCGAGCCGCTTGGGCTGGACCCGGCTCAGGTGGGAAATCAGCTCATCGGTCATCCCGTCCACGAAATATTCCTGCTCTGGATCGGCGCTCAAATTCTCCAATGGGAGCACCGCAAGCATGACGCGGTCCCGGCCAGGCCCGCGACCCGACGTCGAAGGAGTAAGTGCCGCCGATATCGCGGCGGCGAATTCGTTGAGCGTCCGGTACCGATCGGCGGGTGCCTTCGCCAGCGCCCGCGACAGAGCGGCGCCCACCGGCCCTGGCGCCGCGGGGCGGAGGTTATTGACCGGCCTCGGCGGGGTCGTGGTGTGCTGGGACAGGACGATGTTGGCGCTCGGGCCCGTAAACGGAGGCTGACCCGCCAGCATCTCGTAGACGACGCACGCTAGGGCGTACTGATCGCTCCTTCCATCGAGATCCGCCCCGGCGATCTGCTCCGGGCTCATGTACTCGGGGGTCCCGATCGGCGTGACCGTCCGGGTCGCGCCTCCCTCGCCCGAGTCCCGCGTTCGGGCGATGCCGAAGTCCAGGACGAGGGCGTGCCCTCCAGCGAGGAGGATGTTTTCCGGCTTCACGTCGCGATGGACCAGCCCCTGTTCGTGCGCATACTGAAGCGCATCGGCGGCCTCCCGCGCGATGCGGAGCGCGTCTTCCACGGGAAGCTGGCGCTCGCGGGTCAGCCGATGGCGGAGCGACTCGCCGCCGATGAGCGGCATGACGAAGTAAAAGAGGCCGTCCGCTTCACCCGAATCGAATAGCGGAACGATGTGCGGATGCGAGAGGCGCGCCGCGGTCTCGATCTCCGCCCGAAACCGGGTCGATCCGATCGACGCGGCCAGCTCGGGATCGAGCACCTTGATGGCGACGGGCCTGCCGTGCTTCAGGTCCCGAGCCTCGAATACCTGGCCCATGCCGCCCCGGGCGAGCTCGCGTTTGAATTCGTACCGATTCGCGAGGGCGGACTGCATGCGGTCGAGGATCACCGAAGTCACGCGGGCGGGGCTCCTCAGCTCAGTCGCGGAGCAGATACTCCACGGTGGTCACGACCCGGACCGTCTTCAACATTTGGGACTGTTCGTTCGCCCCTGGGCCCTGGTCCGCGGCGGTTGCGTCGCGAGGCAGGATCACGAAAACCCCTTGGTTCGCGGTGTGGATCCCGCCCAGCCGGCTCTTCGAATCCTTGGCAAACTGCTCGGCCGCCTTGCGCGCCTCGGCCGTCGCTTCCGCGATCATGCTCGGCTTGAGATCGTTGAGGCGCCGGAAGACGTACGACGGGCCTCCCGGACCCCGCTCCGGACCCGAGGAGAGGACGACGCCGGTGTTCACCAGCTCTCCGACTTTCTGGCTCGCCGCGCGCACCCGATCCGGGTCGTCGGACCGCACCATCACCGTCTGCTGGATGATGAATCGGTTCCCGGCTCGATTCTGGGGGTTATACGCGTTGGCCAGAACGTCCGTGACGCGGAGGCCCTGAAGCTCAATTTCGGTTGAGTCGATGCCGTTCGCTTTGAGAAACGCGACCACCTTCGAGACGTTCTGATTGACGCGGTTCTGAGCGATCGAGACATTGTCATCGGTCACCGCGAGCTGGATCGGCCAGAGTGCCAGGTCGGCCTTCACCTGCCTCTCGGAGACCCCTTTCACCGTCACAAAGCGGTCGGCAGTGCGGATGCTGGTCAGGCCGTTGGCGACGAACCAGCCTGCCAGCGCGACGGCCACGGCAAGCAGAAAGGTGCCGGCGCCGCCGCCCTTCGGTTTCTCCGGATAGGCGTCCATGCCGGTCATCCTATCACGGCAACGGCTGAAGCAGCGCCGCGAGGTCTCGAGCCGTCTTCTCGAGCTCCCGGCTCGTGTACCACGCCCCTCGAAGCATCACGCCCGAGCGACGGCCGACGTTCTCGATGTCTTCAAGAGGGTTTCCGTCCAGCAGCACCAGGTCGGCCCGCTTTCCGATCTCAATGGTGCAAATCTCGTTCACCCGGCCGATGCACGCCGCCGCGTTCCGCGTGGCCGCCGCCAGAATGGCCGCGGGCGGAAGCCCCGCCACTCGCATCGCTCGCATCTCCTCGATCAACGCGTACCCGGCACGCGGAACAGGCCCGGAGTGTCCGCGCCGAGGATGAGGCCCGCCCCGCCCTGGTAGAGGGCGCGGATCACGCTCCGGTGCGCCTCGACCTCGAGCGAGTCCCGGCCTCGATCCGCATCGGGGTCCCGGATCTCTTCACGCTTCCTCGCGACCCACTGGTCCCGGACGGTTTCGGGCATCATGGAGACGCCCTCGAGGCGCTGGAGCCTCTCAAGATCGCGGCTCCCGCCGACGTCGTAGAAGAGCTGCGTCGGACAGTTCCAGACTCCGGCGGCGCGGGTTGCGGCGACGTCTTCGGCGAGTGTCGGCGCGACGGCGCCGTCCGGCGTCAGGTAGGGTCCCAGGTGCTCAATGGAGCGCATCGACCGGAGAGCCCGAGAGAGGCCCACGGCTCGGTCGACGTGGCCGAAGCATGGGAGCCACGTTTCCCGGCACGCGGCGGCGACGGCGTTGAAAAGGGTCGTATCGGGGATCTCGAACAACTTGATGCAATCGAAGCCGTCGGCTCGGTAGTGGAGGATCTTCGTGCGCGCATCCTCCGGAGATGGGGTGTCCTTCGCGCGGATCGGCGGAGAGGCGAGGTACAGGGACGGGCTCAGAATCTCGTCACGCTGAACGCGCTGCCGGACGATCGGATGATCCGGGGCGCCGATCGTGCTCCGCACCGTGGTCACGCCGTTCGCGACGAAGAAGGCGAGGTAGGCGTCCACGTCCGTCCAGTCGATCCCCGGCTCGGGCAGGTGGAAGTGCATGTCGAGGAGGCCCGGGATCAGATAGCGGCCGGTGCCGTCGATCACCTTCGCTTCGGAAGGAATCACGGTCTTGCTCGCGGGGCCAAACGCGACGATGCGCGACCCGCTCACGACGACGGTCTGGTGCGAGAGAACGCGCGCCGAATCCATGGGAATGACGTTGACGTTCCGGAAGACCGTGATCGCCCGGTCCGCCCGAGCGAGCCGTGGAAGGAGCGGCTTGAGGATCGAGTCGGCCTCGCCCAGGGCGAGCGACGGTTCAGGCACTGCCAGAAGGAAGCCGAAGAACGCGGCTGCGAGCAGCGCGCGGCCGGCGCGACGGGAGAGAGTCATCAAGCGGCGGACTCTACTCGCCTCTCTCAGCCGGGATTCGAGATGGTCATCTTGAATCCATCCGGGTCCGACACCGTGAACCCGATTGGCCCCCAGGGTAGAGGTCCCGGTCCATCCATCTTGGTGATCCCACCGGCCTTCGCCTTGCTCGCGAGCGACTCGATATCCTGATCGGTCTCGAGGTAGAGCCGCATGCCCACGCCCTTGGCTCGATCGCGGCCCTTCGCAAAGTCGTCCTGTGAGAGCCCCAACACGACTCCCCCAGCTTCCAGCATCACACCCATGAGCTGACCCTCATGCTTCATCTCTTCGCGGACCGCGAAGCCCAAACCATCCTTGTAGAACTGAAGGCTCTTCTTGAGGTCGTTCACGGTGAGGGTTGGGACAAGACTGCGAACCTGAAGCGACGTTGGGCTCATGACATCCTCCTTCTACCTGACGATTGAGTCATCCAGCGTTGCGACGAATTCCGGCGATCCCCTACGCGCCCCCGAATCTCTGGCACCGAGTAATTACAGTACACCAGCCCAGGGATCGCGTGAACCGAAGAGCGCGCCATTTACGGG
>JBGPMG010000076.1:0-11274 GCA_041486815.1 Candidatus Eiseniibacteriota bacterium | reverse complement strand
GATCACGAAGGGGAAGCTCGACTTCGGCCCTTGGGAGCAGATCTTCTACGGAGAGTTCGACGGGCGGCGCTCGAAGCGCGTCCTGATCAAGATCCTCGGGGAGTAGAGCGGCGCGCGGCCGGCGCCGCGCCCCGCCGGCGCCGCGCCCCGCCGCCCTCGATCTACCGGCGGCCCTCGGCGGCGAGGAGCGTCGCAGCGAGGTGCTCCGCGATCTCGAATCTCGCCAGCGCCTCATCGACGCCGGTGCCGACGGCGAGCGCGCCGTGGTGCTCCAAGATGAGGACGTTCGGGCGCTCCCGCGTTTCGAGCGCCCTCGCGACCGCCTCGGCCAACGCCTCGCTCCCCGAGGGGTAGTGCGGAACGAAGCCGACGTGGCCCAGGAGGACCCGAGCCTCATCAAACCGCGAGAAGTCGGGCGCCGCGCCCCGCACCGCGTACGCCGTGAGGGCGACCGGGTGGGCGTGAAGGAGCGCTTCGACGTCGCTCCGCGCCGCGTAGGCCGCGATATGCATCCGGTGCTCGGTCGAGGCGGCCTGCCGCGCCGGCGAACTTCCCGTATCGCGAACCTCCAGCTCCACGAAATCGCGAGTGGTGAGCTCCCCTTTCCGCCGGCCGCGCCGCGTGATCACCACCCGCTCGGGCGTGAGGCGCGCGCTCAGATTCCCCTCGGTCGCGACGATCATCCCTCTCCGGCTCAGGACCCGCCCCGCTCGGATCAATTCGTGCGAGAGCGCGATCCGAACCGCCTGGAGCCTCGCGCTCGCGGCGGCACGGCCCGTTCCCGATCCGATGTTCCGCTTGGGGCGCTCCCCCTCGGGGTCCGTCGGCTTGCGGCCGCTAGGATTCATCCAAGGCCCCACTTTCCAGAGCGACAAGCGCGGCGGGGAGCGCGTCCCGGATGTCGCCCGCGATCATCCCGCGCTTGCCTAGCCGTCGCGCCGCGATATCCCCCGCGAGCCCGTGGACGAAGCAGCCGGCCGCGGCGGCCTCCACGGGATCCATCCCCTGCGCCAGGAGCCCGGCGATCGTCCCGGTCAGTACGTCCCCCGCGCCCGCGGTTGCCATGCCGGGATTGCCGGTGGAATTCAAGATCACGGGCTCCCCCTTCGCCGCGGTGACCATCGGGACGCTCTTCAGGCAGACGATCGCTCCGCTCGCCTCGGCGAGCTCCCGCGCCCACCCGATCGGATCGCGCGCGACCTCTCCAATCTGCTTTCCGACGAGGCGCGCCGCCTCGCCGAAGTGCGGCGTCACGATCAACGGCCCGTGCGTTCGCTTGAGCGACCGGCCCTCGAACGCGTTCAATCCGTCCGCGTCGAGCACGACGGGCGCTTCGACCCGCTCGAGGAGATCCCGAACCAATTCCTCCGTGCCGGGGTCGCGCGAAAGGCCGGGGCCGATCGCGACGACGTCGGCCCGCATCGCCTCGAGGAGGATCCCTTCGAGCGCGGAGCGGGCGAGCGACCTGCTCTCGGTCTCGGCGAATCCGCACTTCACGACCTCGGTGGCCCGCGATTCGAGGATGTCGACGCAGCTCCGCGGCACGGCCGCCACCGAGTAGCCGGCCCCGACCCGCAATGCCGAGACCGATGCGAGGGCCACGGCGCCCATCATTCCCGCGCTCCCGCCGACGATCAGCACGCGGCCGACGGAGCCTTTGTGCGCGTCCGGGGGGCGACTCGGAAGAAGGGAGCGCGCCCACGCCGCTCCGGCAACGAGCACGCTCGGGCGCGTGGCTTCGACAAGGTCGGCCGGAATGCCGATGTCCACGACCTGGACGATGCCCGCATGCTCCCGCCCGGGCTCGATCGCGAGCCCCACCTTCGCGAGACCGAGCGTGACCGTGAAATCGGCGCGGATCGCCGGGTTCTCGACATGACCGGTCGAGGCGTCAACGCCCGACGGGATGTCGATCGCGGCGATCGGCTTCCCGCTCGCCATCGCAAGCTCGATGGCGGCGGCTGCGGCGCCCCGCGGCGCTCCCTTGCCCCCGGTCCCGAGCAGCGCATCGACCAGGAACGCGGCCCGCTCCATGGCGTCGGCCGCCTCGCTCCCCGGTCCCCACGCTCGCGGATCAGGCAAGAGGGTTACCGGGACGCGCCCCTTCACGCACGCTTCGTGACAGGCGAGCGAGTCCGCGGAAAGCGACTCCTCGTCGGACGCGACGATCGCGCGTACGACGAACCCTGCCGCCTTGAGCTGTCGCGCCGCTTCCAGGCCGTCGCCGCCGTTGTTCCCTCGGCCGCAGAGCACCAGCACGGGCCCCGCCGGTGATCCGGCGCGGGGCGGAGGTCCGATGGGGCGCTTTCCTCGCTCCGCCGGACCTCCGGGCTTGGGCCGCTGCGCGAGCCCCGAAGTCTTCCACCACTCGGCGATCGCGTGCGCGGCCTCCTTTCCCGCGCGCTCCATGAGACGAAGCGATGGAATGCCCCGGCCCTGGATCGCCGCGCGGTCGAGCGCGGCCATCTGCTCCGCGGTCACCAAGCGCGTCGTCGCGGGGGGGTGCCGCACGATCAGTCTTCGATCAGGACCACCGCGACGGCGTGCGTCGCGGCGTGGGAGAGGGAAATGTCAATCTTGCGGGAGCCGAGGAGCGAATGCGCGCTGCCATGAAGGAGAATCGTGGGCCGCGGTCCCTCACTTCGGACCACTTCAACCTCGCGCCAGATCGCGACCTTCCCGACCTTGAGCGCCTTCGCGAACGCCTCCTTGGCGGCGAAACGGACGGCGAACGACTCGGCTTCCCGGGCACGGCCGCGGCAATAGGCGATCTCGCCGCGCGTGTACACCCGGTCGAGAAACCGCGCGCCCCACCGCTCGATCGCGTCCTGGACCCGCCGCACTTCGACGATGTCGACACCCACGGAGACCATGCGCCGGGCGCGCCCTAGTCCCTTCCGTTCAGACGGTCGACGATCGCCACGAGCTCGAAGACGTCGTTCAATTCGAAGTCGGCGCCCGAATGGACCGTGCCGAAGGTGTCCCCGTACCGGGCGAACGCGGTCTTGATGCCCACCTTGGCGGCGCCCACCATGTCGCGCTCGGGCCAGTCCCCGACCATGATCGCCTCGCTCGGGTCGATCCCCAGCATCTCGATGGCGCGCTGGAACGGCTTCGGGCTTGGCTTTCGCTCCCCGGTGTCCTCGAAGGCGACGATCGTGTCGAAGAGGTGGTGGAGCTGGAGGTGCGCGAGCCGCGTCCAGGCCTGCAGCCGCGGCGCATCGGAGACCAAGGCGAGCTTTAGCCCGCGCTTGAGAAGCTCGAGGAGCGTGATGTTGACGTGGGGATAGAGGACCAGATAGGAATCGCGCGCGCGCCGGTATGCGACGATCGCGCTCGAGAGGATCTTGTAGTCGATGCGGCCCAGCGCTTCGTTCAGGAAGAGGTCGAAGACCTGTTGGTACTCGATCCCCTCGCGATCGTAGACCTTGTAGATGCAGGAGGCGACTTCCTCGCGTGGGAGCGTGAGCCCGGCGTCGAGCATGCCGTCCACGGCGGCATCGATCGCGGCCCGCTTCATCTTCATGAAGTCGGTCAGCGTGTTGTCGAGATCGAAGATGATGGCTCGGATCATGACGGTCCCGTCCCTCATCGGGCGTGTCGATGGAGACGTCGACTCGACTACTTGCTCGACGGACCTACCGAGCGCCCCAGGCTTATTTCACCGTTGTCGATGCGAACGTTGAATCCGCAGGTGGGGTTGGTGCAGACCCAGGCTTTGTAGGTAATCGGGGCGCCGTCCCTGCCGTAATCCGAAAGTGGAATTAGAACTCCCGCTGAGCACTTTCGGCACTCAGGAAACTTGCCTTCCATCTCCCTGACCCTCCCCTCCACACAATTTCCCTTGGTGGGGCGCAGATTTCCCGGCGCGCCGCCTCCAGGGCGATAGTCCTCCCGCGTGAAATTGGGTGTCAAGGACAAATCCAGTCATTTCAATGGAATGGATGAGGTATGCTGGCGTCCATATGGCCTGTTTCGGGTGCGAAATCGCGTGAATTCGGTCGGCCTGGATCAGCTCCGCTTCGACGCCGCTTCCCATCTTGCCTCATTCCAAGAGCTTATGTCGATGGCGAGGGAGACCGTCCCGCAGATGACCGCCGTCGCGGCGCGGAAGGCGCTGACCGTGGCCGCCTCGGAGCTTGGCCTGGAAGTTATTGAGAAAGAGGGAATTACACCGACATTCCTACTCCTACGTGGGGACCGAGCGGCGCCGGGCCTGACCCTCTTCGCCACGTGGCACGCGGAAGCCCATCCGGTGACCCCGGCTGCCGTGGAGGGCGCGGAGCGGTTGGCCCTTTCCACGGCGCTGGGCGCGTTGAAGTCGCTCGTTGCCGCGGGCGCGGATCGACCCGCGGTCGTCGTGGCGCCTGCCGCGGCGCAAGGATCCCTGCCCCTCGAAGGTCACCTCCGCGCCCACAGGGAAGCGCTTCAAGCGCCGGTCGCCTTCTGGCCGCGAATCGCCCCATCGGCGACGCGGCGGCGGCGCGTCTTCCTTGGGGCCCGCGGGCGAGTCATCCTCGGGGTCTGGGGCGAGGGAGCGAATCCATACGCGATCCGGGACGAGCTCGTCGCGCGGTTGAGCGAAGAGGCGTATGGTCCCCGGCCACTCGATTTCGAGCTCCTTCGAAAGCTCGCCCAGAGCGCGGAAGCCCTCGACTTCCTGGAAGAGACGTTGGAGGACCCGTCCGCCGTGAAAGGAGACGGCGAGGCGAAGCTCCGCGGCGCGCTGTTCGAGCCTAGGGGCCAAGTGGTGCGCCCCCAGGTGCGCCACGCCGACCGACCGCAGGCGTGGATCATCGTGGAGACGGCGGAACAGATGGAGCCGGCGGACGTGGCCAAGAAGGCCCAGGCACTCGCCGGCTCGACGAAGGTAGAAATGGCGGAGGGATTCCTCTGGGACAGGCAGAGCATTCATAGTCCGGGAGTCCAAGCGGCGATCCGGGCCGCAAAGTCGCGTTCGGAGGGCGCCGAGATCTGGCCGATGGCGCCATGGGTGACTCCGTCCGGCCTCTTCACCAGGACGCTCGGCACGCCGCTCGTCGAATGGGCGGTGCCGTTGCCGCGCGGCACCGCGATCCGATTTCCGACCCCCGCCGCGGTGGAGGAGATCGAGCGGGAGATGGCGGAGCTTTTCCTCAGGGGAATGGGCGCGCTAAAGGCCGCCGAACAAGAGACCTAGCCCCCTCGCTCGTACGTCGGCGTACGGTTATGTACTTGCAAGTGCGTGCGTTCCGACCAATTCCTACCCGCCACCCCGCCAATTTAATCCACAACAAGCGATGCTGCAATCGGTTACCGTTCAAGCAGCTCAGCTCCAAACGGTGTGGCACACGCTATGCGGACCGCAGCGAGTCGACGGGGGCGCTTCTGGAAAAAGAAGCTCGGGACGAAGAGGCGGGGAGGAACCCAATGCTTCGAAAGCTCAGACTCGTCGCAGCGTGCTTGTTCTTGGCACTACCGCTACTGACATAACGACCTGACATAAGCAGCCGAGTTCGCGTCGCGTATCGAAATTGCCCTGACCCCCCACGTGATACGCGACGAGTACCCCCGCGGGCAGGACGCTCGCGGGGGTCGTTTTTTCTCAGGGAAGCAGATCCTTCCGCAGCTCCTTTAGCGAGTAGAACGTTCCCCTCCACAAGAGCCCCTGCCTCGCGACCGCCATCGCGGTCGAGCGGAGGATCGCGAAGCCGAAGAGGAGCCCTCCTAGCGGCATCAAGATGGCCTGCCACGCGCGGATCCTCGCGCCCCGGGCGATAACCGCGTAGACGAGGAGGACGCCCGCCCACGCCAAGACCGCTGCGATCTTCGGGACAAGGCCGGGGAGAAAGAGTCCCACGACCGGCGAGAGCGACAGCGCGATCTGGAACGCGACCGCGGGAAGGGCAAGGCTCAGCCGATACCGGAGAGCCGCGAAGGCGTTCTTCTCGACGCCGCGGATCAACCCCCGGACTCCCACGTGCCACCTCGCGCGAACCTTTCCTCCGTGCAGCGCGAACATCTGCGACGCGCCGCTCCGCTTCAAGATCTTGCCCAGACCCAGATCGTCGATCAGCTCGTAGCGGAGCCGCTGATGACCGCCGGAGCGCTCGTAGGCCGCGCGACGCACGAGGTTGAACGCCCCGATCCCGATCGAGCACCTGGAGCGCGGGTCCCGCGCGCGCCACGGTTGCTGGCTCAGGTAGAACATCGCGAGGAAGTAGCCGACGAAGACCGCCTCTCCCAAGGAATCCAGGATCATGTCCACGGCGACGGCCAGGTGGTCCGCGCCCTCCCGGAGCGCGAGCGATACGGCCCTGCGAACGGCATCGGGCGCGAACTCGATGTCCCCGTCGGTGAAGAGGAGCCAGTCGGCCTTGGCCTCCGCGCTCGCAAGGGCGAGCGCGTGGCACTTGCCGATCCAGCCCGGAGGAAGCGACTCCACGTGGACCACGCGGAGCCGCGTCGACTCGCGCGCCAGGCGATCGAGGATCGCGCCGGTCCCGTCGACCGATCGGTCGTCGACGAAGACGACCTGAAGCCCGGGATAGTCCTGCGCTAGGAGCGAGCGGACCGCCCCTTCGATGCGACCGGCCTCGTCCTTCGCGGCCACGATGATCGCGAGCGAGGGGAGCGCGTCGTCGCCGAGCGGGTCTCCGTCCGCGAGGCTCCGGATTCGCCGGTTGCCGAGCGCGAGGACGATCCCTGCCCCGAGCCAGAGGACCGCCGATATGACGACCAGGCCGGTCCCGATTGATTGACACGCGATGCCGAGGCTCATAGGCTGCGAGGATGCGCGACGCGCGGGGCTCCGTACAAGCGCTCACGGCAGGGCAGGCCGCCGTCGTGGACGTCTCCGCGGCCCTCGCCGGCGCCGACGCCGCATCGGTGGAGCGCGAATCGGCGCGCGCGATCGAGGCGGGCCTCTCCCCTGCCGCCCTGTACGAAACCATCCTCCAGAGCTACCTCTTCGTCGGATTTCCACGCGCCATCGAGGGTTTCTTCGCGGCGAAGCCGATCCTCGAGCGCGCCGGCGCGATTCCGTCCGCCGCGGCGCCGGTCGATCCCTCCGCCTGGGAGCGGACGGGCGAAGCGCTCTGCCGGAAGGTCTACGGCCGGAACTACGATAAGTTGATGGAGACCATGCGCTCCCTTTCGCCCGATCTCGCGGCTTCCATGATCCGCGAAGGTTACGGAAAGACCCTCTCCCGCCCCGCTCTCGGCGCGGTCGAGCGGGAGTACGGCGTCATCGCGATCCTCACCGTGAGCCGGATGTGGCGCCAGCTCCGATCCCACGCGATTGGGGCCGTGAACGTCGGCGGAAGCCGCGCCGGAGTGCGCGAGGCGATCGAGCGGTGCCGTCCCTGGGCCGAAGGAGAGACCGTCCAGGAAGCGCTGCGCGCCGCGGGCATGGAGGAGGACCGTGCTCGACGCTGATTTCGTCAAGTCGCACGGGCTCGGCAACGACTACATCGTCGTCGACGCCGCGAGGTTCGGAATCGCGCTGACGCCGGAGCGGGTGAGGCTGCTCTGCCACCGCCACCTAGGGCTCGGGTCGGACGGCGTGCTCGAGGTCTCGGCCACGGACGACCGCTTCATCGTGAAGATCTGGAATCCCGACGGCTCCGAGGCGGAGCGGAGCGGGAACGGGCTCCGCATCGCGGCCAAGTTCCTGAGCGAGCACGGCTACACGATCGAGGAGTCGTTCGCGATCGAGACCGCGGCCGGCCCCGTGCGGACCGAGGTCTACAAGGACGCCGGGCGCGTGACGGCCGTGCGTCTCGAGATGGGCCAAGCCGTGATCGACCGAAGCGTGAAATCGCTCGACGTGCAGGGGAGCCGGTTGGACGTCTCGGTCGTGTCGGTCGGAAACCCGCACTGCGTGGTGTTCGGCCAGCCCCAGACGCGCGACCGGCTGCTCGCGATCGGACCTCTGGTGGAGCGCCACGCCCGCTTCCCGGCCCGCATCAACGTCCAGCTCGTCGCCCCCGAATCGCGCGAACGCGTCCGTGCTCTCGTGTGGGAGCGGGGCGCCGGGCACACGCTCGCGTCGGGTACCAGCGCGTGCGCGGTCGCGGCCGCGTGCTACGACCGTGGGCTTGTGGGCGGGAAGGTCACCGTGGTGATGGAGGGAGGCCAGCTGGACGTCGAGGTCGGCGACGACCTCTCGATCATCATGACCGGCCCGGTGGAAGAGGTGTTCGTCGGGTCGCTAAGCCCGGACATGCGGCGCCGGCTGGTAGAGGTGCAGTAGGGGTCGCCGGCCTTTGCTCTCATTTTTCTTGCGGCCAGATGATGCGGCTGCAGAGGAGGAGCGCCGCGCCGACCGAGAGGGGCAGGAGTCCGATAACCCAGTGATTTTTGTCCGGCTCCACGGAGGCAACGAAGATTGCCAGGCCCATCCCGACGGCGACGAGGATCACGCCGCTGATGAGGAGCCCGTGGGCGCGCCGAAGGCGGTGGTCCTGGTAGGTGGAATAGACTTCCTGCGTCAACGGGCCAAGGGGAGGGAGCTTCGTGGGGTCCGCCCCGTGCTCGATCGCCGCGATCCGCTCGCGCCGAGCGAGCTCCTCCAACCGGGCCTGGGTGATTATGCGGACGATCGCCACGCTGATGCCTCCAACGATCGCGACGATGGGGACGGCCATGGCGAATAGGGCGAAGAACTTGTCCATCTTGTGGCTCCCTTTCCTAGAGATAAGTTGCCCGCCGGCAATGCATACCCGGCGGCCGCGTTCGTTCCTGGCTGCGATGAGATAGACGGGGGTGGCTGCCCCGGCGGTTTCATGAAACCGAGGGCCGGCTCCGACCCGTCGAATATAGGGGTGAAGCTACCCCTCAGCCAGGAGACGGATGAACCCGCCCTCATCGCGCGATGCCGCGCGGGGGACACCGCGGCCTATCGAATTCTGGTCGAGCGCCATCGCGACCGGGCGTACGGCCTGGCGCTCCGGATCTTGCGCTCGGCGCCCGACGCGGAGGAGGTCGCGCAGGACGCGTTCGTGAGGGCTTGGCTGGGGCTCCCCGACTATCGAGGCGACGCCGCTTTCGGCACCTGGCTTCATCGAATCGTGGCTCGCCGGGCGTTCGACCGCGCCGCGGTCTTGAGAGCCCGGCGGGGCAGAGAGGAAAGCATAGAGCATGTTGACGTGCCGGCCGTCGCGGGAGCCGCCTTGAGCCGCGAGTCGCGCCGGTTGGCGGAATTGATGGAGACGCTCCCCGACGCGCAACGGGGCGTGATCTCGCTCTTCTACTTCGAAGAGAGGCCGGTCGCCGAGATCTCGCGGACGCTGCAGATGCCCGAGGGGACGGTGAAGACCCACCTGGCTCGAGGCCGCGCCTCCCTCCGACGGGAATGGATACGGCGCGCGCGGATGGAGGGATGGAATGAACTGTAAGGCGGTCGAGCGATGGCTCGATCGGGGCATGCCCGAGAACGGGCGCGAGAGGGTGAAGCGGCACGTGGCGGTTTGCGGCGCCTGCTTCGAGGCATTCGAGGCGGCGGCGAGCCTCGAGTCCGCGCTGCGCGCCGAGGCTGGGCGCGCGATTCCGGCGGCCCTGGCGGCCCCCGCCGGCGCTGAGTTTGTTGCGAACGTGATGACCCGCGTGGCCATCGCCGAGCCGCTGGCCCGGGGGGCGAGGGCAGACCGCCGGCGCGCCGCCGTCTGGATCGCGCTTGTCACTGACCCGCTTAGCGTCGTCTCAATCACTGCGGCATTCCTGGTCGCAGTCTTAAGCGCCTGGCACCCGAGCTGGTTCTTCGACGCCGGGATGAATCTCGTCGCCCGCTGGTGGTGGCCGGCAGTTGCGCTCTCACCCGGCGGCCGCATCGAGCTGGACACCATCATCTGGCTCGGGATCGCGATCGCCGCCTCCCCGATCGTCCTCTGGGCAGGCTGGGCGCTCTACCGCCGCTTCGAGCGGACCCTCCTCCTGCTTGCCGCGCGCCCGCGCGGGTGATTTCCGCGGCCTGGGGCCGGTGTCTGGTGCGAATCCACCCCTCCTATTAGGGTGTTGTTCCCGGCTAGGCCCGGGACTAGGCTTGTGGACGTTGTAGCTTGCCGCGGTGGGGGGCCGCGTTGCCCCGATCCGCGCTAATTCGGAGCGCCCCCATAGTCCCCCCAGCTCCGCGCCACACTTGCCGCTGTAGAAGGGGGAATCGGACCATGAAGCTCCCGCGAGTATTCGGACTCGTCGCAATCCTGCTCCTAGTTCCCGCTGTTCCCGCCACCGCCCAGTACATGTACCTCGATTCGAACGGGGACGGTGTCCACACCGCCGCCGACCAAGTGAACCCTTCCGGCCCTACGACCATCGAGATCTGGCTCGATACTGATTCGAATCGAGACGGATCGCCGGCGGTGTGCTCCACCGCTGGCTATCCTCTCGACATGAATTCCTATCTGTTCGTGCTTCGGGCAACCGGTGGGACCATCTCGTGGGGAACATTCACGAACCATCAACTCGGCATGGGGATCCATGCTGGTCAATTGTCCAACGAGACGGAGTATAGGGAGGGCTACGCCGGCCTCACCTATCTGCCTTCTGGGACATACCACCTTGGCACGCTTCAATTGACCATCGCGACTGGCAACCCCTCCATTCAAATCGTCCCGAGCGCGACGGGGGACATCAGTCCTTTTAGTGGAACGGTCGTCTGGCCGACGAGCTTCGGCTCTCCTTGTTTCGGAATTGATTTTGAGAACACGATGAAGTTGGGTACCGACTGGTTCGACGTCGATGGCCTGCCATTCGGGACCGGTGGATCTCCCAACGCCGCGCCGATCTTGGTCCAGCCCTCGGACATGGTCGTGCCGGTCGGCGAACCGACCGCCCAAGCGCTCTCCGCCACGGACCCAGACCGCCAGCCGGTCACCTTCTCGAAGGTATCGGGGCCCCCGTACGTGACCGTGGCCACAATGGATGCTGGGGGTGGCTCGGCCGTTGGAAAAGCCTTCGTAGCCCCGCATGTCGGAGATGTCGGCGTCGCTGCCGTAATGGTCAACGCCACCGACGGAATCGCTACGGATCAAAAGTCCTTCACTATTACGGTAACGTCCGGCCCGAATCACCCCCCTGCGCTGGCGGATTTGGGGAGCATCAATGTCGTGTCGGGCACGTCCAGAAGACTCGGCCTCAAGGCGGTCGACCCCGACGGTCAGACGCTAAGCTTCAGCAAGGTCGCAGGGCCGGACTTCGCGGAAATCTCGACGCTCTCTTCGGGCGTGGGCACAGGCGCCGGGAGCCTTCGACTGACCCCGACACTCTGCGATGCGGGATCTTCAGCAATCACAG
>JBGPMG010000075.1:0-11351 GCA_041486815.1 Candidatus Eiseniibacteriota bacterium | reverse complement strand
CCGGCCTCGGCTACCGCAGGCGGGAGAACGTCGACCACGTGGCCGGGGTCACGGAACACGTATTGCTCGCGCGCCTGGCGGCGGAGCTTCGGTATTAGGCCCCGCTCAGATTCTTCAAGCTGAGGACGGCGATCCCGACGAGCGCGCCGAGCGACACGAAGATGATGACGTTCACGCACCAGCCGAGCGCGCAGACGAGGAACGCCCGGCCGGTCCCCTTGTAATCGAGCGCCTGCCGCACCGCCACCACCATGGCGACGAGCATCCAGAACCACGCGATGATCTCGATGAGGGTCCCCAAGAGCGGGATCCATCCGAACGCGCGGAGGATTCCGGGGCTGGAGGCGAACCCGATCGTACGCAGGAGCTGCCCCACGTCGGCGTTGGTCTCCGGCTCCGGCAGGAACTTCGTGCCGATCAGCCACGTGAGGAACGCCCAGGCCACCCATCCGATCAGAGCGGCAGCCACTCCGACGATCACCCCGCGGCCGCCGTACCCGATCTCCCCAATCCCCGCGGCGAACGCCGAGAGAAGCACCACGCCCATCGCCTGAACCGTGGCGGTCGAGTCGGCCTCAACCTCCTCGTAGGTCACGACGTTCAGCTTCGCCGCCCCGACCATCCGCTCCACCCAAGACGCCATGTTCCTACCCCTCCATTACGGCGCTTTCCGGATCGGACGGACCGCTTCCCGCTCGGGATGCAGTGGCCGCGTGGCCCGCTCCCGCGCTTCGTGCCAGAGCGCTTCCTGCGCGCGGAACGGCTTCTTCCGGCCGTCCCGTTTCACAAGCGTGCCGTCGGCCCGAAGCTCCCGGGCCTTCACGTTGTCGGCGAAGAACGTATCGAGGATCCGGCTGAGCCGCTCGCGGTGATCCGGATCCACGATCGGCGCCACCAGCTCGACGCGCCGGTCCAGGTTCCGCGGCATCCAATCGGCGCTCCCCATGAAAACCTCGACGTCACCGCCGTTTCGAAACTCGAAGATCCGAGAGTGCTCGAGAAATCGATCCACGATCGTCACGACGCGGATATGTTCGCTCATCCCCTTCACCCCCGGCCGGAGGAGGCACGAGCCGCGGACGTTGAGGTCGATCCGCACGCCCGCCCCGGAAGCTTCGTAGAGCGCGTCGATCAACGCGGTGTCGACGAGGGCGTTCATCTTGGCGCGAATCTGCCCGGGCTCCTCCGCGCTCGACTTCTCCATCTCCCGGCGGATCAGGCCGAGGAAGCGCTGCCGAAGTCCGAGCGGCGCCATCGCGAGCCGCCGCCACGGGAGCGGCTCGGAGTAGCCGGTCACCACGTTGAAGAAGGCCGTCAGGTCGGCGCATATATCCTCGTCCGCGGTCAGGAGGCTGAGGTCGGAGTATTCGAGGACGGTCCGCTCGTTATAGTTTCCCGTGCCCAGGTGCGCGTAGCGCTCGATCCCTCCAGGACCCCGGCGGACGATCAAGATCGCCTTGGCGTGGGTCTTCAGCCCGGCGAGCCCGTAGAGCACCTGCGCCCCCGCGTCCTCGAGGCGTTGGGCCCAGTTCACGTTCCGTTCCTCGTCGAACCGGGCCTGAAGCTCCAGGAGCACGGTCACCTGCTTCCCGTTTTCGGCCGCGCGCTCGAGGGCCCGGACCACCTCGGAGCCCGAGGATGTGCGATAGAGCGTCTGCTTGATCGCCAGGACCGACGGGTCCTCGGCCGCAAGGCGCAGCATCCGGATCACGGGCTCGAAGCTCTCGTAAGGATGGAAGAGCATGATGTCCCGCTCGGCGAGCGCGCTCAGGATGCCTTCGCTCGGCCGGAGCCCAGGCTGGGGCTGCGGGGGCCACGGCTCGGCGCGCGGGGCCGGAAGGGACGGAAGCCGCGCGAACTCCATCAGGAACCTGAGATCGAGCGGCGCCGGAAGCCGGTAGACATCGTCCGCCGTCAGCCCGAGCGCCTCGGTAAGCCGGCCCACGATCGCGTCGCTCGCGCCCTCCTCCACCTCCAGCCGCACCGGATCGCCGCGGAGCCGGCTCTTCAACACCTGCCGCACCGCGTCGACCAGATCCTCGACTTCCTGGTCATCGGTGGCGAAATCGGCGTCCCGAGTCACGCGAAACGCGACCGCCTCCGCCACGACGTGCCCCTCGAAGAGATCGCCCATGTGCTCGCGGACCACGTCTTCCAGAAGCACGAAACGGACGCCCTCCTTCCCCGCGACCTGGATCCAACGCGCGGCGGTCCGTGGAAGCTGGAGAATCGCGAGACGCTGCTCGACGCCCTCGCGCTCCAGGCGGACAGCGAGGTAGAGGGCCAGGTTGGTGACGTGCGGGAACGGGAGCGCGGAATCGATCGCGGCCGGGGTCAAGACCGGGAAGATTTCCTTCGCGAAGAGATCGTCGAGGAAGGCGCGCTCGCGCGGCTCCAGATCGGCCAACGCGAGAAAGCGCACGCCCGCATCGCGCAGCGTGGGCTTGATCTCCTTCGCGTAGACGCCGGCCGCCGCGACGGAGAGCTCGCGGGCCTTCGCGGCGATCTTCGAGAGCAGCTCGGCCGGCGCGCTCCCGTCGGGCTCGCGGTGCTCGATCCCGGCCCGCACCAGCTCCCGGAAGCCGGCGACGCGGATCATGAAGAACTCATCGAGGTTCGACGTGAAGATGCCGAGGAAGCGGGCGCGCTCGAGGATGGGGTTCGAGACGTCCTGCGACTCCTCGAGCACTCGCCCGTTGAACCCGAGCCAGGTCAGCGCCCGGTTCAGATACTTGGGCTCGCTCACGCGACTTCGACCAGGACCGGCTTCAGGCCAAAGACCTCCTCGAAGAGGCCTGTCTTGGAATCGAGCGCTATCCGCTCGAGTGCCAAATCCTCCCCCCCACCGACCTCGATGTGAAGCTCGTCTCCGACAACCGAGATCTTGGGATTCTGGATCCGTTGGGTGTGGCCCTTGTCGAGCGCGTCGGCGACGCGGAGGATGCCCGAGAGGCGATTTACTGTGAGCCGGGCGGGGCGAGGGAGCGACGCGTACTCGGGATGGTCCGACTGCGGCCCGCCCTTACGATGGTATCGAGCGACGTTCGCGACGATCTCCAGATCCTGCCCCGAAAGTCCGAAGATTTCGGAGTGCGTCAACAGGTAGTAGGCGTGGCGGTGATGGCCGCGCGCGGCGACGAACCCGCCGATGTCGTGGACGATCGACGCCACCTCGAGGAGCAGAAGCTCTCGGTCGCCCATCCTATGCTGGGCACGCGTCGCCTCGAACATCGCGCGCGCGAGCGCCGCGGTGTGGGTCCCGTGCTTCTCGTCCGCCTGGTACTTCCGAGCGATGTTGATCGCCGCCGCGATCGTCTGCTCGGGGAAGAACACGCTCGACCCGCTCTGGATCGACTTCGCCATCTGGAGCACCAGGCCGTCGCGCATGCTGACGCTGGGCACGAGCAGGCGCTCCACTTGGTTCAGGCGAATCAGCTCGGCATAGGCGAGGAACGCCGGCGCGAGCGCCTCGGCCTCGTTTACCGGTACGCCGTACGCCGACGCCACCTGATCGGGCGTCATCGGAAGGATCTGATCGGCGAGCTTCTTTAACTCCTTGGCCGCGACCGCGGCGCCCTCCCCGCCCGCGATGGCGCGCGCGGCGAACCGCGCTTCGGACCCGACCGCGATCAGGTTCGCGACCTCCTTGAAGGGAAGCGAGCGGCGGACCACGTTCATCATCTCGCGCACGTTGTGCTGGATCAGCCGCGTCTTCGCGCGGCGCTCGGTCTCCCCCGTGCGGAGGAGCTCGCGCATCCGCACGGTGCCCAGATCGTGCGTGATCGACGCGACGACCTCGCCGTCTCGCATCAGGGCCCACTCGGTCGCGCCGCCGCCCAGCTCGAACATCAGCGCGTCGCCGGTCCCGACTTCCGGGTGGCCCCCCAGAGCGCGCTGCACCGCGGCGAAGGTAAGAAGCGTTTCCTGCGAACCTTCGATAATCTCGACCTCGATCCCGGTCGCGAGAAAGACGCGGTCTACAAAGGTGTCGCGATTGAGCGCCGCCCGCACCGCGCTGGTCGCGACCGCGCGCGTGTGGGTCACGCCGTAGGTGTCCATGAGCGCGCGGTACTGCCGGAGGATGTTCACCGCCTTCTGGATGCTGGCCGCCGAGAGCGTTCCCGTGCGGAAGGTCTCGCGTCCGAGCGCGAGCGGCCGTTCCAGCTGCTCGAGCGTCTTCACGTCGCCGTCCGGCCGAAGCTCCGCGATCAGCATGCGGATCCCGCTCGCCCCGACGTCGATGACCGACATGATCGGAGGGGCGCCCACGGCCGGCGGCGTACCCGCGGCCGGCGGCGTGCCCCCAGCCGGCGGCGTACCCACGGCAGGCGCCGCGACCGCGGCTCCCCCGGCGCCCGTCTCGACGGTCGGGTCACTCACGGCCGGACACCACGGGCTTGAGCCCGAATTCGCCCAGGAAGAGGTCTCCCTTGTCTCCAACCGACCACTCGTCGAGGGTCATGTCGCCGCGCGTGCGAAGCTTCAAGCGCAACTCGGAGCCGCGCTGCTTCGCCCGCACCGCGGTGACCCGCTGGCGGTGGTCGTGGTCCAGCGCGTCGGCCACGCGAAGGATCGCCGCGAGCACCCGGACGCGCTCGCGATCTCCCTCCGAGAGGTCCCGGTAGCCCTCGTGGCTCAGATCGGGCGGGGCCTTCCGGTGATACCGGGCGACGTTGGCCACGACCATCAGCTCGTCGTCGGCCAATCCCAGAATCGGAGTCTGCGCGATGATGTAAAACGAGTGGCGGTGGTGGCCGTTCGGCCCGATGAAGTTCCCCACCTCGTGGAGCAGCGCCGCGATCTCGAGGAGCAAGCGGTCGCGCTTGCCCAGGCCGTGCATCGGCTTGAGCTGGTCGAATAAGGAGGCCGCGAGCGCGCTCACCCGCTGCGCATGGCGCGGCTCCGGGTCGTACTTCTTGAGAATCGCGACGGCGGCGTTCCGGGTCTGGGAGACCTCGAACTGCTTCATCCCCTCGGCCCCCGCGGCCTGCGCCACGTCGATCAGGACGCCGTCAACGAGCCCCACGAACGGAACCGAGATCTCCCGCGCGCGGACGCGCGTGGCCACGTACTCGAAGATCGCCCCCGCCGGGACGATCACGTCCGCGCGATCGGGCTTGAGCCCGAAATGCTCCGCCCGCTCGGCCGGGGAGCGCTTGGCCAGCTGACCCAAGAGTTTCCTGAGCCGCGGAACGGTGACCCGCGCCGGCGGCCGCTCCGCGCCGCTACCCCGCACGGCCCCGTTGGTCGAAACCAGCGTCGCGATCGCCTCGATGTTCCCGCCCGTACCCACAAGCCGCTGAAGCTTGCGGCGCTTGAAGTAGTCGAGGATCGGGAACCGCGCCGAGCGGAGCGTCGCGTTGATCATCTTGAGGAGCTTATCGGGCGTCCCCTTTCCGGCGCGATCCAGAAGCCGCACCGCGCCCACGTCGTGGGATTCGACCACGAGGATCTCCCCGTGACCGACGAGCGCGATCTCGCTCGAGCCGCCGCCGACGTCGAGGATCATCGAGAGGCCGCGATCCAGGGAGATCTTGGTCTTGACCCCGAGGGCGACAAGCCGCGCCTCCTCGGTCCCCTGGATCAACTCCAGATCGAGGCCGGTCTCGCTCCGCACCCGTTCGAGGAAGGCCGCGCGGTTCTTCGCCTCGCGCGTGGCGCTGGTCGCGACCGCGCGGTGGACGACCACGCCATGCTGCTCCATCTTCCGCCGGAAGGAGCGGAACGCATCGAGCGCCGCCTCCATGGTCGCCGGGTCGATCCGCTGGGTCTTGAATACCGACTCGCCGAGGCGGACCGGGGCCCTCACCCGCTCCAATATCTCGTACTGGGTGGGGCTCTTGAACTCGGCGATCGCGAGACGCAGGGCATTCGATCCGACATCCATTCCGGCGCAGCGGATGGGAAAGGAAGTCTTTGTCGGTGAAGGCATTAAGCCCCATCTTCCCCCGCCGGAGGGGGGGCCGTCAAGTTACGCCTGGGGGGCGGCCCGCCCGTGATTGACCGGCCGCCTCAGGGGTGAGACAATATGGGGGCTACGGTACTGCTAGCCTCGCCGCAAGTCTCGCAACACCAGGCTTTTCCCCGGGGGGAGTGTGGATCTCTATATCGTGCGTCACGCGATTGCCGTCGAGCGCGGCGATCCGGCATACCCGTGGGACGACGACCGCCCGCTGACCCCGGAGGGAATCCACAAGTTCCGCCTCGCCGCGCGGGGCCTGGAGAAGCTCGAGGTTCGTCCGGAGCGCATCCTCTGTAGCCCGCTCCTGCGCGCGCGGCAGACGGCCGAGATCCTCCGTGACGCGGCGCAGCCCCATCTAGAGATCGAGTACACGCCTCACCTGAAGCCGGACGCCGATTTCGGCGACGCGCTGGGCGCGGTGGCCGTCCTGAGCGCCAAGTCGGTCGCCGTGGTCGGACACGAGCCCCACCTGAGCGGCTTCGCTTCATATCTGCTCTGCGGGCCGGGGCACTCCGCCTCGCTTGTGTTCCGGAAGGGCGCGGCGGCGCTGATCCGCTTCCCCGCCGAGGCCGCGCCAGGGCTGGGGTTCCTCGAGTGGCTGATCCAACCAGCCGCGCTGCGGCGGATCGCCGAGACGTGATCGAGGCCATGGTGATCGAGCGCGAGATCAAGTTCCGCCTGCCCGAGGGGCGCGACGCCGATTCCGTACGCGCGGCCGTCGAGTCGGCGGGATTTCGTCTCGAGCCGAGCGGCACCGTCGCGCACGACGACCGCTACCTCGACACGGAGGACTGGACGCTCTATCGCGCTGGGATCGCGCTGCGCCTCCGCGCCGACGGCCATCGGCTCCGCCTGGAGGCGAAATCGCTCCGATCGACCGAGCCGGAATCGCTGGCCCGCGCCGAGTGGGCGCAGGACGCCCCGATCGCGGATCCCCCATGGGAGGCACTCGAGCCGGGACCGGTGGCGGCACTCCTCCACCCGTTGGAGGGCCTGGAGGCCGCGAAGCGGCTTCTGGTCCGCGCGCGCGTCCGGAACGACCGCGAGTGCTACCGATGGCTGCGCGGGGAGACGCTCCTCGGATCGTTCACCGTCGACCACGTCAGCATCCCGCCCGCGTCGTTCCGCGAGATCGAGGTGGAGCTTCAGAACGGCGCGCACGAGGCGCTCGGCGAAGTGCGCCGCGCGGTGGAGGAGCAGCTGGGCCTCCACCACTCCACCGAGACCAAGCTCGCGGCCGCGCTGGCCGCGATGGGCGAGAAACTCCCCGAGCGGAACGAGCGCGCGTTTGCCCTCGACCACGCGGACCGGCTCCTCGATGTCGCGCACAAGACGTTCGGGAAGCAGATCGGCCGCCTGCTCTGGAACGAGCCGGGCTCCCGGCTCGGAGTCGATCCCGAATACGTCCACGACATGCG
Source organism: Candidatus Eiseniibacteriota bacterium (assembly GCA_041486815.1). Taxonomy (GTDB): domain Bacteria; phylum Eisenbacteria; class RBG-16-71-46; order SZUA-252; family SZUA-252; genus WS-9. The sequence continues at coordinate 3,971 of JBGPMG010000075.1, read as the reverse complement.
CGTTGCCTGCCGGCGGCTACGGACCGCGCTCGACGTCATCGCCGAGGGATTCCCCGAGACAATCCGCGAGACGCTCCGCGGGGAGCTGCGGTGGATCGGACGCTCGCTCGGGCGGGTACGGGACCTGGACGTCGCGATCGCGCGGGTCGCCGCACTCGAAGGCGAGGCCACCTCGTTCGAACGCCCGGCGTTTCACATCTTCGTCCAGGGGCTCTCCGTGCGCCGCGCGACGCGCCGCCTCGAGATGATCGAGCGGCTCGACTCGGAGCGATTCCGGACGCTCGCGTTTCAAGCGCTCGAGTGGGTCGAAGCCGGCCCGCCTACCGCCGCTTCGGTGCCGGAGGGCGTGACGCCCGCATACGCGATTGCGCCCCGGATCATCGCGCATTGGAACAAGGCCATGCGGGAGGCCTACGAGAAGGCGGAGCACTCGATGGAGGAGCTGGACCTCCACGCGCTCCGGATCGCCGCGAAGAAGGCCCGCTACGCGATCGAGTATTTCGCCGAGCTCCACGGTCCCGGCGCGTCGCGCCGGGCGCGACGCATTGCTACGCTCCAAGATTTTCTCGGCGACCACCGGGACGTGTCGCTTCTTTTGGCTCGGATGAAGAAATACGCACGCACGGTGCCGAAAAGAGATCGCGAGCTGGTGATGGGAGTGGGGAGCGCGCTGGGGAGTCTCGAGCGCGCGGCGAGGATCCGGCGCGGCGATCTAAGACTCGCGTGGGAGCGGGCAGTAAGGGACGAGGGGTGACGATTCACGTACTGCACGGGCAGGCGACAAGAGAGCAGGTCAAAGAGATGCTTGAAGCGCTCGAAGACTACGTCAAACTCGCCGTGGACATTCGCAGGGAAATTGCGGCTGGCGGGGGAATATTCCACGTGGATTGTGAGGTCGTGCTCCTCGAGGATGGAAGTCGGCAGGAGGACATTTGGGGTGCGGATTGGGTGCCAGCAACGCAGGAGATACGCTACGAAGCGCTGATCAATATCCGACCGCGGCAGGAGAATCCAGCCGTGAAGATTCTCGACAAGGGGCGGCAACAACAGGTCGCAGAAGTCGTGAGGCGTCTTCTGGGTGGGACCGGATGAACCGCGAGGAGGTTCGCGAGCGATTCCTTCGAGATCCACCTCTGAGGCGTCTGGGCAATCTCGCGGCAAATCTCGCCCGGATTGGCTCGTTCTCGGACAATCCGGCTCACGAGGCGGCGCTCGGGAGACTTTTGTTGGAGAGCAAGTATTTCATTGAGTGGTCCGCGCTCGAGGTCCCTTTGGACCTGCAGGCCAGCCTCGCCGAATTGCAGCTACAGCTATCGCTGTGGGGGCGCGGGCTGCCGGGGACCCTGTCTGATGCGACGAGACGCAATTCTATGGCGGCGGCGGCCAGCAATTGGTCGCGGAGGCTCCTCGAAAGCTCGGGACTTCTGGGCTAAACTTCGCCCGGCCTGAGTCAGCGGCCTCCCGCTCAAATGATTGTCAACCCCGCCGGGGGATGGCATCCTGAGTCTCGTGGTAGCCAGGAAGGTAGCCAAGAGAGCAAGCGCCAGGGGTCCAGCTGCCCCAACCACCCCGGCCGCGCCGCCGGAGGCGGAAGTGCAGACAACCGGCGCGACCGGCTTCCCCATCGTTGGCTTGGGTGCTTCCGCCGGTGGCCTCGAGGCCTTTGAGCAGTTTTTCCGCAAAGTTCCGCGCGACACCGGCATGGCCTTCGTACTGGTGCCGCACCTCGATCCAAGCCACGTCAGCGTCCTCACCGAAATCTTACAACGCAGCACGGCCATGCCGGTGGTGGAGGCCCAGGATCAGATGGCTGTGGCGCCCGACAGGGTCTATGTCATTCCGCCCAACCGCGACATGGCCATCTTCGGCGGCGCCCTGCAATTGAGCGTCCCGGAACAGCCGCGCGGGCATCGCATGCCGATTGACGCCTTCTTGCGTTCCCTGGCCGAGGACCAGGGTGAACAGGCCATCGGCGTCATCCTCTCGGGCACCGGCACCGACGGACCTCTGGGGCTGCGCGCTGTCCTCGGCGCCGGCGGCATTTCATTCGTGCAGGAGCCGGCCACTGCGAAATACGACGGCATGCCGGCCAGCGCCATTCAGGCCGGCTACGCCAGCTATGTCCTGCCGGTGGAGAAAATGCCGGAGGCGCTGCTGGCCGGAACGCGCACCCTAGCCGTTCGCCAGGAAGAGAGCCCGTCCGAGGCGAGCGGCCTGAATCGCATCCTGATGCTGTTGCGCTCGGCCACCGGCCACGACTTCTCCCAATACAAGAAGACCACCATCGGCCGCCGCATCGAGCGCCGCATGTCGAAGCAGAATATCGAGAACACGGAGGTCTATGCCCGGTACCTCAAGGAGCATCCCGCCGAGGTGCAATCGCTGTTCAAGGAGCTGCTCATCAACGTCACCAGCTTTTTCCGCGACCCGGAGGCCTTCGCCACGCTGAAGAAGGATTTCCTGCCGCAACTGCGCGCGGGCAAGCCAGGGGGCTACGCGCTCCGTGCCTGGGTGGCGGGCTGCGCCACCGGCGAGGAGGCTTACTCCATTGCCATCCTGCTTCGCGAATTCATGGTTGAGACCCAGCAGGAGTTCAAAGTCCAGATCTACAGCACCGACCTCGACGAGGACGCCATCGCCCTGGCGCGCGCGGGCGTCTATCCGCCGAACATCGTCCAGGATATCCTGCCCGAGCGACTGCGCCGCTTCTTCGTCAAGGAAGAGGCCGGCTATCGGGTGAAGAAGGAAATTCGGGAGATGGTGGTGTTCGCCGTTCAGAACGTCATCAAGGACCCGCCCTTCACCAAGCTGGATCTGGTCAGCTGCAGAAATCTCATGATCTACCTGGAGCCGGAACTGCAATCCAAACTCATCCAGGCCTTCCACTTTTCCCTCAAGCCAGGCGGCGTGCTGTTCCTCTCGCCCTCGGAAAGCATCGGCAGCCGCGTAGATCTGTTCGCGCCGCTCAGCCGAAAGTGGAAGCTTTACCAAGCCACCCACTCCGTCGCCGCCACCCGCGCGGTGAAGGCCAGCGACCTTTCCTGGGTTGAGGGCGGCGGCGCCAAGGCGCCGGACGGAACGGCGAAGAAGGCGAAGGAGACCGACTTCGCGGAACTGACCAAGCGGGTGCTGCTCCAGTCGTACGCCCCCGCCTCGGTGGTGACAGACCTGGAGGGAAACATCCTCTACGTGCACGGCGAAACCGGGAAATACCTGCGCCCGGCCCCCGGCCAAGCCACGCTCAACGTCGTCGAGATGGCGCATGAGGAATTGCAGCTGGAGTTGCGCGCCGCCATCCACAGCGCCGCCAGCCAGGGCACACCTACTCTGGGCCGCGAACTGTCAGTCAAGACCAACGGCGACATCCAGACCGTGAGCTTCAGCGTCCGGCCGGTGCCCAACCCGGACGCCGGCGAGCGCTTGCTGCTGTTGAGCTTCCTGGACGTAGCGCGCGTGGCGCCCGGCAAGCCGGCTGGCGGCAAACGCGCGGCCCGATCGGCCGACGCCCGGCGCATCGAGGAATTGGAACGCGATGTGGCCTACACGAAAGAGAATCTCCACGCCACCATCGAGGAGCAGCAGTCCTCCAACGAGGAACTGAAGTCCACGAACGAGGAGATGCAATCCACCAACGAGGAATTGCAATCGACCAACGAGGAACTGGAGACCTCCAAGGAGGAGCTGCAATCCGTCAATGAAGAGCTGGTATCGGTCAATGCCGAGTTGCAGGCGAAGATCGAGCAGCTGGCCGGCATGCGGAACGACATGAAGAACCTGCTCGACAACATCAACATCGGTACCATCTTCCTCGACGAGCACCTCGCCATCCGGCGCTTCACCCGCGACAGATCCGTCACCTTGGTCTGCAGCTCTGCGTTGACGGTGGCCAGCTCCTCGTTCACCGATTGCAGTTCCTCCTTGGAGGTTTCCAGCTCTTCATTGGTGGACTGCAATTCTTCATTCACAGACTG
>JBGPMG010000074.1:0-11357 GCA_041486815.1 Candidatus Eiseniibacteriota bacterium | reverse complement strand
CGAGCTAGAGCGGATCGCGGGGTCAGCCTTCGCGCCGTGGAGCAAGTGGGCGGCGCGCGCGGGCGCGCTCCGGACCGGCCCGCCGGGTCGCGTGCGGCCCACCGAGCACGGTCTCCTTCTCGCTCAGGAGATCTCCGCGGAGCTTCTCGCGCGCATGGACGAGATGGCCCGCGCGTCTGAGGCACTACCGGCCCGCGCGTCGGCTTGACACCCGCAACGTCCGCTGGTAGCGTTCCGGTGTGATTGGCACTTTCCACATGTGAGTGCCAAGTTCACGCTAACGCGATGACCCGACCCGTTCTCGACGAGCGGCACCGCCGCATCCTGACGTTCGTAGTGGAGAGCCACGTGACCCGGGCTGAGCCGGTCGGGTCCCAGTACGTCCGCGCGGCCTATCAGCTCAGCATCTCGCCGGCCACCATCCGAAACGCGATGCAGCAACTGGAGGAGCGCGGCTTCCTCGGCCACCCGCACACCTCCGCCGGCCGCGTGCCTACCGAGGCCGGCTACCGCTACTACGTCGACGAGCTGATGCGGCCGGAGCCGATCCCGACGGCGACGCGTCGAACCGTCTCACAGGCAATCCGACCGGTCCCGGAGAGCGGCGATCCCATACCGCACGAGATCCTGCGCGTCCTTGCGCGCGTGTCGCACCAACTCGCGCTCGTCCTCGTCCAGGAGCGCGTGGATCGTCTTGTGGAGCGCATCGATCTGGTCGAGCTCGAGGGCGGCGTCCTCGTGCTCGCGCTGCGGGAGGCGAGCGGCAGGATCGCCACGTCGAGCTGGAAGCCCGAACCGACCCCGGACGCCGTGGCGCTTCGGGAGGCGCGCCATCGAATTCAGGCAGCCCTTCCGATTCGGGGCGCCGGGGAGGCGGCGGCACTCGCCGTACGCGCGAAGCGCGACGCGCCCGCACCGGGAGCCGCGCTCGCCGCCGATCTCCTCGAGAGGGTCGCGCATCTGATCGACGCGGCCGAGCCCTCGGCGGTCCGGATCGACGGCGCCGACAACATCGCCTCGCAGCCCGAATTTCAATCTCCCGCGCGGCTTCGCCCGCTGGTCTCGCTTCTCGCGGAGCGGGAGCCGCTCAAGCTCGCGCTCCAGGCGATCGCCGAACCCGGGCGGGCGCGCGTTTCGATCGGGCGCGAAAACGGCGCGGGCGCCATCAGGGACTGTTCGATCGTGGGAATGCGAGTCGAGACGCGCGGCATGCAGGGCCTGCTCGGCGTCATGGGCCCCGTCCGGATGCCGTATCGCCGCCTCGTATCGCTGGTCTCCTACGTGGGCGAGCGCCTCGCGGAGGCTCGATGAGCGGCAGGAGGCGCGGGGAGGGTCATGAGCAGGAACGCGCTGCCCCGGACCGCGGGGCGCCGGCGGGGCCGCCGGCGGATCGCGACGAATCGGGCGCGTCGGCCGAGGAACAGGATCCATCGATCTCCGAGTTGACCCGGCTCCGCGCGAGGGAGGACGAGCTCCTCCGCGCGCTCGCGGAGCAGCAGAATGTGGTCCGCCGGCGCCGCCAGGAAATGGAGTCCACCGTCCTCTATTCCCAGGAAGAGCTGGTGCGGGAGCTCCTGCCGGTGCTCGACGACTTCGAACGCGCGCTCAAGGCGATGGAGGGGAAGGAAGATGAATCGATCCGGTCCGGGGTCGCGATGATCCACGACCGGCTCCTCCAAATACTCGAACGTCAAGGTCTCGCGCCGATCCGGCCGCGAGGCGAACGGTTCGATCCCGCGCTCCATGACGCGCTCGCGGAGCAGTCCGGCACGGGCGCCACGCCCGGGACGATCGTGGAGGTCGTTCAGCCCGGCTACCGCTTTCGCGACCGCGTGCTGCGGCACGCCAAGGTGGTCGTCGCGGGCCCCTCCGAAAGCGCGGGTGCGCCTCCGGTCGCCGGAGAGCGTTCGGCCTCGGGAGCGCCTCGGTAGTGGCCCGCCGCGACTACTACGAAGTTCTGGGCGTGCCGCGGGGTGCTTCGGACGAGGAGATCAAGAAGGCGTACCGCCAGAACGCGCTGAAGTGGCACCCCGATCGCAACCCCGGCGACAAGGAAGGGGAGGATCGGTTCAAGGAGGCCGCGGAAGCATACGACGTTCTGCGCGACCCGGAGAAGCGGGCCCGGTACGACCGCTTCGGGCACGCCGCCTCCGCTCCCTCCGGCGGCGGATTCGGAGAGTACGCCGGGTTCGACCTGGCCGACGCGCTCCGGGCGTTCATGCGCGATTTCGGAACGGGCGGCTTCGGCGGCTTCGGGGATATGTTCGAGCAGCAGTCCGGGCGCGGCGGTCCCCCCGAGCGACGCGGCAACTCGCTGGAGCTGCGATTGGACCTTACGCTCGAGGAAATCGCGACGGGCGTCGAGAGGGTCGTCAAGGTTCGGCATATGCGAGCCTGCTCGACCTGCCACGGCACCGGCGCCCGCGAGGGGATGAAGCGGAAGACCTGCGCGGTCTGTCACGGCTCCGGCCAGGTCCGTGTCGTCCAGCGCTCGATCTTCGGCCAGCTGATCAACATCACCACCTGCGATCGATGTCACGGGGAGGGGACCGTGATCGAATCGCCCTGCCCCGACTGCGGGGGCGAAGGTCGCCGCCGGGAGCAGAGCGAGATTTCGATCAAGGTTCCGGCCGGGGTCTCGAACGGGAATTACATCCCGATCGCCGGGATGGGGGACTCGGGCCCCCGAGGCGGCCCGCCCGGGGACCTGATCGCCCACATCCAGGAGATTGAGCACTCCCTTTTTCTGCGGGACAGTGATGACCTGTTCGTCGAGGTCCCCATCAGCGTCGCGACGGCGGCGCTCGGCGGGCGGGTCGAAGTGCCGACGCTTGGAGGGGGACGCGCGGCCATCGACGTGCCGGCAGGAACGACGGCGGGAAAGCTCCTCCGCCTGCGAGGGAAGGGGCTGCGGAGCTTGAAGCGATCCAAGCCTGGCGATCTCATCGTGCGGATCGATCTCGCGACGCCCCCGAAGCTCTCCGACCGGGGGAAGAAACTCTTGCAGGAATTCGACCAGCTGCCCGAAGCGAAGCCAGCCGCCCCGCGGCGGCCCCGCGACGACGCAGGCCGCTGAGGCGGGCGCGGACGAGGCCGTGCGCGAACCACGGCGCCCCGACACGGTCTTCTGGGTCGATCCCACCGCCGTCCAAGGCGATCGCATCACCCTGGATCCCGAAGAATCACACCATCTCCTGCACGTCCACCGCGCGGTCCCCGGGGCTTCGTTCGTTGCCGTTGACGGGGTCGGGGGCACCTATGAGTGCCTCTTGGAATCGTCGGCGCGAGGCATCGCGGTCGGGAGGATTGCGAGCCGCGCGGAAGAGCAGGGCGAGCTCCGCGTGCCGATCGTGCTTCTCGTCGGTCTCCCCGATGCGGGGCCGTCCGAAACCGTCGTGTCCCACGCGGTCCCGCTCGGGGTTTCGGCGATTGACTTCCTCGCCTGCGCTCGGAGCGGCCGTCCGCCGCTTGGGCCCGCCCGTCTCGGCCGGCTCTCTCGAATTGCCGTATCGGCCCTGAAGCAGTCCCGGCGAAGCCGGCTCCCCGAAATCCGGTCCTCTGGCTCGCTGGGGGCCGGCATTGCCGCGCTCCCGCAAGGAGCCAGGTTCATGGCAGACCCGGACGGCCGCCCTGGTCTTCAGCCAGGGGATGGACTCTTGAAAGGCTCTATTTCCCTGGCGGTTGGACCTCCTGGGGGGTTCACCTCCGAAGAGGCCGAAGAGCTGCGGGCGGCCGGATTCGAGCCTATCTCATTAGGTAACAGTAGATTAACAACCGAGACAGCCGCGATCGCCCTTCTTGCGGTGGCGCGTAATCACCTGAAATAGAAATAGATGTGGCTCATTTGACAAACCGGGCAGTTCGGGGTATCATTCTTAGTGTTAGCCGGATGCTGCCCAAGCCAATTTTGGGAGGGCCGAATTCGAAACCTCAGACCACGGTTAGGAGGCGATTCATAGGATGCCCGGCATCAGGGTCAAAGAAGGCGAATCCTTCGAGAGCGCCCTTCGCCGGTTTAAAAAGAAGTGTGAGAAGGCTGGAGTTCTCGCTGATCTTCGTCGTCATCAGCACTTCGAGAAACCGAGCGAGCGGCGCAAGCGGAAGCTAAACGCCGCGAAAAGAAAGATGATGGCTCGGATGAAGGCGGAGTAGCGCTTCATTCGGGATTGCAATACGGGCGGGAAACCGGCACGGGCCGGTTTCCCGTTCGCCTCCTGGGTCGGCACTTCGTTTCTACCCGCACCTCCGGACGAACAGCCATTACCGACGCGAACTCGCGCCCCTCGGCGGCGCCATTGGAAACGCCAAGGAAGGACCGCGTCCTCGACCACGCGCACGCCGTCCTCGAGCTCCCTTTAGTTCTGGAAGGGATCGCGGGCCGCGCGCGCTCGGCCCCGGGGCGAGAGCGCGTCCTTGCCCTGTGCCCTCATGAGCGCCTGGAATCCGCTCGCGGCGCCCAGGAGATCTACGGCGATCTGCTCGCGTGCGAGGCGGAGGGGGATACCCCACCGCCCGCGGCGCCGCCCGATCTGCGACCCGAGCTGGCGAGGTTGGCCGTCGAGGGAGCGACCCTTCGGGGGGAGGAGCTCTTGAAGATTGGGCTCCTGCTCGACCAGGTGCGCGCGCTCGTCACCTGGTATCGGAAGACTCGGCGTGAGACGCCCGCGCTCGACGGCGTGCTCTCGGACCTGGATCCGCTCGATCCGCTTCACCGCGAGCTGACGCGGGCGATTGACCCTTCCGGCGAGGTCAAGGACGACGCGAGCCCCGAGCTCTCCAAGATTCGACGCGCGATCCGCACGCTTCGGGCCCGGCTCGCATCGAGGCTCGAGTCGCTCCTCCGGGGGCTTTCGAGTCCGGAGAGCTTCGTCACGCTGCGCGACGGGCGGTACGTCCTCGCGATTCCCGGGGGGAGCCGGCGGTTGGTACCCGGCACGGTCGTGGGCCATTCAGGCTCCGGCGCGAGCCTCTTCGTCGAACCCCGGGATGCCGCCGAGGGAAATGGCGAGCTGGCGGAGCTTGCGCTCGCGGAAACGCGGGAGGTGGAACGCATACTTCGCGAGCTCACGGCTCGGGCGCACCAAGTGGAGCCCGAGCTCGGGCGGAATTTCGCGGAGCTGGCGAGGCTCGACGCGGCCCAGGCGGTGACGGCGTGGGCGGTCGGCGCCCAAGGCGTTCTTCCGGAACTTACCGATCGGCGAACGCTCGGGATCCGTGGGGGGAGGCATCCGATCCTTGTCGAGCGGCATCGGAAGGGCGAGAGCGCGGTGCCGGTTCCGCTCGACCTGGAACTCGACCTGGACCACCCGATGCTCCTGGTCACGGGGCCCAACATGGGCGGCAAGACCGTCGCCATGAAGACCGTGGGACTGCTGGCGCTCCTCGCCGGGACGGGACTCCCGATCCCCGCCGCCGCGGGCACCGTGATCCCCTGGTTCGATCGCGTGATCTGCGACATCGGCGACGAGCAATCGATCTCCTCGGACGTGAGCACGTTTCTCTCCCATCTCCGCCGCGTCTCCGAGGCTCTGGGGCAGGCGACGCCGCGGAGCCTGGTGCTCCTCGACGAGCTCGGCTCGGGCACGGACCCGGTCGAGGGCGCCGCGCTGGGGCAGGCGGTGCTGGAGGCGCTGCTCGATCGCCGCGCGCTCTGCGTCGCCACGACGCACCACGGGATGTTGAAGACGTTCGCACACGAGACACCGGGGGTGAGGAACGCCTCCATGGCGTTTGACGAGGCGACGCTTCGCCCGCTCTTCCGCCTCGTGGTCGGCGTCCCGGGAGGAAGCCGCGCGATCCAGGTGGCGGAGCGGTTCGGAGTGGATGCGCGAGTCTTGGAGAGGGCACGTGCCCTGCTCCCGCAGGGGGAGCGAGACCTGAACCGCCTTCTGGAGGAGCTGGGGCGCCTGCGCGAGGCGGCTCGCGACGAGCGCGAGGCGCTCGAACGCACGCGGGGCGAGCTCGCCGCGCGGGAAGCCGAGCTCAAGGCGGCGCGCGACGGGCTGGAGTCGGAGCGGATGGAGCGGAAACAGGCGGAGCTCTCGGCGCGAAGGGACCTTCTCCGACAGCTCGAGTCCCAGATCGACGACTACCGAAAGAAGATGCGGGCCGAGAAGCGGACCACCCCGGCGACCCTCCAGGAAGCGCGGGGGCTCGCGAAAGGGCTCTCGGACGCGATCGAGCGGGAGGACGCGCCGCAGCCGTCGGACCGCCTTGTCGGCGAGCCCGTCGTCACGGTCGCGCCGGGGGATCGCGTGTTCGTGCCCACGCTCCGCGCCGAAGCGACCGCGTTGACGGTCCCCGACGGCGATGGAAAGGTCCGCGTGCGGATCGGGGGAGCGACCGCCGTGCTTCCGCTCCGGCAGTTGCGCCGCCTGCCCGCGGGTCCGGCCGCCATCGCGAAGAAGGCGCCGACCGCCGCCGATTGGCCGGAGGCGAAGACCGAGATCGACGTCCGCGGCTTCGAGGCCGACGACGCCATCCGCGCGGTGGAACGTTTTCTCGAGGACGCCCACATGGGCGGTCTCGAGAAGGCGCGAATCATCCACGGGAAAGGGAAGGGGATCCTTCGCGAGCGGATGAAGCACTGGCTCCAGGCCAACACGCTAGTCAAGGAGCACCGGCTGGGAGAACTCGGGGAAGGGGGAACCGGCGTCACGATCGTGACGCTCGCTTGAGATGACCATTCGATCCGCGGAAGAAGCGAAGGAAGAAGTCCGGAGCGCCTCCGACATCGTGCAGATCGTCGGCGAGCGGGTGCCGCTCCGGCGCATGGGCCGGACGTGGAAGGGGCTCTGCCCGTTCCATGCCGAGAAGACGCCCTCGTTCACGGTCAACTCCGAGCGGCAGATGTGGCACTGCTTCGGCTGCAACCGCGGCGGCGACGTCTTTTCGTTTCTCATGGAGATCGAAAAGGTGACCTTCCCGGAGGCGCTGGCGTCCCTCGCGGAGCGCGCGGGGATCGAGTTGCCTCGATCCGACCGCGGTCCGGGGGACGCGAACCGCGACCGTCTCTACCAGGCGAACGCGCTCGCGAATGATTTTTTCAAAGCATCGCTCCGCTCCCCGGCAGGGACGAAGGCGCGGGCCTATCTGGCGGGGCGGGGTTTCGATGAAGCCATCCTGGATCGATTCCAGGTCGGCTGGGCGCCCGAGGGATGGGATGGCCTCAGCACGGCGCTGGGAAAGCTTCTTCCACGGACCGTGCTTGAGGAGGCGGGGCTGGTTCTTCGCCGGGGGGACGGCACGCACTACGACCGATTCCGCGGCCGCGTCACCTTCCCGATCGAGGCCGCGGCGGGCCGGGTCGCCGGGTTCGGCGCTCGATGCATCGCGCCCGACGAAACGCCGAAGTACATCAACTCTTCCGAGTCCGCGGTCTATCGAAAGGGTGGGCTCCTCTTCGGCCTCCCGCTCGCCAGGGCCGAGATCCGGGAGCGGAAGCGAATCGTGGTGGCCGAGGGCTATCTCGACGTCATGCGACTGCGCGCCGCCGGATACCCCCATGCGGTCTCCACGTGCGGGACGGCGCTCACGACCGAGCAGGCGCGCGCGTTGGCTCGATTCGAGGCGGAGGTTCTGCTCGTCTACGACGGTGACGACGCGGGGGTCCGCGCGGCCGATCGTGCGCTGGAGCCGCTTCTTCAAGCGGGGCTCACGGTCCGGGTTCTCATCCTTCCGGACGGGGAGGATCCCGATTCGTTCATCGCGAAGCGAGGCGCCGCCGCCTTCGACGAGATCCAGAAGGCGGCGGGAGACGTCGCGGCGTTCCTGGCCGGGGCCGCCCTGGCCGGGGAAGGCGCGAACCCGTCGCCTGAGGCCAGGGTAAAGCGATATGTCGAGCTGCTGGGAAAGGTCGAAGATCCGATCCGTCGCCGCCTCATGCTCCGTCGCGGCGCGGTCGCATTCGGCCTGGAGGAGGAAGTGCTCCTCGAAGCCCTTTCCAAGCGGCGCGGCCAGCGGCGTTTCCCCGGTGGGGGCCGGGACTCGGCTCCTGGGAGGGCGGACGTTGCGCGGGCCCGATCGGGGCCTGGCGGACCGGATCGTGGGACGGGGACGGACCCCCACCCTGGGACGGTGGGCAGGACGGGGTCTGGGATCGAGGCCGAGGCGAAGCCCGAGATCATCGACCCGATCGAGAAGGAGCTTGCCGCGAGATGTCTAACCGAGGAGGGCGCGGTTGCTGAGGTCGTTGCGAACGGCGGCGCCAGATGCTTTCATAGCAATACATTGCAGGCCTTGCTGCGCTCCTGGCTCCAGATGGCCAGGGCGCCCCTCCCCGAGGAGATCCGGGCGCTTACGGACCTGGAGCCCCTCGCGAGGGCGATCCTGGCAGAGCACGGCGTCGAGGAGGGACGAACCGATGAGATGTCCCGGCGGGGAGCGCGGGAGCTCATCCAGAGGCTTGAAGAGAGGCGGCTTCGCGCCAGCATCCACGAGCTGGATCTGGCGATCCGCCAGGCGGAGCGGACCCGGGACGAGGGCTCCCTCGATCGGCTTGTGGCCGAACGGCGGGATTTGGCATCCAAGTTACATGGCAGCAGCCACCCAGCGGTTTCCTGAGGGCGGGGTGGGACCCGACACACGGAGAGGAGACGTCAACGGATGAAGCGTCAGAAGACGGACCGCTTTCACGACCTTAAGGTTCTGGCCGGGAAGCAGCAGTACCTCCTCCACGACCAGATCGAGACGTTCCTGGATGAAAGCGCCTCGGTCGAGGACATGGACGAGGTCTACATCGCGCTGAACGACCTAAAGGTCGACGTCTTCGATTCGCATGACGAAGCCCAGCAGAAATTGAAGCTGAAGCGCCGGGAGGAGAAACGCCCGGCCGACAAGCAAGTGCTACCGCACCCGATGCGCTACGACGATCCGGTGCGCATGTATCTCAGGGAGATGGGCCGCGTCCCGCTCCTCGACCGCGAGGGCGAGGTCGAGATCGCGAAACGAATCAAGGCCGGGGAGCGCCAGGTCTGCACCGCGCTCTTCCGCTCGACCCCGATCATGAAGGAGCTGATCGGGCTCGGCACGAAGCTGAAGCAGGGCAAGGTTCGCGTCGAGGAGTTCACGCAGATCGATTTCGGCAACTGGAACCCCGAGTTCTCGCCCAAGCGTGAGCGGGCGCGGGCCCTCAAGTCGATGGATCGGGTCCGCGTGCTCCACGGCAGGCTCCTCAAGATCCAGGAGCGGTCGGTCGGCCGCCTCTCGGAGGAGAAGCGGAAGGCGCATCAGGACAAGATTCGCGCGGCGGACGAAGAGCTGCTCAAAGAATTGTACGCGCTGAACATGAACAACAAGCTGATCGAGCGGCTCGCCGAGCGGATGAAGGTGCTTGCCAAGCGCGTCGAAGAGGCGGAGTCCGACGTCACCACGATGGAATGGAACTGGGGAAAGTCCGGCGAAGAGGTCAACGCCCTCCTCAAGCGGATCAAGAAGAGCCGCAAGGAGGCGAAGCAGATCGAGAAGGAGACCGGCCTCAAGCAGACCGATCTCGACGCCTACGTGATCGAAGTGAAGAACGCGCGCCGCAAGGTGCGTCGAATCGAGATCGAGGGGAGGATGTCGCGCGAGCAGGTCCGCGAGGTCGCGACCGAGATCCGCTCCGGAGAGATCGCGCGCGACAAGGCGAAGCGAGAGATGATCGAGGCCAACGTTCGTCTCGTCATCTCGATCGCCAAGCGGTATACGAACCGCGGGCTCGAGTTCCTCGACCTGATCCAGGAGGGGAACTCCGGGCTCATGCGCGCGGTCGACAAGTTCGACTACCGCAAGGGATACAAGTTCTCGACCTACGCGACCTGGTGGATCCGGCAGGCGATCACCCGGGCCATCGCGGACCAGGCGCGGACCATCCGCGTGCCCGTGCACATGATCGAGGCGATCAACAAGGTCGTGCGCACGTCGCGGCGGCTGGTGCAGGAGCTGGGCCGCGAGCCGACGCCGGAGGAGGTGGCCGAAAAGCTGACCCTTCCGGTCGAGAAGATCAAGAGCGTGCTCAAGGCGGCTCAGGAGCCGATCTCGCTCGACCGACCGATCGGCGAGGACGACGATTCGAACCTCGGCGATTTCATCGAAGACACGAGCGTGATCTCGCCGGCCCAGGCGGCGGCGTTCTCGATGCTGAAGGATGAGGTGAACGAAGTGCTCGAGACCTTGAGCAAGCGCGAGGCGAAGGTGATCCGCCTCCGATTCGGGCTGACCGACGACGGCTGCCCGCGCACGCTCGAAGAGGTGGGAGCCACGTTCAACGTCACCCGGGAGCGCATCCGGCAGATCGAAGCGAAGGCGCTGCGCAAATTGCGCCATCCGACCCGGAGCCGGCGGCTCAAGGGTTACGTGGAGATGATGTGAGCTTGAGGCGTGCCTTGACCCTCCCGATTCCAGGGTGGTACCTTGCGCGGCTCAGGTCCGCGAGGAGAACCAAGAGTGGCATTCGGGCCCATAGCTCAGCTGGTGAGAGCAACCGGCTCATAACCGGTCGGTCCTTGGTTCGAGTCCAAGTGGGCCCAGTTGCCGTTTACCCACGCCGCATGCCACCCGCGGGGAGGACCGTCCCCGCACGCCAAGCGAATCCGGGGGCGGTTAGCTCAGTTGGGAGAGCGCTGGTATCACAAGCCAGAGGTCGCAGGTTCAATCCCTGCACCGCCCACCAGTTGCAGGGGACCGACACCCATCCCTTTCTTGCGGGGCTCGGCCGAGGCCGGGTCCCGGTGCCCCGCACGGGGAGCGCGCTTGAGCGCGCTCCCCGTTTTTATTTGGAGGTGACCGTTGCTTCCTGAGCTGGACGCGCTGCTCGAGCTGCAGCGCCAGGACACGCGTCTCTTGGAGGCCAAGCGCCTCCGAGACGGAATTCCGAAGCGCCGCGAAGCCCTGAACGAGGCGGTGCTTCAGGCCAAGAGCGCGCTCGATCAGGCCAAGAAGGAGCTGGAGCAGATCCGCCTCGCGCGGCGAACCGTCGAGAAGGAAGTCGACGCGATCGCGGCCGAGGGGACGAAGCTCGAGCGGCAGCTCCACGACATCAAGACGAACAAGGAATACCAGGCGCTCCTCCACGAGATCGAGCTGCTCAAGAGCAAGCGCTCCGACCAGGAGACGAAGATTCTCGAGTCGTTCGACCGCGAGGAGAAGTCTTCCGCCGCCGTCTTGGCCGCGGAGAAGCGCGTCCAGGCGGAGGAGGCCCGGCGGAAGGAGGGCGAGGAGACCCTGACCCGTGAAGCCGCGGCGATCGAGCAGCGCATCCATTCGCTCTCCCAGGATCGCGACGCGGTGAAGCCGCGGGTCCCGGCGCCGCTCCTGAGCCGCTACGACCGTCTCGCCTCGGCGCGCGACGGCGTCGCGGTGGCCGAGGTGAAGAAGGG
>JBGPMG010000073.1:0-11368 GCA_041486815.1 Candidatus Eiseniibacteriota bacterium | reverse complement strand
TCATTCTTAACGATTGCCGCGGCGGTCCTTTGGCAGATCACGCCGCCGGAGCTGGCCATCAACGACCTTTCCTACCGTGTGATGATGATGGGGCTGCTCTTCGGCGTGTTCTGGAACCTGAATCCGCTTCTCAAATTCGACGGGTACTTCGTTCTGAGCGACGTTCTTCAAATCGCGGAGCTCCGCGAGAAGTCGATGCGATATGTCCGGGACCTGATCCGCCGTCCCTTTCGGCGGGGGAAGTCGCAAGAAGAGCAGGTGCTTGGGAGACGCCGTCGGCGCGCATACATCGTCTACGGCCTCGCGACCCTTGTTCATTCCTACATTGTCATCGTCTGCTTTTTTCAGTGGCTCAAGGTAACGCTGGTGGGCGCGTGGTCGGAGACAGGCTTCCTTGTCTTCGCCTGCATGGTGGGGATGTTCGTGCGGAAGCCGGTCACGCGCACGCTCACGCAGGCGGTCGCGGCCGCGCGGAAGCCCACCCGCTCGATGATTCCCTGGGCGGCCGCGATCCTCGCGCTGGCTGTCGCGGGCCAGCTCATCCGGCTGCCCGGTTACGTCGAAGCCAAAGCCCGGTACGTCTCATCGGAGCGCGAGGTGGTCCGTGCCGAAGAGCCCGGGCGCGTCGCGGCGGTGCTCGTCCGGGAAGGGGACCGGATCTTCCCGGGACGGGTTGTCGCGGTTCTCGAGAACGACAGCCTCCTCGCCGCCTGGCAGTCAGCGCAACAGCGCGCGGGGAAGGCCTCGATCGATCTCGCGGGCGCGCTCCAAGGCTCGGATCCGTCGCGCTACCAGAATGCGGCCCTGGAACAAGGCGCGGCGATCGTGGGTGAGGCGTCGCTTCGGTCCTCGCACTCGAGGCTCGCGCTCGCGGCCCGTGAGGGCGGCGTCGTGGTCACGCCACGGACGGCCGATCTCCTCGGGGCGCGTCTCGAGGCCGGCGACACCCTCCTCGTGATCGCGCGGGACGCCCGTTCCGAGGTCGAGTGCGACCTTCGGGAGTCCGACTTGGGCGAGCTCGAGCCGGGGCAGCGATTCGCGCTTCGGCTTCGCAGTGATCCAGGCCGGAGGCTCGACGGGCGCGTCGAGCGCGTCTTCTCGCTCGCGCCCGAATCTCCCGGCGCCAAGACCCGGTTCAAGATGTGGGGTCGGCTGGACGGCGAGCATGAGGGGATCCGAATCGGCGAGAGTGGTATCGCCCGGATCGAGGTCGGCCGGTGGAACTTCTACGAGCGGATGGCTCGCGCTTGGACGCATTTCGTGCGCACGGATTTCTGGCTCTGACGATGCCGATTCACCCGCCAGGCAGGCCGGTCATCGACGACACCCCGTCGTCGGGCACGATCTTCACCACGATCACCACCCGCGCGCTCGCGCTTCAAGAGGTGGCGCTCGCCCTGGGGAGCAGCGAGGACGTGGAACGGATGGCCGCGGCGCTTCTCCCGGTCGCGGCGGGCGCGGTCGGATCGCGCGAGGGCGCTCTCTTTCTCTCCGAGTCGGAAGGGGAGTACCGGCTCCTGTCCCTCTACGGCACGCCCGATGATCTCAAAGAAGGCCTCCAGGAGAGCCTAGTTGAGCAGGCCGCGGCGAGCGTGGGCGGCGGCGCCGATGGCCCCGTCGAGCGGCAGGCGATCCTAAAGGACGGGGCATACCTGACGTGGTGCGAGGAGCAGGAGGTTCAAGGCGAGGCGCGAACTCCCTACTTCGAGCTCTACGCGCCCCTCCGCGCGCACGATACGGTCGTGGGCGTGCTGGCGCTCTGCAGGCGCCACGATGGGCGGGACTTCACGCGGGACGATCTCCAATTCGTCCAATACGTCTGCTCGAGCGCCGGCGTTGCCGTCAGCCGGTATCTGCTCGAGCGGGAGAACGCGAGCCAGATCGAGATGCTGCGCGCCCTCGCGCGATTCACGAGCGAGATCACCTCGACGCTGGACTTGAACCGCGTCCTTCTGACCGTGGCCAACACCACGGAGGCGGTCCTGGAGCGGGACCGCGCGCTCGTCGCCCTCCTCGAGGGAGGCATGCTCAAGGTCCGGGCGGTCAGCGACAAGGTGACCGTGGAGGCGAACGAGGCCGAGGTCCTCGGGGTCGCCGATGTCCTCGCGGTGCTCTTGAAGCGCCGCGGCCGCGTCCACGTCGCCGCGGAGCAGGTGGCCGACGGGGAATCGGAAGTTCCCGATCGGGAGGTATTCGCGCGCTATTTCGAGTCGGGTGACATGCAGTCGATCCTCGCCCTCCCGCTCCAGGACGAGGAGGGTCTCCTCGGCTACTTGGTTCTCGAGTCGCGGAATCCGGCCGGGTTCAGGGACGCCGACGCCGAGGAGTTTCTGGGGATCTTGAGCGGGTCGGTCGCGGTCGCGATCCGGAATGCCGATCTCTATCGCCGGCTCCCGATGGTGGGGTTCTTGGCGCCGTTCGCGTCCCAACGCCGGCGGCTCGACGCCATGAATCCCCGCGCCCGCGCGTTCCTCCTCGGAGGAATTGCCGCGGCGGCGATCTTCGTCGCGGCCGTTCCGCTCCCCCGACAGGCCACCGGGCCGGCCGTGGTCCGGCCCTCGGAGATCCTTCCGGTCACCGCCCTCGCTCCCGGCATCGTGGAGAGGGTCTACGCCGGTGGAGGGGACCGGCTGGTGGCAGGCAGCCCCGTGGCGAGCCTCCGGAACGCGGAATCCCAGGCACGGTTGGCGGGCGCGGAGGCCGATCTCGAGATCGCGCAGCGGCGTGCCGCCGAAGCCTCGAGACGGCAGGATCCGGCCGAGGCTCAGCGCTGGTCCCTCGAGGCCAAGAACCTGGCCGGTTGGATGGAGTACGCGCGTTCGGAGGAGCGGGATCAGCGCCTCACGGCCCCGGTAACCGGCTCGATCCTGACTCCCCGGATCCAAGAGAAGGTGGGAGAGCACCTGGAGCGAGGGGACGTGCTCTGCGAGATCGCCCGGCTCGACCCGGCGCACATCGAGGTGCAGATCCCCGAGGAGGATGTGGGCGCTATCCGGGTCGGCAAGGGCGCAAGGGTCAAGGTTCTCGCGTTCCCGAACGCCCAATTCCGCGGCAAGATTCTGGCCGTGGCTCCAGAGGGCACGAGCCTGCCCGGGAAGCCGGCGTCATTCACGGTGACCGTGGAGTGCGCGAACGCGGACCTGGCGCTCTTGGCCGGCATGACGGGACGCGCCAAGCTCGAAGCAGGCTCGAGCCCTCTTCTATGGAACTTCCTTCGGCCGCTCGGCCGCGCGATTCGGATGAAATTCTGGATTTGAGTCGGCATGAATGCGGAAATTCCCAACCTCGTTCCAGGCGCGGCTCGGAGCGCGCAATCTTCCGCATGATTGCGGCGCAAGCGCTTCCACGATATCAGGCGGTATTTTCGCGACCGGCACGCCGGTTGCCATAGCATGATGCCGTGAGCCGGACGTCATCGTGACGCCGGACGAAAGAAACCAGGAGGATGCCATGGCTGCCAAGAAGATCTCTGCCAAGTCGAAGAAGACGTCCGCGAAGAAGGGTGCACGCAAGGTTGCCTCGACGACCCCGCGCGGCATGGCGCGTCGGCAAGTGTACGTGCCGCCTTCGAACGACTAAGGTTCCGAACACCGAAAGCTTCGATCTGCGGATCGGGGCGGGTCCCGGCAGCGCCGGCCCGCCCCGATTCATTTTGTTCTCCCTGTTCTCTTGGGGCAGGGCCCAAGCCGCCGCGGATCAGCCCGCCAATTTCCAGCGCTGGTCCAGGTGGCTCTGCAGGGCGCGATCGAGATAGTCGTGATACGTGGAAGGGAGTTTCGGCATCCGCTTCTCGCAGAGCCGGCGGGCCTGCTCCAATCCGCCGTCGGCCTGGGCGGCCGAGGCTAGAATCTTCAGTATCGAACGGAGACGGCGCTCGACGACCCCGGTCAGATAAGGGCCGCCCGCCAGGGAACGCGTGGCGCGCTCCACGTCGAACTCGGCCTCGCAGAACTCTCGCAGGCATTCGCCCTGCAGGTAGTAGGTCAAAGTCGTCCGGTCCGCCACCGGCGCGTCGAGCGTCCCCTCCTTCGCCTGGGCCACCTTGAGAGTGCGTCCCGCCGCCGCGACGTTGAACCCGTGCCGACGGAGGTGGGTCAAGACCCAATTGCCCATGCTTCGGTCGCCGCGCTTGGGAGGCTCGCTCGCGGCGGCCTGGGTGGCCGGCCTGCGGAGCATCCGCCCAAGATTCGGGGCGGTGTTTCCCGACGGCCCTCCGACGGCCAGCGCCGTGATCAGGTTCTGAAGCTCCCGGATGTTCCCGGGATAGTGATGCTCCAGGAGGCGAGCCTCCAACGCCTCGTCGATCCGAAGCGCGGGCGTCCCCATCTCCTCGGCCGCGGCCTGGGCGAATCGGCGCGCGAGGATCGGAATGTCGGACTTCCGCTCCCGCAGCGGAGGGACGTGGAGCGTCAGAACGCTGACCCGATAGTAGAGATCGCGGCGGAAGCGTCCCCCTTCGACCTCCTCCCAGAGATCACGATTCGTCGCCGCCACCACCCGCACGTCCACCTGGATCGCCTCCTCGCCTCCAACCCTGCGAAAGTACCCTTCTTGAAGCACGCGGAGGAGTCGCGTCTGAGCGGGCAGGGGGAGCTCACCCAGCTCGTCCAGGAAGACTGTTCCGCGGTGGGCCATCTCGAAGGCGCCCCGCCGATCGCGCACGGCCCCGGTGAAGGCGCCCCGCTCGTGGCCGAAAAGCTCGCTCTCGATCAAATCTTTAGGTATGGAACCGCAGTCGACGACCTCGAACGGTCCTTTGATCCGGGGCGAGATCTCGTGGACGGCGCGCGCCAAAAGCTCCTTGCCGCAGCCTGTCTCCCCCTGGATCAGGACCGGGCAGCGGGTCGGGGCGACGCTGACCGCCTCCTCAAGGAGGCGGAGCATGGCGGGGCTCTCTCCGAGGATGTGGCTCAGGACCGCGTGGCTCGCCCTGAGCTCTCGGAGGCGGCGGAGAACCTGCGACGGGACGCGCGCTTCGACCTCGGGGACCGTCGGGTACTGCTGTTCCGACGGAAGCTCCGAAAGCTCGGCGCCCGACTCGATGGCCTGGGAAGCGAGCGAAGCGGCTCGCTCGAGAATTTCGAGAGTTTCGACGGTGTAGGGCTCGTGTCCGATGCGCGGCCCCACGACCGCGATTCCCACCAAGCTGGAGCGAACGACCAGGGGCAATAGGAACGCCGCCTCGATGCTCTCCGCCCAGCGGCGAAGCGCGCCGCGCGGCAGCGGCTCGTACCCTGCTGCGCACTCGGCGCTGACCGGGAAGACCGCGGCTCCCTCCGATTCCGATAGCAGCTTGTAATCCGATTGCGAGAGGGAGAGATGTTCGCTCTTGCCTGGCGGCGTGAAACCGAACGCGACGGCGAGCTGAAGCTTTCTTTGCGCCGGTGCGTAGACGTAGCCGACCGTGTGCGATGCGCCCGTCAGACCGAGCGTCGCGTGGAGCAGCCGCCCAAGAATCTCAGGCGGGCGGCTTGCCCCCAAGAGGGATCGGGCGATTTCAAGCAGGGCAGTCGCGTCGGAGTAACTGCGGGCCAGGTCGGGAATGGTGTCAGCGTCGATCAGACTGCTCTGCCGGGCCTGCAGCCGGCGCCTCACGGGGGATTGGGGCATCAAGACCCTCCCTGTGAAGATCGCGGAACAGACTGGAGAGCATAGGCGCCTGGCGGGCGGTCGGTCAACGGCGGAGCGAGAATCGGACGAAAATGTGACCCGTACGCTACAACCGGCGAAGCCGCGGCGAAAGGGCACCCAGGAGCCCCGTCGCCGCCCCCAGCCCGCCCCCGACGGCAAAGAGCGCCGGGGCGCTCAGGCCTTCGAGAATCCAGCCCGCGGCGCCGCACGAGAGCGCCGTTACCCCCACGACCACCACGTTCTGCAGGGCAAAGACCCTCCCGACCAGCGATGGCGCGACGATCTGTTGGAGAATCGTCGCGCGGGGGACCGTTATGATCGGGATCGCCATCGAATGGAGCAGCGAGAAGCCAAGAAGATAGGGAAGGGTGCGGCACCAGAGCATGGGGATGTACGTGAGACCGTCGAGCGTCACCCCGATCAAGACGAGCCACCCGTTTGGGATCCGGGTGCCTACCTTCGCCACGAGAACGCTTCCCGCGATCATCCCCACCCCGTAGACCGCCTCGAGCAGGGCGTAGTCGGACGCGCTTCCTCGCAGGGTTTCGCGCACGATGACCACGTTCCCTAAGATCGCCGGCCCCATGATGAACAGATTGTCGAGGGCGGTCAGGGCGAGCAGCAGGACCAGCGTTCCGTCGGAGGCGATCGCCTTCAGGCCACGGCGAAAGTCGTCGCGGAGCGAGAGCGACTCCCGCCCGGCCCGGTGGGCTCGCCCGACGCCGCGCATCGCGAGCAGAAGGAGGAGCGAGCCTCCGAAGAGCAGCATTCCCGCGGGGAAGGTTGATTTCACCCCGCCTCGCTGGATCAGGATCCCGGCGGCGAGCGGCCCGAAGAGAAACGCCGCTTGCTGCGACGATTGAACCCAAGCATTCGCCTTTGTGAGCGTCGCGACCGGCACGATCTCCGGCAGCAGCGAGTCGCGGGCCGGATTGAACAGAGCCGCCGAGGTCGCCATCCCGAACGCGATCGCCGTGAGGAGCGGCGGCGAGAGCGCGCCGTTCCACAAGAGGACCGCCGCCAGCGCCAGCAGGAGCGCGCGGCCCGCGTCCGCCCCGGCCATCACGAGCCGACGGTTCCAGCGGTCGACCAGGAGCCCCGCGGCCAACCCGAAGAGGAGGGCGGGAAGGTAGGAGACCGTGGCCGCCACTCCCGTCGCCGCTTTGGAGCCGGTCAGGTCCAGGATCAGCCAGACGAACGCGATCTGGAAGATCGAGTCCCCGAATTGCGACAGGAATTGGGCGGCCCAGAGAAACGCGAACGGGGCGGGTACCTTGGGTCCCCGCCCCGTTGCCTGCTCCGGGCCCTGCTCGGGCCTTGTCGTCACGCGCGTCGCCGGCTTAGACCTGCTGGGCCTGCTTCGGCTGGTACTCCGCGGCGTTGTTCTCGAAATCCCACATCATCGGAGGAGCCACGCCCATCTGCCGCAGGTAGGCGTAGAGCTGTCCCCTGTGATGGAGATGCTCGTCGTAGATGATGTTCACGCAGACGAAGCCGGGGAACGACACTCCCCACGGGGTCTTCACCATCCCCGAGATCTGCGCGTCGCTCAGGGACTCGATCGACTTGCTTGCCGCTTTCCACGACTCCGTAGCGAATTTCGCCAGATCGTCGTGAGTCTTGAGCCCTGCCGCCGCCTTCGCGTCGATCTCCTCCGTGAGCTCTATCTCTCCCTTCGCGGCCCCGTCGGCGATCAAGCGCATCGAGTTGTACATGTGCGCGATCAGCTCCTTCGGCGTCCGCATGTCCTTACAGGGCCTGGTGTCGATCTTGTCCTTCGGGACCGCCGCGATCGCGCGCATCGTGATCCCGTTGATGGTCCGAAAATGGTCCCAGTACGCATTCACAGCTGTCTTGTTCATTTAATCCGCCTCTCTCCGACGCGGCGCTCAGCCCTTGGGCTTCGCCGTCATGTCCTTCGAGTTGATGTCGAACGTGATCATGAAACCGTTGGTCCCCTTGAACTCGAACGCCTTGTCGCTAAGCCGGTACGCCTCGACCTCGTTCGGCATCATGATGAAGCCGTCGTTCCGTGGCGTGCCGAAATACTTGAGGTTGTGGATCACAACCGGCTCGTCGGTCTGACCCTGGAACTTGTTCAGGACCACCTCGCCGGCCTTTCCGCCGTCCAGCTTCGCAGTCGCATGTTCCCTGGTGGCCGTCCACTCGATCGGCAGATCTTGCGCCTGGGTGAACGACTTCCACTTGACCGGGTACACCTTCGACATGATGGCCTTGATCCCAATGCGCTGCTCCGGCGTGACCGAGGGATCGAAGGTGATGATCGCCCAATCGAACTCGCCGTCCGAGAAGTCGTCCCCGAGATCCATCGCCATCCAGTACTTGGCGCCGTCGAGCTTGATGCCGCCGTAGCTCCCTTTATTCACCCGGTAGACATTGTTCGCGCGGCAGAAGTGCTCCGCGCCGTGCCCTTCCATCCCAGCCATGGCCGCGTGCCCGGCGGGCTTGGTGTTGAAGTAGCACTGGCAGAACATCGGGCAGGAGCATGATTCGATGATGGTCGTGTTCATGGACCAGTCATCGTCCGGCATCTTGGCTTTCGCGGCGAACGCAGCCCAGCAGCACGCCGCCACCACACCGACGGCGAGCGCGATCGAGCGGAATTTCATGACTTCCCCCTTGGATGAGAGTGTGAGGTCCAACTCGGGCCGTCCCGGGCGGATCCGAAACGGCGTGCTGAAATCGGGTGCCTGCGCGTACCACCCCTGGCACCCGACGGTTGTACTACTTTTCGACGCTCTGGTGAAGGGGGTGCCGGCGCGTGGCCCGAATCAACTGACAAATAATGAGTTGTAGGTGCCGCGCCCTCCAACGGCTAGCCCGGCAGAAGTCTCCGAAGCGCCGAGATATCTATCTTCCGCGCGAGCGTTTCGACGTCGCTCTTGGGGCCGTAGAACGAGATGACGATGGAGCGGAGCTCATCCGGATGATCCGCGAGCACCTGAGAGGGACCGAAACCAGGGAACGAGGACGTCTCCTTCTGGAGCTTGCGAACGTGGATTTCAAGATCGGGATCCACGAGGTAGAGCCGGTAGAGCGTCATCGGCTCCTCAGGCGCTCGTCGAGAATCATCGTTTTTCACGTGGGTGGAATCAGCGACGGGAATCGAGGTCTGCTCCACGGCGAGCGCCCCCTCGATCTCGACTAAGTGAGGCTTGTCGCTCTTGGTGGCGAGACCTGACGTGAGGCCGCGCGTTCCGTTCAACGCGACCTGAATCTCGAGAAACTTGGAGCCGGCTGTATCGTCGTCCGCCCCAATGCCTCCGACCTCACCAAGGTCCCCGGTGTCTCCATTGTCTCCGGTGTCGCCGGGGTTTCCAGTCTCTGCACCAGTTTCGTACTCCCGCTGCGCCCAACCTTCGATCGGCACCCACCGTTGCGTACCCCTGACCATGCCGGTCTTGTGGCTGACCTCGTCGACGGGTTCTTGTTCTGCGAGCTGGAAGGGGGTCGAGGGCTTCGGAGTCGCCTGGAGAATCTTGACGAGCAACTTCATCACCAGGTCCTGGGATGCCTTCACCGCGTCGGTCCACGAGACGGTCGAGTCGACGTTGTTTCGCTGGACTTGAGGATTGAGGTTGGGCGTGGAGCGCGTGGAGCGCGTGGAATCGGGCTTGGAAGCGGCCGCGGCGGGCTCCGCCGCCGCCAGCGCCAGGAGCATCGAGCAGCAGAATATGAAAGCATGGGGGGTAAGTCTCATCAGGCGTTCTCCTCGAGTCGATTCTTCCGCGCCGCTCACGGGGATGCGAAGCCAATTCCTATGTGCCGTCTAGTCTACTCTATCGCCCGGCCTCCCCCCAGCCATCGCGAATCCTCCTGATAGCGTCCTCCATGATCGCTGGCTCCGTCAGGAGACTGATCACAACGTCGTCCTCCCGGGGGAGATCGTAAAAGTGCCCCGGGTGGAGAAGCACGTCTTTGTTCCTGAGGGCCCACTCGGCAACGCTCTGTGTCTCTCCCGAGCCGCCGCGCGGCTCGAAACGGAGGATCGCGCTCCAACCGCCCTCGCCCTCGAGCAGCGTGAACAAATCGTACCCACCCGAGCCGCCCGACCGTCGAAGGATCGCAAGATTAGCCTCGGTCCGCTTTCGGATCGCCCCTTGAAACTCCGCGCGTTCTTCCAGGAGACGGGGCAACGCGATCTGCACCGGGGCCCCCACAGACAGGAAGAGATCCCCGATCCACTCGAGCCCGTGAAGCGCGTCCCGCAGCGCCATCTCCGGGCCGCAGGCGGCGATCCAGCCGAGCTTCATCTGTGGAAGCCCGCATACCTTCGAGATGCCGCTCAATACGAAGGTCGGCACGCGGCAACGATCGCTCCAGCTTGGCAGGAGCTCCGTACGGGGAGGCCAGGGAAAGTCACCGAAAACCTCATCCGAGATGATGGCAATACCCCGTTCCCCGCAAATGGATTCAACGGCGGCCCGCTCCGACGGCGAGAGACTGGATCCTGTCGGGTTGTTAGGCTCGACAACCACGAGCGCGCGCGTTCTCGGACCGACCGCGGCATCGAGAGAGTCGAGGTCGAGAGCCCACCGGCCGTCATAGACGAGCCGGTAGTCCCGGAGGCGGACGTGCTCGACCCGAGCGAGTGGAGCAAGGAGGGGATAGCTCGGCCGCGGCACCACCACTTCGTCATCGGGATCGCAGAGGAGCCGAAAGAGATGTGCGTAAGCCTCGCTCGTGCTGGCCGTGAGAAAAATTCGGTCAGGGTCGACCCCGTCGGAGCCCGCCCCACGCGCAGCGTAGTAGGAGGAGATCGCGAGCCGGGCCTCTTGCCGTCCTCGAGGGTCCGGCTCGTATCGAGAGGCGGTGGGATCGCAGAGGGCCGCGAGGGCCGGCGCTCCAAGCGTCGGGAGCCCGGCCTTGGTCGGGTTCGTCGCGGTGAGGTCGAGGATCGGCCGGCCAGCCGCGCGCTTTCCTTCGAGGAGGATCGCGAGCGGGTTGGGCGAGTAGTCGCTCGGGATGCGGCTCGAGAGCATGGAGCGATCGGTCCCGCGTCGGGTCGGCAGCGGGGCTACGGCTCCTCGCGTTTGGATGTCGCGGTCCGGAACAGTAGATTTACGCCGGCGAGCACGAGAGCCGCGAGAAACGCAGGCCAGAAGCCGTTGATGCTGAATCCCGGGACCAGAAACGCGACCAAGAGCAGCAGGATGGCATTGAGCACGAAGGAGAAGAGGCCGAACGTCACCAAGATGAGCGGGAACGTCAGAAACCTAAGAACGAGCCCGAGCGTCGCGTTCACGAACCCAAACAGGAGTGCCGCGATCACCGCGGCCCCCCAGTCGCGCAGATAGAAGCCGGGCAGGACCCGGGTCAGGACGAGGAACGTTCCGACTACGAGGGCGAAATGGAGAAGTGCCTTGACCATGGGCCACCCCAAGTCGAGGTAAGGGGGTACCGCACCTGGACCCCTCGCGCGGCAGGGTCCCTTGAGTCGAAGCCTATCACGGCAAAAACCCCCTTGCATCTCCCGTTCGCGCATCGTAGCATGTGGTTGCTTCGACTGAGGAGCCGGCGCGTTCGCCCGCGTCGAGTTGGTCGTAGTCGAACACTCTGCCTCCCTAAACTCCCGCTGAGGGGGAGCTCTCCCACGAAACTGGGAGACGCCCCTATGGACCTCAAGCATTGGTACCGCTGCAAGGTTTGCGGCTATATGTACACGCCGCAGCAGGTGCAGGCGTTGGTTCACCTGTTGGCGTCACGCTCCGAGGCC
>JBGPMG010000072.1:0-11414 GCA_041486815.1 Candidatus Eiseniibacteriota bacterium | reverse complement strand
CCTGTCAACGCGGCTTCCCGAGGAGAAACACCTTGCGCCCCGGGAGTACGGTTTGTTACGGTCCGAGCGCTCCGAACCCAGGAAACGCTCCGTCCCGCCCGGGCCGGGGTCAGGGAGTGGCCCACCATGTCCAGGCACGGCTTTCGGGAGGCACGGATGTTTCTCGACCAGTTGATGGGCGTCTTCTCGAACGACGTCGCGATCGACCTAGGAACGGCGAACACCTTGATCTATCTCAAGGGGAAGGGGATCGTGCTCAACGAACCCTCGGTCGTCGCCGTCGATCGGACCACCAACAAGGTCATCGCGGTCGGAAAAGAGGCCAAGAGCATGCTCGGGCGCACGCCCGACGAGATCGTCGCCGTTCGACCACTCAAGGACGGCGTCATCGCCGACTTCGAGAAGACGGAAGACCTTCTCCGCGAGTTCATCCAGAAGGCGCTCCGTCGCCGCACATGGGTGCGGCCGCGGATCATCATCTGCGTCCCATCGGGAATCACGGAGGTGGAGAAGCGGGCGGTGCAGGATTCGGCGCACCACGCCGGCGCGCGCGAGGTGCTCCTCGTGCCGGAGCCGATCGCGGCCGCCATCGGTGTCGGCCTGCCGGTCGGAAAGCCGTCGGGCAACATGATCATCGACATCGGCGGTGGGACGACCGAGATCGCCGTCATGGCGTTGAACTCGATCGTGAACCAACAGTCGATCCGCGTGGGCGGGGACGAAATGGACGAGGCGATCGTCCAGTACGTGAAGAAGGCCTACAACCTCCTCATCGGCGAGCAGACCGCGGAGCAGATCAAGATCAAGATCGGATCGGCCTTCCGCCTCGAGCAAGAGGAGGAGATGGAGATCAAGGGCCGAGATCTGGTCGCCGGAATCCCCAAGACCATGAAGATCTCCTCCGTGGAAGTGCGGGAGGCCCTCAGCGAGCCGCTGCAGCAGATCGTGGACGCGCTGATGCAGTCGCTCGAGAAAACCCCTCCGGAGCTCGCATCCGACATCGTCGATCGCGGCATCGTGATGACGGGCGGGGGATCGCTCCTCCGCGGAATCGACATGTTGCTCCGGGAAGCCACCAATTTGCCGATCACGGTGGCCGAGGATCCGCTCACCTGCGTGGTCCTGGGCACAGGGAAGATCCTGGATGACCCCACCCAGTACGAAAAGGTGCTCATGTCGGTCGTTCGCGACTGAGCCCGGGGCGTGAGCCCGCATGCTTCGGAATCTGTTCACCCGTCGCACCGACTGGACGGTTCTCGTCATCGCCTGCGTTTTCTCCTTCTCCCTCATGGTCCTCGAGCGGCACGAACAGGCCCGTGTCGCGTGGTTCATCCAGCACACGTTGCTCGGCCCCGTTGAGACCGGCGTCGGCTGGGTCGATCACGCGGTGGGCATCTACTGGGACAACCAGCATCTCCGCCAGCGGCTGACGCGCCTCCAGATCGAGACCGACGCCCTTCACGGCGAGCGGCAGGAGAACGTCCGACTCCGCCAGCTCCTCAAGCTGGAGGAGCGCCACCCCTATAGCCTGGTCGCCTCGAGCGTCGTCGGGCGGAGCCTCGATCGACTCGGCGGGAGCCTGACCATCGACAAGGGGCTCGCGGACGGGATCGAGCCGGGCCGCGCGATCTTGACCCCGGAAGGCCTCGTCGGCCGAGTGGAGCGGGCCACGCAGCACCAGGCACGGATCCTGACGCTGCTCCACCGCAACTGCGCTGTGGCCGCGCGGATCGATCGTTCGCGCGTCGACGGCGTCATGCAATGGGAGTTCGGCACCCAGCCCGTGCTCAATCTGAGCTACGTCTCCTCGCAGGAGGACGTCAAGGTCGGCGATCTTGTCGTCACGTCCGGCCTGGGCGGCATCTTTCCGGAAGGGATCCGGATCGGGACCGTCTCCCGCGTGGGTCTCGATCCGAACGGCCTCATGAAGGAAATCTCCGTCCGCCCCGCGGTGAATTTCCGCTCGCTGGAGGAGATCCTGGTCTACCTGCCCTCGTCGCTTCGCGGCTCGGCTCCGGCGGACCTCTTCCTTGAGGAGCAGGCGCCGGCCGCGGCCGCGCCGACCCCGCCCGCCCCGGCGGCGACCCGCGGTGCTACGGCCCGGACGACGGGCGCGCCGCCGGAGAGCGTCGCGTCGGAAACGACCGGGGTGGTCACTCCGTGAGGGGAGCGCGCGACGGGATCGTCCTCGCGATCGTGCTCATTCTCCAAGCGACCGTGGTCTTCCGGATGGAGATCGCGGGGATTCGCCCGGATCTTCTCGTGGCCTTCGTGGTGTATCTGGGTTGGATGCGGGGCCCGATCGCGGGAACGGCGGGAGGCTTCATCGTGGGATTGATCCAGGATTTGGACGCGCCGGGGCCCCTTGGCCTCAACGCGCTCTCGAAGTCGCTCGTGGGATTTCTCGTCGCGAAGGCCGGATTTCGAGTCCACCGGTCGAATCTCGGGGTCCGCTTCGCGTTCTTCTTCGTGGCGATGCTGGTGCACGACGTCGTCTATTTCGCGGTCGCGACGTCGGGCGACCTCGGCAAGTTCTTCGTCGAGATGTTCGCCGTGGCGCTTCCTTCCGCGCTTTATACGACCGTGATCGTGCTGCTTCTCCTCACCCTCGTCGAGAGCGTCTCGAAGAGACTCCTCCTCGCCGACGAGGCCTGAGCCGTGGCGTACGACCCCGAACCGCTCGTCAACGCCAAGCGGCGCGAGCGCGTCTTCACTATCCTCGTCGTGGCGATTTTTAGCATGGTGTTGCTGCGCCTGTTCTCTTTGCAGGTGCTCGCGGGGACCCGATATCGCGAGCTCTCTGAGGAGAACCGGATCCGCGTCGAGGTCTTGACCGCTCCCCGGGGAGAGATCCGGGACCGAAAGGGTCGGCTCCTCACCGACAACGTTCCCTCGTTCACGGTCACCATCGATCCCTACGACAAGTCGTACGTCGCCGATCCGGCGCAGCTCAACTCCACCGTCATCCGGCTGGGTGGGATCTTGGGTATCGACCCCGAGGTGCTGATCGACAAGGTGAAAAAGGAGAAGAAGCAATCGTTCCTCGTGATCCGCCTCAAGCGGAACGCCGATCTCAAGTCGGTGGCCTACGTGTCGGAGCATCGCGCCGAGCTGCCCGGGGTCGAGGTCGAGGCCGAGCCGCTGCGGCGATACCCGTACGGATTGTTCGCCTCCCACCTGCTGGGGTACGTCGGCGAGATCTCGGACAAGGAGCTGGAGGACCCGCGTTACTCCACCACGTACATGCGGGGCGATCTGATCGGCCGGATGGGGATCGAGCGCCAATATGAAGGCTACCTGCGCGGCCAGGACGGCAAACGGTTCGTGGAGGTAAACGCGCTGGGACGGAAGGCCGAGCTTCTCGGCGACAAGCACCCGATCCTGCCGAAGCGCGGCGCCGACGTCACGTTGACCATCGACCTGGACCTCCAGCGGGCCGCCGAGCAGGCGTTTCAGCCTGGGTCGCGCGGGGCGGTGGTGGCCATCGACCCCCGGACGGGCGAGGTGCTCGCCCTCGCGAGCAAGCCCAACTACGACCCAAACGAGTTCTCGACGGGGATTACCCAGGCCCGCTGGGATGAGCTGAGCCAGGGCGGCAACTACCCGCTCTTCAACCGGGCGATCCAGGCGGTTTATCCGCCCGGGTCGACGCTCAAGCCGTTCGTGGCGCTGGCGGGGCTTTCCGTGCATGCGATCAGCTCGACGACCACATTCCGGGAGCCCTGCTTCGGCTACTTCCAATTCGGGCGCCGCAAGTTCGCCTGCTGGGACAAAGGCGGACACGGCTGGCTGGCGCTCCGCGAGGCCATTGCACGCTCCTGCGACGTCTACTTCTACCAGCTGGGACTTCGGGGGGGGCTCGATCGCATCTCTGATTTCATGAAGCGGCTGACGATGTCCGAACGGACGGGGATCGACCTGCCACAAGAGAGGCGGGGCCTCTTTCCCGACCCGGCCTGGTATGACCGCCGGTACGGCCCGGGACGGTGGAGCAAGGGGCTGGTCCTGAATCTCGCCATCGGCCAGGGGGAGGTGTCGCTCACGCCGGTCAAGCTGGCGCAGCTCACAGCCATGATCGCGAGCAACGGGATCCTCATGAGGCCGCATCTGCTGCGGCGCATCACCCGCGACGGGGTCGAGGTTCCTCACGTGGTACCACTTCAAGATTCGCTTCGCACCGACGTCGGCCTCAATCCGGGCGATCTCGCGACCGTGCGGAGCGCGATGGTCGCGGTCGTGAACGAAGCGGGCGGGACCGGCGGCCAGGCGCGGGTCGATTCGGTCGTCGTCGCCGGGAAGACGGGGACCGCGCAGAATCCCCACGGCGACGACCACGCCCTGTTCATCTGCTTCGCCCCAGCCGCGAAGCCGGAGATCGCGGTGGCGGTACTGGTGGAGAACGCGGGTCACGGATCGAGCGCGGCGGCGCCGCTTGCCCGCAAGGTGCTCCAGGCCTACTTCCACCCGGCGAAGCCCGAGAGCGTCGCCGTGCTCGCGGGGAATTGACGTGCTGACGCCGCGGATCACCTCTGACCTGGATCGGCCGCTCCTGGCGACGACCATCCTCCTCGCGCTGATCGGCATCGCGTTCGTCTTCAGCGCGACGATGATGCCTTCCTCCACCGCCGAGCATGGCCTTTATCTGAGGCAATTCATCTGGCTCGCGATCGCGCTCGCCGCGGGAACCCTCGTCGCGGCGGTGCCGTACCGGATCTACGAGGGGAAAACGGCGTGGCTCCTATACACGATCGGACTCGGGCTTCTCCTCCTGACGATCTTCATCGGGCACACCGGGCTGGGGGCCCAGCGCTGGCTCGGGTGGGGACCTGTCAAGTTTCAGCCATCGGAGCTTGCGAAGCTGGCGACCGTGGTCGTTCTCGCGAGCATGCTCTCGCAGCGCCGCGTCGACCTCGGGCAGATCGGCACTCTGGCAAAGGCGGTCCTGGTGGCCGGGGTGCCGTTCCTCCTCGTCCTGAAACAGCCGGATCTCGGCACGTCCCTCTGCTTCATCATGATCCTCATCACGATGCTCTACTGGGGCGGCCTCTCGATGCTCTTCCTCTTCCTGCTCCTGACGCCGATGATCAACGTCGCGCTCTCGTTCTACTTCCCGGCCTGGGCGCTCTTCGCCGTCGTCCTTGCATTCGTTCTCTATCGCTCGCGGCTTCGGCTGGCCCCGCTCGTTCTGGTCGTGGCCGTGAATCTCGCCGTGGGAATCGTCACGCCGCAGGTCTGGAATCACCTGGAGCCGTACCAGCGCCAACGCATCACGACCTTCATCGATCCCAGCGCCGATTCGTACGGCGCCGGCTACCAGATCATCCAGTCGAAGATCGCGATCGGCTCGGGCGGCATTGTGGGGAAGGGATTTCTCCACGGGACCCAGAAGGCGCTCGAGTTTCTGCCCGAGCAGCACACGGATTTCATCTTCTCCGTGGTCGGGGAGGAAACCGGTTTCCTCGGCGCCGCCTTTGTCACGGTGCTCTACATGGTGCTGATCTTGCGCGGTGTGCGCGTCGCCCAGCGGGCGCGGAACCGTTTCGGCGGGCTGCTGGCCATTGGCATGACCTCGATCTTTCTGTACCATGTCGTCGTCAACATTTGCATGACCGTCGGGCTCGCGCCCGTCACCGGGCTGCCGCTCCCGCTCCTGAGCTACGGCGGCACCTCGCTCCTGACGAGCTTCCTGCAGGTCGGTCTGATTCAGAACATCGCCATGCGCTGGCGCGAATACTGACCCGGAGACCCCATTGCATCCGACCTTGTTGAAGCTGGGATCGTTCGAGATCCACAGCTATGGACTTTTGCTAGCGATCGCCTTCCTCGTCGCGATCCAGATCTTCGTGGTCCGCGGGAAGCGCCGCGGAATCCCTGAGGACGCGCTCCACACGGTCTCGCTGGTCCTCCTGATCCTGGCGATTGTCGGAGGGCGCGGGCTGTTCGTGCTGACGCACTGGGCGGACTACGCGTCCGATCCGCTCGGGGTGCTCCGCCTGTGGGAAGGCGGGCTCATGCTCTATGGTGGGTATCTGCTCGCCATCGCCGGGGGCATCTTCTACGTGCGGCGGGCCAAGCTCCCGCTCTGGAAGGTCGCAGATGCCGCCGCGCCGGCGATGGCGCTGGGCGTGGGGATCGGTCGGATCGGCTGCTTCCTGAACGGCTGCTGCTTCGGCCTCCCGACCCATGCTTCCTGGGGCGTCCGGTTCCCTCCAGGCTCGTACGCGTCGTTCACCTTCCCGGGGGAGCACGTTCACCCCTCCCAGATCTACATGGCGCTGGCGGGAGGGCTCCTCTTCGTCGTGCTCCTACGCCTCGATCGAAAGCCCCGCTTTGACGGGTATCTGTTCTGGATGGCGGTCGCGCTCGACTCGGTACTCCGATTCGGAATCGACTTCACCCGCTATTACGACGCCACCTCATTCCTAGGCAGGGTCGGAGGGCTCTCGTTCAACATCAACCAGATCCTGAGCGTTTTCCTCATCCTCACGTCGATGGTCATGCTGCGAATTCTCTCCCGGCGTGGACCCGTAGCCGTCGGCGCTCCGCCCGCCTCCGAGGGTGGGACTCCCGAAGCAGCGACCCCGTCCAGCCTCCCGCCGCGCGCTGAGATCGAGGCCCACCCGACGGGAGCTTCCGAGCCCCGCTCCACGCGCTGAGGGCCGGATGGACCCGAGCGGCGACGCCCAGACCCGCGTCTATGCGGTTCTGGGGCACCCGGTCGAACACTCTCTCTCCCCGTCGATGCAGAACGCCGCGTTTCAGGCGGCGGGCGCGAACGCCGCCTACGTCGCGCTGGACGTTCCGCCCGAGCGATTGGCCGAGGTATTGAAGGGGCTTCACGCCGCAGGTCTTTCGGGACTCAATCTCACGGCGCCGCACAAGGAGGCGGCGTGGCCGCTCGTTCTGGGAGCGACCGAGGAGGCCGCGCGATCCCGCGCGGTGAATACGCTCCGCAGGGAGAAATTCGGGTGGTTTGGCCACGCCACCGACGGCCTCGGGTTCTCCGCGTGGGTCGCCTCCCTCGGAGTCAGCCTGCGGGGCGCGCGCGTGCTCCTCTTGGGTGCGGGCGGCGCGGCGCGGAGCATCGCACCGATCCTTGCGTCACTCGAGCCGGCGTCGGTCTGCATCGCAAGTCGCGATGGTGGACGCGCGCGGGCCGTGGCCGACGGGCTCCGCGCGATCGCCCGCCCTTCGATGGAGATCATGGCCGCGGCGCTCGCGGAGCAGGTAGAGCCGGGCAAGCGCCACCCATGGGATTTCATGGTCCGGGCGCTCTCCTCGACCTCGGTCGACCCGGCGGAGGCAGCGTGGTGGGCTCGGCTCGACCCGAAGGCGCCGATCCTCGACCTGAACTATGGTGCCCGCGCCCTGAAGACGCGGGAGCGGGCCGGGGCGGGGACCCACCGCTTCGAGGACGGGCTGGGGATGCTGCTTTACCAAGGGGCGCTCTCGTACGAGTTCTGGATCGGCGAGCCGGCGCCGCTCGACGCGATGCGCGCGGCCCTTCAGGCGGACGCGGAATCGTTCTGATCGGGGCGGAGGAGTTGGGGCGGTGTGGTGGTGGCGTGATCTCATCGATGCCTTGTCCGACCGGCGCTGCCCCGGCTGCATGGGACGCGTTTCGCGGGAGCGGGAAGTCTGCGATGCCTGCGATGCCTTGGTTCCGCGGAGCGGCACCGTTCTCTGCCTCCACTGTTTGCATCAAGATCCTCCGGTTCCGCACGAGCCGTCCGGCGCCTGCCGGGCGCACGGCTCGCGGCGCCTCGCGATCGCTGGGCCGCGCTACGAGCCGCCGCTCGACAGAATCCTGCACGCGTTCAAGTACGACGGGGCACGGCGGATCGCCCCTTGGCTCGCGTCGCTCCTCCCGGAGCCGCCCGACCGGGCCGGATCGGTCGGGCGCGAATCGGTTCTGGTGCCGATTCCACTCCACCCGGCCCGCCGAGCGCATCGCGGCTTCGACCAAGCGCTCCTGCTCGCGGAGAGCGCCTCGGCGCGATGGGGAATTCCAGTCGTCCACCCGCTCGAACGCACGCGGGACCACGAGCCGCAGGCGCGCCTAGATCCGGAGCGCAGACGCTGGAACGTGCGGGGCGCCTTCCGCGTCATTCGTCCCGCCATCGTTCGGGGAAGGCCGGTTTTTCTGGTGGACGACGTCGTGACGACGGGAAGCACCCTTCTCGAGGCCGCTGCGGCGCTTCAAAGCGCTGGCGCGTCGTGGATTCTGGGTCTTTCGCCGACGCACGGGGGACAGGCCGAGGGGCCGGAACCCGTGTCCCAGGGTGCGATTGCGGGGCAGGGACGCCTGTGGTAGTGTCACCCACTTGGCGCGAAGGGTGCCGCGCCCTTGAATCGCGATTTAACGCCCACACTTTCAGCCGGTTACAGTAAGCCCGAGCCAGGAGAGCCATGATGAACAAGCTCCGCCTGCTGGATGAAGCATACCTACCGCTCGTGACGAAGCCGAGCCGGTATACGGGAAGCTTTCTCCATGCGGCGAGGAAGGACCCCTCTCAGGCTCGCGTCCGGTTGCTGCTCTGTTTCCCGGATCTCTACGAGATCGGGATGTCCTATCTCGGGCTCAAGATCCTCTACCACATTATTAACGGACGGCCCGACGGTGTGGCGGAGCTTTGCTTTACGCCGTGGAGTGACATGGAGCGATTGATGCGGGCCGAAGGCCTCCCGCTCTACTCGCTCGAGTCGCGGACGCCGGCTCGGGAGTTCGACCTGATCGGTTTCTCTCTCCAGTACGAGCTCTCGTACACCAACGTGCTCACGATGATCGACCTGGCCCAGATGCCGCTCCGCACCAAGGATCGCCGCGAGGACGATCCTATCGTGATCGCGGGCGGCCTCTGCACCGTGAACCCCGAGCCGCTGGCGCCGTTCATCGACGGCTTCGTGATCGGGGACGGCGAAGAGGTGATTCAGGAGCTTTGCGACCTCATGGCGGAGCGGCGGGAAACCCGCATGCCCCGGGCCGAGGTGATCCGCCGGATGGGGGCGATCGAGGGCGTCTACGTGCCGGCGCTCTACGCGGAGGTCCTGAACCCGTTCGGCTACGTCGCGCGCGAGCCGCTCGCCGACGCCCCGGCCGCGAAGCCGCGATTCCGCTACGTGGCCTCCCTTCTGCCCGAGTACTACCCCGAGCGCCCCCTGATCTCTCCGACCGAGATCACGCACGACCGGCTGGGCGTCGAAGTAATGCGCGGCTGCACACGCGGCTGCCGTTTCTGTCTAGCGGGCTACATGAACCGGCCGCTCCGCGAGAAGCGAGCCGACGAGGTCGTGAAGGAAGTTCAGTGCGGAATCGTGCATGCCGGGTGGGATGAGGTTTCGCTCCTCTCCCTCTCGACGACCGACTACAAGCAGCTTCCGGTGGTTCTCCATGAGCTGGACCGCTTCACCAACGAGCAGGGCGTCTCGATCTCGCTCCCGTCGACCCGCGTCGGAACGCTCGCGCCCTCCGTGGCGGAGAAGATCGGCCAGGGCCGGAAGGGCAGCATCACGTTCGCGCCTGAGGCGGGAACGCAGCGGATGCGGGACGTGATCAACAAGGGGATCGACGAGGCGGAGCTCGAATACTCGGTCAAGCTCGCCAGGGACCAGGGGTGGGGCGGAATCAAGTTCTACTTCATGATCGGGCTCCCGACCGAGACCGACGCCGACGTGGACGGGATCGCGGACGTCCTGCGCAAGTCGCAGGAATGGGCCAAGGGCGGCAACAAGCGGATGCACTTCAACGTCGGCCTCTCGCCTCATGTCCCGAAGCCGCATACCCCGTTTCAGTGGGAGATCCAGGACGACATGGACACGCTGAAGCGGAAGATCGATCGGCTCAAGATCGGCTTCCGGGGGATGAGCACCGTTCGATTGAAGTGGAGGGAGCCGAAGACCGCGTTCCTGGAGGGGGTATTCGCTCGTGGGGACGTCCGCACCGCGGACGCGCTGGAAGAGGCGTGGCGGATGGGGGCCCGATTCGACGGGTGGTCGGAGTGCTTCGACTTCGATCTCTGGATGCGCGCATTCGAGCGGATCGGAATGGATCCCGCCCTCTACCTGCGCCCGCGCGACCTGGATGAGCAGCTCCCCTGGGACCATATCCGGACGCCGGTCGTGAAGAAGTTCCTCCTCACGGAGCGAGCCAAGGCGTACGCGGCGGCGCTGACGCCGGACTGCCGGGATCACGCCTGCTACCGATGCGGGGCGCCCTGCTTCACGCCGAAGGCGCGCGACGGCCGGCACCTCTCCTTGCAGCTCGCTCCCGGGCAGGGAGTGCCGCCCCAGTCGCTCGATTTCAGCATTCCGCCGGAGGTGACCGGCACGGAGATCACGACCCGGATCGAAGAGCTCAAGGCAAAGCCGATTGAAGCGCTCAAGGTGGCGGTGAGCGCCGCCGAGGCGCCGCGACCCGCCGCACCGTCGACGACCGAAGCGGCTGACGCCGCGCCCGCGGCCGGGGGCAATGGCCACGGCGACGGGAATGGGAACGGCGACGCCCGCGCCTATGGCCGCCGCCGCCGCGTTTGGCCAGCCGCCGCGCGCGGGCCCCAGGCCCTGCGGTATCGGGTGGCGTATGAAAAGGCGGGCATCGCGCGCTTCACCTCGCATCTCGATCTCGTGCGGATTTTCGACCGCGCGATCCGGGTGGCAAAGGTCCCGATCGCCTATACGCAGGGGTTCAACCGGCACGCGAAGATCGCGTACGGTCCTCCGCTCTCCTTGGGCGCGACGAGCCGGGGCGAGTATTTCGATCTCGATCTGGCGCAGCCCTGCTCCTGGGAGGCGATCACGGCGATGAATGACGTGCTACCCGAGGGAATCCGGATCCTGGACGGGAGCCCGTTCTCGAAGAGCGTGGACTCGTTGATGGCGGCGATCGGCCAAGCGGATTACCAGGTGGCCTTGACACCGTACCTGATGGACCTCCTCGCCCGCGGGGAGAACGTCCATGTCCTGAGACAGGAGCTGGAGCAAAGCGTCGCGGCTTTCGAAACCTCGAGCGAGTGGCTGGTGGCGAAGCAGAGTCACGGCCAGAAGGGGAAGACCGTGAACGCGCGCGCCGCGGTGGTCTCCCTGAAAACGACATGGAACGAGGGGAGCCTCGGCATCAGCGTCTCCTCGCGACTCCAAGCGACCGGATATTTGCGGCCGGATCTGCTCTTGCGCAGCCTCCTGCCGTCCTTTGAATTCGACCCCCGGCTCCTCCTCGTCTGCCGCGAGGCGATGTGGGTGGAGCGCGGTGGCACGCTACTGACACCACTCGAGGTACTCGAGGAATCGGCGTTCTGGCGGCCCGTGCCCGTGGATTCGGCTCGTCCCGGCCCGTCGGACCCTGCCCTGGAGGTGAATGCGACGAGAGATCATCATTAACGCTGGCTCCAACGAAACGCGGATCGCCCTTCTCGAGG
>JBGPMG010000071.1:0-11515 GCA_041486815.1 Candidatus Eiseniibacteriota bacterium | reverse complement strand
CTCCGGCGCTGGAACGGCTGGGAGACGCGGCCGGGGCGCGCGAGCACCGGCTCCTCGCGATCGAGATTCTTCTGGAGCTGGAACGCCCCGAGGGCGTCGGTGAAGACTTGCTCCGCATCATCGACGAGGATCTGGAGCACGCTCCCGCGCGCGTCGGCCGGATCGTACTCCGCTTCGCCTCGCTCGCGCCGTGGCGCGAAGCCGAGCCGATCTTGGAGCTGGCACTCCCGGATCTGGAGAGGCGCGCGGCGGGGCGCCTCTCGTGGGAGGACATGGCGCCGGTTGCGCCCCGCGCTCCCGCGACGCCCGAGGCCCGCCGTCTCCTCGCCCGCTATCTTCGCGTCGCGGTAGCCCTAGAGCCGGAGCCCGACGCGGTGTTGGAGGGATCGGGCATCGGGAGCCCCGGCGTGGCGATCGAGGAGGTCGCCGCGAGGCTGCCGAAGATTCTCGCCCTCCCACCCGGCGCGCACGTCTCCCATACAACCTGGGGCCTGGGCCGCGTGCGATCGAGCGACGGCGAGACGATCCTGCTTTCCTTCCCCGGACGGGAGGGACACAAGATGTCGTTCGCGATGGCAACCCGCTCGCTCGATCGCCTGGCGAATGACGGCCTCCGCGTCCTAGCGATCGAGAACTCGGCGAAGCTTCGCGCCCTCGCCCAGGCAGGGGACCCCGAGGTGCTGGTGCGCGCCCTTCGCGACATAGGCGGCACCGCGACCTCGGCTCAGCTCAAGCCCCGCCTCGAGGCGACCCTCCCCGATTTTGATTGGGGCGGGTATTGGAAGCAGGCGAAGGAGCAGTTCAAGTCGGACCGGCGTTTGGATCTGAGCGAAGCGTATCGCCAAATCTTCCGGCTGGCCGCCGAGGGTTCCGAAGCGGCCGGCTATACCCTTCCCCAACTCTCGGCGCGCGCTCCGGCCGAGGGGCTCAATCTCATCCGGCGGTTCCTCCGCGAGCACCCGGAAGACGAGCCGCGGCTTAAGGCGCACGCGGGCCCGCTCGTGCGGCGATGGGCGTCCGCCGTGGACCTCGATCCAGCGACGCGCGCCCCCGCGCTCTGCCACGCGCTCTCCTGGGGTGTGGTGGACCTACCGGCAGCACAGGAGCTGTTGGAAGAATTGATTTCACAAGGACTAAGCCCGGATGACCTCACGTTGGGCGCGAACCAAGAGATGCTCCTCGACAGCGCCGCCGGAGTTCGGAACGAGGAGGAGTTCCTCTGGCGCGCCGTGGAGAGCCGCCTCCCCCGGCTGCGCGAGCGAGGGAAGGCTCGCCTTCGCGAGATCCTGGACGATCGCTACACGCGCGCGGTCGAGCAGCGGATCACGCGCGGCTCCGATGGTCCCGGCCTCTCCGCGCGTCTGATCGAGGATTTTGCGGCGCATCCCGATGAGCCAGGCGCGCCCGCGCGGGAGACCCTCCTGATCGGCGCGATTCGCCTTCTGGAGCGTGACCTCCCCGAAGGGACGACCGAGAGGCTCCTCGCGCTCCTCGACGCCGGCGGCCTCCTCCGGAGCCACTTCACCAAGTCGAGGCCCCAAGAGATGGAACGCGCGCAGCTGGAGAGCTCGATTCTCTCCTGGGCCGGCAGCGAGCGCCGGCTGATCCCCATCCTCGAGTTCGTGCGCGCCATTGGGATGCCTGCGATCGCCGACGAGCACGAGAAGCGGCGAAAGGCGCGCGCGCACAGCCTCCTCGAGGGGAAGAGCGTCGAGGATCTCGAGACCCGGTTCACGATCATGTCGCGAAAGACCTATGAGAAGCTCGAGACGGAAATGAAGCGGCTCTCCCTCGATCTCAGAACGTCGATCCCCGCCGCGATCGAAAAAGCGCGCCAGCTGGGCGATCTGCGCGAGAACGCGGAATACGAAGCGGCCAAGCTGCGCCAGGCGAACGCGGGGGCGCGGCTCCAGGAATTGATCACCACGCTCGAACGAACGCGGCTCCTGGAGACGATCGAGATCGACGACTCGCGCGTCGGGGTCGGGACCGAGGCAGTGCTCGCGCCTTTGGAGGAGACCGGACCTCCGCTCACGTATTGGATTCTCGGCGAGGGAGACGGGGGCCTCTACCCCGGCGTCCTCTCCTACCGCGCCCCGCTCGCGCGCCCGCTCCTCGGAAAGCCGGTCGGGAGCGAGGTGACCCTCGAGCTACCCGACGGTCCGCGCAAGTACCGGATCGAGTCGATCGCGAAGCGCGTTCCAGCCTAGCGGGCCGCGGCGCCGGCCGCCCTGGACCCGGTTTCTTTTCGGCACATCTGATAGAATCGGAGCCTTCGCCAAAGCAGCTGGTTCCCGGCTCGCCCGGGATTGCGGAATCTGATCGAAGCGAAAGGAGACGACCCCATGTCGAAGCACGGGATCAAGCCTCTCCCCTACGCGAACGATGCGTTGAAGGGGATCGGGGCGAAGACCATGGAAATCCACCACGACAAGCTCTACGCCGGATACGTGAACAAGCGGAATGAGATCGAGGAGGGGTTGGCCAAGGTCGACCGCAGCAAGGCAAACCAGATTTACAGCGAGATGCGCGGGCTGAAGCACGAGGAGACCTTCGCCGCCAACGGGCAGATCCTCCATGAGATCTACTTCTCGATCATGGGCGGGGACGGCCAGGCGAAGGGAGAAGTCGTGGACAAGATCAAAGAGGACTTCGGCACGTACGCCGCGTGGGAGGAGGATTTCAAGGCCTCAGCCATGTGCGCGCGCGGCTGGGTCGTCCTCGCCTACGATCCGACCGACGGCCGTCTCCACAACTTCATCGGCGACGCCCAGAACCAGGGCGGCGTCTGGGGAACGTTCCCGATCTTGAACTGCGACACCTACGAGCACTCCTACTTCATCGACTACGGCAGCGACCGCAAGGCCTACGTCGAGGCATTCTTCCGGAACGTGAATTGGACGGAAGTGAACCGCCGGTACGCCGCCGCAACCCAGATGGCGATGGCCAGGAAGTAGCCAGCGTTCCATTGCAGCCAGGCGGGCGCGCGTGCATTTTGCACGGCGCCCGCTTTTCGCTGTAACTCCGCGCCCGAACCGGAACCCTCAGGCTCAACCCCTTCAACCATCTAGCTTCATTTGCCCCAGAGCTCTCCCATGGCATGTCCCTTGCTTTTCACGGCACGGGTTTCTGTATCTATTTGCCGGAGTGAGACAAGCGATGGGGATCGCGAATGCCTAAGGAGACCGACATGAAGACGGTGATGCGGTTCACGCTGGTGGCACTGACGATCGGCGCAACGCTCGGGATGAGCGGATGCACCGACCAGTCGTCGAGGAATTCGTTGACGGTGGTTTCGGTGAACGGCGGGAATTCGTACTTCAGCGACCTGATCAATACGCTCGATCCGCTGAACCCCTTCATCCCCGTGGACGTGGTGAAGGTCCAGTTCGGAAACATCCGGAACGGCGGTGGAGCGCCGCTCGATGCGGGCGCTCCGTTCTCCGAAATCGTCGTGACGGGCTACACCGTCACCTATGACAACGGTATCTTCTCGCCGGTCACCGGGGGCTTGAACGTCCGCGTGGCCTCGGGCGGGACGAACGAGGCGACGATCATCTTGAGCGATTCAGGGGAGAAGGGCGCCCTGGTGCTCTCGGGCACCGTCACAACCATCGCGCGGCTTCATTTTACCGGGTACAACTACATCAACGGCTCGAACAACGGAGACCTGGTGCAGGCTGACGCGGCCCTCTCCGTTCAGGTCGGTGACTTCGGCGACAAGTAAAAGAAGTCACGCGCATCGCGATCCCCGCGGCCCGGGCAACCCGTCCGGGCCGCTTCGTTTTCCATTGACCTTCCTAGATGCCGGGCGGCGCCGCCTCCGGCGTCCCCCGCCCTGGGGGCAGAGCCAACGCGATCTCCGCGACGCCCCGGCGCCGCTCCGAGAGGATGTGTGCCCACCGGCGGACCGAATCCAGCAGCACAGTCGCGACGAGGAGCAGGAGCACGATGCTCAGAATGCCGTCCAGGTAGCTCACGGCCGGCCCCTTGTCCGCGATGTACTCGGGTGAGAGGTACCGCAAGGTGTTCAGGACCCCCGCCGTCATCGTCGTGACCGTCAGGAAGCAGAGCGGAAGAAACGTTGTGAGCGCGTAGGCGGGTGGTCGCTGTCGGAGCAGGAACGTGGTTCCGACCGCCAGCGCGATCACGGCCAAGAGCTGGTTGGCAACGCCGAAGAGGGGCCAGATGGTCTCGATGCTGCCGGTCGCGGTCAAGTATCCCCAGCTGACGCAGACCAGGGCTCCGACCAAGCCGACGCTCCAGACGCTCGTAGTCGAGGCGAGCGGCGCCCAGACGCGGCCGGCGACATCCTGGAACAGATAGCGCGCCACACGAGTGCCGGTGTCCAGGGCGGTGAGGATGAAGACCGCCTCGAACATGATCGCGAAGTGGTACCAATAGGCCATCCACCCGCCCATCCCCGGGATCTGGCGCAGAATGTTCGCCATCCCGACGGCGAGCGAAACCGCTCCCCCGGTTCTCCCCTGGAGGGTCTCCTCCCCCACCAGCCGGGTCAGCTCCGTGAGCTGCGCGGGCTGGATCCCGAGCGCGTGGACGACCCTCGGAACTCCATTGATCAGGTAGTAATCGGCCGGCGCGAGCGTCGTCGCCGCGACCAGCGCCATGATCGCCACCAGACCCTCGGTGAGCATCGCGCCGTACCCGATGAACCGGATGCTCGGCTCGTCCGGCACCATCCGCGGCGTGGTCCCCGAGCCGATCAACGCGTGGAACCCGCTGATCGCTCCGCACGCGATCACGATGAAGCAGAAAGGAAAGAGCTTCATCCCGGGCAGCACCGGACCCGATCCGTTGATGAAGTGCGTGACGGCGGGCATCCGAATCATGGGATGCACGATCGCCACGCCCACCACCAGGAGCGCGATGGTCCCGATCTTCATGTAGGTCGATAGATAGTCGCGCGGGCAGAGGAGCAGCCAGACCGGGAGCGTCGCCGCGATGAAGGCATAGAGCGGCAGGATGATCGCGAGGGATCGCGGCGAGAGGGTAAACCAGCCCGCCGCGCCCGAGTGGACGACCCATGGGCCGAGGAACACCGCCGCGAGTATCAGCGCGACGCCGATCAAGCTCCCCTCGACCACCCGGCCCGGACGGATTCGATACATGTAGAGCCCGAAGAGGAGCGCTGCGGGTATGGTCATCGCGACCGTGAAGGTCCCCCACGGCGAGTGGGCGAGCGCGTTCACGACGACGATGCCGAGCCCCGCCAGAAGGAGGATCGTGATGAAGAGGATCGCCGCGGTGGAAGCGCCGTGCGCGACCGGTCCGATCTCGCGTCGAGCGATCTCGGAGAGCGGCGCCGCGCCGTGGCGCACCGAAGCGAAGAGAATGATGAAGTCGTGCACCGCGCCGCCTAAGGCCGCGCCGAGGAGGATCCAGATCGCGCCCGGCAGGTAGCCGAACTGCGCCGCGAGAACCGGCCCGATGAGCGGGCCGGAGGCGCTGATGGCGGCGAAGTGATGGCCGAAGAGGACGAAACGGTCGGTGCGGACGAAATCGCGTCCGTCCGCCATCGTGACCGCGGGCGTCGGGCGGCTGGGGTCCAGGCGCGCGACGCGGTGGGCCAGGAACGCGCCGTAATAACGGTAGGCGAACGCATAGACCACGATCGCCGTGAGCGGCAGTACGAGCGAGTTCACGGTGGGGCGGGTCGCTCCCGGCTCACCGCGCCGCTAGCCTTTCTCCTTGTGCGGAACCACCTTGCTGATCACGATGCCGTACACGCCCGATCGGTGGAAGACTCCGCCGGTGACGTCGACTTTCTGGTGGATGAAGTTGATGACCGGGTCGTTGGGGTTCTTCCCGGGCAGCTCCCCCGCGATGAAGTAGATGCGGTCGTTCGCCCGATCATAGATCGCGAGCGTCTGGCCCGAGCGCGCGCAGTCGATCGCGCACTGGAAGTGTCCGGGGCCGATCGATTTCACGCCCGCCTCCAGGAAGCAGGCCGGATCCATGACCTCTCCGGTGATCGTCATGGTCACGCCCTTTTCGGGCCCGGTCTTCGCGGCCTCTGGCATCGCCATGTGATGGCCTTCGTGGCCGGTCGGAGCAGCCTTGGTCGGGGCAGCCTCCTTGGACGGTGTAGCCTCCTTAGCGG
Organism: Candidatus Eiseniibacteriota bacterium; assembly: GCA_041486815.1. Classification (GTDB taxonomy): domain Bacteria; phylum Eisenbacteria; class RBG-16-71-46; order SZUA-252; family SZUA-252; genus WS-9. The sequence continues at coordinate 5,394 of JBGPMG010000071.1, read as the reverse complement.
GTGGATCCGTGCCGCCGGCGCGCACGGCGCCGTCCGCGGCGAATGCCGCGATCCCCACGAACAGAAGAAACGCTACGACGTGGTGTGGACGCATCGCTGTCATTTCGGCTCCTTCGCGCCCCTCGGCTCGGGTTATTTGGCCCCGGCCTTGGGAGCCGGCTCCACGGAGGCTACCTGGATCGCGGAGAGACCTCCGCGTGAGTAGACCTTTCCTTTCACCAACACCGCCTGCCCGACGTAGTCGATCAGGCTCTTGTTCGGATCCTCGCCGGGACGCTCCGATGCGAGGATATAGACCTTGTTCGTCTTTCGTTCGAGGATCGCCAGAGTCTGTCCCGCTTTGGCGCAGGCGATCGCGCACTCCTTGTGCGCCTCCCCCTTCGCCCCGTTGATGACCCAGCAGGCGGGGTCGATGACCTCGCCGATGATCGAGCCGGGGCCCGACTTCGCGGTCGGCGCTGCCGCTTTGGCGGCCGGCGTTGCCGCTTTGGCGGCCGGCGCTGCCGCTTTGGTGGCCGGCGCTGCCGCTTTGGTGGCCGGCGCTGCGGTCTTCGCCGCCTCCGACGCTGCCTTCTCCTGCGCCATTGCAGACGCGACGATCGCGAGCGAAACCAGAAGCGCTCCCGCGACGCCAGCCCTGGAAATCCTCATTCCTGCCCTCCCTGTTGATTCATGACGAGGTAAGCCCTGCCTGGACATACCCCTGAAGCCTACCAAAGGGTCCCTGTGGCCGCAAGAAGGGCGCTCGGCCGGTAATGCCTCAGAGGCACTTACCGCTCGTTCCGGCGCGCGATCGAAAGCGGGCCGGTTTGTTATGATGGCGGTTCCTGAGTCGATCCACACCCACGAGGAGCGCCCGAATGCCGGAACCCTCGAAGCGCAGCCAGTTGATTCCGTTTTCACCGATCCGCGTCATGTTCCGCCTAGCCGACGAGCTCGAGCGGGAGGGAGGCGGACGCGTCTACCGCCTCCACGTCGGCGATCCCGACTTCGCGCCGCCCGAGGCGGTGATCGACGCGACGTCGCGCGCGATGCGCGAGGGGAAGACGCACTACCCGCCGAGCGTCGGCGTCCAGGAGCTGCGCGTCGCCCTCGCGCGGAAGGTGACCCAGAAGAACGGAATCGCGGCCGTCACCGAGCAGATCATCGTGACGCCCGGCTCGACGGAGGCGCTCCTCGCGGCGATGGAGATTTCGCTACATCCGGGCGACGAGATCCTCCTGCCGGAGATCTACTGGCCCAATTACGTCCAGCAGGCGCTCTTGATGAGCGCGATCCCGATCTTCTACCCGCTGGGAGCGGGATATCAGCCGGACGTCGAGGGGGTCCGCCGCGCGATCACCCCACGGACGCGGGCGATCTTGGTGAATAGCCCGAGCAATCCCACCGGAGCGGTGATTCCCGAGGCGACGCTGCGCGCGCTCTACGAGGTCGCGCGGGAGCACGATCTCTGGATCATCAGCGACGAAGCCTACGAGGACATCGTGTTCGACGCGGTCCACGTCTCGCTCGGCTCGTTCGAGCGGGATCTCCCCGAGCCGGCACGGCGCGTCTTCTCCCTGTTCACGTTCTCGAAATCGTACGCGATGACCGGCTTTCGCCTGGGCTACATGGCCGCGCCGACGCTCCTGGCGGGCACCCTCCTCCGCAAGATTCAGGAGCCGTTGGTGGCGAGCACCGCGACTCCGATCCAGTGGGGCGGGCTCGCCGCCCTCCCCGACGAGGCGACGGTCGCGTCGATGCGGGCGGCCTACCGGCGCCGCCGCGACCTCGCGCTCTCGATCCTCCGCCCGGCGGGGTTGGTCGACTACACGCCCGAGGGAGCCTTCTACGTCCTCGCGGACATCGCATCGACCGGGATGAGCGGGGATGAGTTCGCGCTCAAGCTCTTGCGGGAACATCGGGTGGCGGTGGCGCCTGGCTCCGGATTCGCGCTGGCTCCGCGGATCGGCCCGGACGGGCTTCCCATCGGGGAGATGACGGCGTCGGGCGCCCCGGAGTTCCCGATCAATCCCAAAGCGCGGACGCGGGTCCGAATCGCCTTCTGCGTCTCGGACGAAGAGCTACGGGAGGGTTTGACCCGCCTGGTCTCTTTCGCGCAGGCCTGCTCCGCCGTCAAACCCCTGACAAAAGCACGTTCCTCGTGATGAAATGGGCGAGCACCGCGCCGAACGCGGCGCCGGTCACGAAGAGCGCCCAACGCCACCTCGGCCACGCAGCCCGGACCCCGGAGGATTGGACGAACAGGTCGACCGCGTAGGCGGCGCAGTAGAAGACGTTCGCGAGAACGGCGAGTAGGAAGACCGCCAGCACGGTGTCCTGCATCAGGAACCTCTTGGACGCCGGCCACGCCGCGATGAAGTGGATCAGGACCACGGCGGCCAGGATCGCGTTGTATACGAGGCGCCGCGGCTCCCAGTACCGGAGCGCCTCGGTCGCAAGCTCTCCGAATTTCGGGCGTGTGTTGGGCGCGTCGGTCGTCATGGGGTCCTACGGCCCCGCCGCCGCGCTCGCCTCGGCAAACGTCCCGGCGAAGTACGACACATTGTGGAACGCTTCGCGGGTGAGCGCCTCGGCCACGTAGCGGGCGACCCCAGGGTCGCTCCCGATGACGATGACCCGCGTGTTGTGATCTTCCATCGGCAGCCGCCCGTCGTCCTTGGCCCGCTTCACCTCCCCGACGTCCTTTCCCTCGAGCACAAGACTCCTTGGGATGTTCCGCGCGTTCGGAAACGAGCCCGCCCGGAAGGCATCCGCCTCGCGCGCGTCGATGAGAACCGCGGTCCGATCGCCCGCCAGTACATGCTTCAATCCGTCCGGCTCGATCACGGTCACTCCTCCCAACGCGCGCCAGACCGGAATGCCGAGCTGATATCGCCGAACGTCGGTGAACCCTTCCGCCAGCAGCTCGTGGGCGAGCCTTCTGCTCTTTCCGCAGAAGGGACCATTGCAGTAGAGCACCAGCGGGGTCTGCCGCTTCCCATCGACCAAACGGGCGATCTCGGCGGCGTCCGACACGTAGGCCGACATCGGAACGCCGGGTTTCGCGGCCGCGTTGAGGGCGCCCGGGATGTGGCTCATCGCGAATTCTTGATACGGCCGGGCGTCGAGGACGACGGCGCTCTTGTCCGCGAGGATCGCCCGGAACTGCTCGGTGGAGATCTCCTGGGTATCCTGACCGGAGTCACCCAGCGCGGCCTGGAAAATGGTATGGGACGCGGCGTCCCGCGCGGCGGCGAGCGATCCCAGGAACACGAGTGTCGTTAGCAGAATTCGATGATTCACGCTGCTCCTCTTTACGGCGCCCCAAGGCCTACGTCTTTGGAAGCACCGGCCTCGGCAGGCTGAAGATCGATTCCTGGGTCACGCGCGTGTAGAACGATCCCCCGAGTCGGGCGATCGCGTCCAGCTTCGCCGCGTCGACGCGGCCCTCCGAGAATACCTCCTCTGCGATGTGGAGGTAGACGACCTGGCCGATGACGTAGTTCGCATGGTACGGCCCGGCGCCGTGCTCCACGACCTTGAAGAGGCGGCACTCCATCGCGATCGGACACTCGACGGCCCGCCACGGCTTCACCCTGATGCTCGACGCTTTCGTGAACCCCGCCGCTTCGAACTCGTCCACCTCGGGCGGATAGTCCGCCGAGGCCTGATTCATCCGCTCGCGGAGCGCGTACCGGACGATGTGGATCACGTACTCCCCGGTCGCCCGCACGTTGTGGAGCGTGTCCTTGTCCCGACTGGCCCCGCTCGTGACCGGCATGAAGACGACCGACGGCGGGTTCGCGCCCCCCGCGTTAAAGAACGAGAACGGCGCGAGGTTCGCGATCCCGGTCTTCGACATCGAGGAGACGAACGCGATCGGCCGCGGCACCACGCACGCCGTCAGGAGCGAGTAGAACGCTCCCGGCTCGACGGTCGTCGGGTCGATTCCCCGGAAAACGCCGGAGGTGGCGCTCCCCTCGGCTATGGTCTCACCCCGTCGCGCCTTCGCCCGTGAACTTTCCGGACGGCTCGAGCCACGAGTAGGGATAGGCCTTGTCGTCGAAGGGCTCAGCGTCCTTCGTTACGTTGAGCGGATAGAAGGTGTCGAGCATGACCGCGAGCTCCTTCGTCTCCTTGGCCCCGATCGACGCTTCGGCGGCGCCCGGATGGGGCCCGTGCGGGATGCCCGACGGATGGAGCGTGAAGGAGCCCACCTCGATGCCGCGCCGGCTCATGAAATTCCCGTTTACGTAGTAGAGCACCTCGTCCGAGTCGACGTTCGAGTGGTTGTACGGAACGGGTACCGAGAGCGGGTGGTAGTCGTACATTCGCGGCACGAACGAGCAGACCACGAAATTCCTTCCCTCGAAGCACTGGTGCGTCGGCGGCGGCATGTGGACGCGCCCCGTGATCGGCTCGAAATCCTCGATGTTGAAAACGTACGGGTAAAGAAAACCGTCCCAGCCGACGACGTCGATCGGGTGGTAATCGAACTCGTACGCGGTGATCTGATCCCGCGCCTTGATCCGGACCTCGAACTTGCCTTCCTCGGTGAAGGTCTCGAGCCGCTCGGGCTTTCGGATATCGCGCTCCGAGAATGGCGCGTGTTCGAGCAGCTGGCCGTATTCGTTCCGATACCGCTTGGGGGTCTCGATCGACGAAGCCGCTTCGATAACGAGGTAGCGCTGCGCGTCTTCGCTCGGATGGAACATGTAGGTCGTCCCGCGCGGAATCACGACGTAGTCGCCGGGCCGGTAGGGGAGCTCTCCAAATATCGTCTGGATCCGCCCCGTCCCCTCGTGGATGTAATACATGTCGTCGCCCTGCCCGTTCCGGTAGAAGTAGCTCATCTTCTGATCGGGGACGGCGATCGCCATCGAGACGTCGTTGTTGTGGAGCAGCACCACGCGCGCGCTGACCGGGTCCCCGCCCTTCTTCAGATCCTTCGTTTTGAAGTGATGATGGCGGAGCCCCTGCTCATCGGAGTACGTCACCCGGCAGTCTTGAATCTTGCGGATCTGCCGGGCTTGGGTCGGCATGTTGTGGTGGTAGATCAGCGAGGAGCGGCCCGAAAACCCGCGCGATCCCATCAGCTGCTCGGTGTATAGCTTTCCGTCCGGGCGGCGGAACTGGGTGTGCCGCTTGTGCGGCATGTTCCCCAGTGTGTGGTACATCGGCATGGCGTTACCTCGCGCGGAAAGTCAGACGACTCGGTTCGTTAGGGCGCCAAGGAGCTCGATTTCGAGCGTGACCTCGTCGCCGGGCTGAAGCCAGGCGTGTACCTCGGGGCCGAGCTCGAGGATGCATCCTCCGCCTACCGTCCCCGATCCGATCACATCGCCCGGAAAAAGATACACGTCCTGGGACGCCCTCGCAATCATCTGGCCGAACGTGAAGTGCAAATCGTGG
>JBGPMG010000070.1:0-11572 GCA_041486815.1 Candidatus Eiseniibacteriota bacterium | reverse complement strand
CAGGACGGCCTCCGCTAGCGATTCCCCGCTCCAGATCTGCCGCTCGCCTCTGCAAATGAAGCTCACCAGCACGGGGAGCCCGGTGCTCCGGGCGCCGCGCGCCGCGGCAACGGCCTCGTGAACGGAGTTCATCGTTTCGATCAGGAGGAGGTCGGCCCCGGCGCCCTTGAGCCGCACGGCCTGCTCGCCGTGCTCCCGCTCCATCGCATCGGGCGGTGGAGCAAGCTCGGGCCGGTAGCAGTCCTCGAGGGGTGCAATCGAGCCCGCGATCCAAACTTCCCGATCGAGGCCCGCGCGCACTCGCGCCTCCCGGCAGAGGGTGATCGCGCTCACAGTGAGACGGTCCGACTCGCTCTCCAATCCCGCGCTCCGGAGGGCTCGAGGGGTCGTTCGAAACGTGGCCGCGGTGATGATCTCCGCTCCGGCGCGAATGTACTCCTCGTGGATCTCGCGAACGCGGTCGGGCGCTTCCAAGAGCGCCTGGGCGCTCCAGAGCGGGAGGCGCGTCGGGACACCCCGCCGCTCGAGCTCCGTCCCGAGGGCGCCGTCCAAGAGAACGATCTCTCCGCGCGTGAGCCGCGCCAAGAGCGGGTGCTGTGGAATGGTCGTGGACATCGGCGAGGCGGGGGCCCTCCCTGCGCCTCAGGAGGCGTCAGCCTCCCGCAGAGATCTCGTCCGGCGGATTGAGGCCATGGAACTGCATCAGCTCCTCGATCACCGCGCGGCGGCGGCGCAGGATCGATGTCATCGACGTATAGCCGTAGCGGAGGAGCTGTTCCCGCTCCGCGTAGTTCATGGTGTGATGGAGGAACATCATCGCCTCGCTCGAGGAAGGCTCAATTCGGTACAGCTTCACATCCGGGTATTCGGCCTGACAGCGACGAATCTCCCCGTCGAGCCGAACACGCGTCTCGATGCGGGATGCCTGGTCCTGGATGAACGACATCCCCTTCTCGCGGATGGTCGCGCACTTCCCGTCGCCGCGGGGAAGGCAGACCGTCTGGCGGTCGTTGGAGATGTTGACCAGAGGGTTGATGATCAAGATTGTCGAAGCGCCCGCGCGCACCGCGACGTCGATGTGTGCCACCTTTCCGGTCGAGCCGTCGATGTAGTCGCGCCCATCGATCGTGACCGGGCGAAACAGCAGCGGGATCGCCGAGGAGGCCGCTACCACGTGGGAGATCGGCACCTTCGAGCCTTCCACGTTGGAGAAGATCCGCCTCGTCCCGAGATCAAGGTCCGTCGTCGGGATGTAGAGCTCTTTCGTGAGGTCTGTGAAGGAGTCGGTCTTTCCGTTCGCTTCGAGAACCCCCGAGAAGAACTTCTTGAAGTTGTCGAGCGAGAAGACGCCCGCCGGAAGACGTTCCTCGACGTAGTGCATGAACTCGAAGGGCGAGGGGCGCTGGCCGATCTTCACGCACCGCACGAAGTAGCCCGGAATCGACAGAACGACCCCGAAGAAGGAGCCGAGGATCGCCCAGCGGTTCACGTCGTACATGTCGCCGCGGCGGAATTGCAGAGCGGGATCGGCGTCCGTGAGCAGGCCCCAGTAGATCTTTCGCGCCGGAATCCCCTTGGCGAGGAGCGCGGACACGGTGGCCCCCGCGCTGACGCCGATGTAGATGTCGAATCCGGTTGTGGAGAAATCGAAACCCAGGAAGTCGTCGAGGGCGGCGAGGCAGCCGATCTCGTAGAACGCTCCCGAGAGCCCGCCCCCGGAAAGGCTGAGGCAGATCTTCTTCCTCTGTGGAGCCGCTCCTCCGCGGGGCCGGAACGCGGCCCAGCCGGATCTCGACGGAGTCTCGGGACGGCCGGCCGCGGACCCAGAGTCTGCGTCGGGGGTGGTCATCATCTCCGAGGATAGCGGAAAAGAGCGTTGACGATGCGATCCGAGAGGGCGGGCGCCGCGACGTTCAACACCGCGAGCCAGTGGTTTCGCGCGGGCAGGTAGATCTCCGCGGAATGCCGCCGGAGTGCCCGTTCGATCCCGGCGGCCACGCGTTCCGGTTCGAGAACCGTCCCCGCGGGGCCGATTCCGAGCGCGCGCTCGCGTCCCGCGCGATCCAGGAACTGGGTTTCAACCGCGGCCGGAATCACAAGGCTTACCCGAATGCCGAGCGGGCGAAGCTCCCGCCGCCACCCTTCGGTCAGCCCCACGAGCCCGAACTTGCTCGCGTTGTAGTAGGAGTAATAGGGTGCCGCTACCCTTCCCGCGAAACTCGCCACGTTCACGATCGCGCTTCCGCGGCGGGCCTTGAGGGCGGGGAGCGCGGCGCGCGTCATCCGGATGGCGCCGCGCACGTTAATTTGAAGCTGCTCGTCGATCTCGTCGTCGGTGGCTTCGGCTACTTCCCGGAGATACCCGACTCCCGCGTTGTTGACGAGCGCGTCGAGGCGGCCGAAGCGCGCCGTCGTCTCGACGACGGCGCGATAGGCGTCCACGGTGCTGCACACGTCACCGGGTATTGCGAGGGCCTCGCCCCCCGCGTCCTCGATTTCCTTCGCGAGCGCGCGGAGCGGTTCCTGCCGCCGCGCGAAGAGCGCGACCCGCGCGCCGTGCCGGGCCATCCGCAGAGCGGCCGCGCGGCCGATCCCGCCTGACGCTCCGGTCAGGAGGACGGCGCACTCTTTAAGCTTCACTCACCGGACTCCGGCCATCGCCGGCTCCGCCGTCGATCCGACGGAAGCCGAGGGCGCTCCTCCAGGCATCAGGTGCCGCACGAACCAATCGCGCATGATGTGGAGCCGCGCCAGGCGGCGCGACGGCGTTCCACCCCTGGAGAGGCCGTGGCTCTCGCCGGGGAAGAGCACCATTTCGACCTCGCGGTGCATCGCCTTGAGGGTCTTGTAGAGGATCTCGGCCTCGGAGATCGGGCAGCGCTGGTCTTGGAGGCTGTGCGTGATCAGGAGGGGCGTCTTGATCTTGTGTGCGTACGCCAGCGGCGACTGCCTCCAGAGAGCCTCGGAGGTCATATTCCACGGTTCGTCTCCGAACTCGAGGGCCGCGCCGCCCAGATCGTCGCTCGCCAAGAGGAGCGTCGAGATCGTCGTGACGCACCGCTGGGTCAGGGCGGCCTTGAAGCGATCGGTGTGCCCCACGACCCAGTTCGTCATGTACCCGCCGTACGATCCTCCGGTCACGCCCAATCGATCGGGGTCGATCTCCGGATGGCGGCGCAGCGCCTCGTCGACCACGAGCATGAGGTCGTCGAATGCGGGTCCGCCCCAATCCTTGACGATCGCCTGACTGAATGCCTCGCCGTAGCCCAACCCGCCCCGCGGATTGGAGAAGACGACGTAGAAGCCGGCGTTCGCGAACATCTGGAACTCGTGGAAGTAGCAGGCGCCCCACTGCACGCGTGGACCTCCATGGATTTCCAGGATCATCGGGTGCTTCTTCTTTGGCTCCGCGTTCGGCGGCTTGAGAATCCACGCCTGGATCTTGTGCCCCTGCGGCGCCTCGACCCAAAACTCCTCAGGCTGGGCGATCGTGAGTGACCCGAAGAGATCCTTGTTCGGCTCGACGATCGGCGTCACCGTGCGGCGCTTCGGGTCGAACCGGGCGATCGTCCCCGCGTCCTTATGGCCCAGACGGAGGATCGCCAGGTCGTCGGATCCCTTGGAACCGGTGAAGCCCATGACGCGGAGCGCCCCCTCGGTGAGCCGCTCCGCCTTCCCGCCAGCGGCGGGCGCGGAGTAGAGGTGCACCGAACCGGTTTCCGTCGCCTGGAAGTAGAGCGTGGACCCGTCGCGGCTCCAGACCGGTCCGGAAGCCACGTGGAAGTCGTTGAGATCGCTCCCCATCACGTCGGCCGACATGCGGTCAAGATCGGGTGTCAGGTCGCGGGCGGCGCCTCCCTCCGCGGGGACGACCCACACGTGGAGGTTCCACCAGCCCCACCAGTCGTTCTCTTTCGCGTGGCCGATGTACGCGATCCGCTTCCCATCGGGCGACCAGGCAGGGGAGAGGGCCACGCCGGGCTGCGGCGTCAGGTTCTTGGGCTCGCCGCCCGTCGACGGCATCACCCACACGTCGGAGACGACATAGAAGTTGTAGTCGTTGTTGGGCTCCCTGTTCGCGGAGAAGGTCAGCCACTTGCCGTCGGGGGACCAAACCGGCGGCTCGTGGTCAACCGGGCCCGAGGTCAACGCGCGCACCTCCCGCGTGGCGACGTCGAGCAGGTGGATGTGCGCGCGGCCCTTGGGCAGAAAGCCTTGTCCGTCGAATTTATAGCGCAGCCGCGTGATGTGCATGTAGCTCGGCGGCGAAGGATCCTTCTTCTCGGCCTTCGCTTCCTGCGCCTTCTTCGACGCGACGCTCCCGGGGAGATGCCCCGTCTCGGGCGGATCGCTCGGCGTGTAGACGAACGAGATGCGCGTCCCGTCCGGCGACCAGGCCAACCCGCCGATATCTCCGTCGAGGTCCGTCATCCGCTCGGCCTCGCCTCCGTCCAACGGAAGCCGGTGAATCTGCGACTTCTTGTCCTTGCGGTTCGACAGGAACGCGAGCCACCGCCCGTCGGGGCTGAACATCGCGCCCCAGTTCTTGTTCTCACCGAACGTCAGCCGGCGCGGCTCGCCGCCGGCCGCCGGCACGAGCCAGAAGTGCGACTGGTAGTTGTCCTTCTCGGCGTCGATCGCCCGGATCGTGTAGACGATCCTGGCCCCGTCCGGCGAAAGGGTGAGCGCGTCTACGAATTGGATCTGAAAGAGATCCTCCGGTTGAAGCGTGCGTGGCGTGGTCATGGCTCTCTCCGTGGTTTCTATCACTTGCCCGACTTGAATCGGGCGATCTGTTCCTTGAGATAGTTGTCGCTCGGCGCGAGCGCGAGGGCCTTCGTCTCGACCTCGATCGCCTTGGCCGCGTTGCCCATCCGGTAGTGGACCTCCGCCAGCGTATCCAGGATGCCGGTCTCCTTCGGCTCGAGCGCGACAGCCCGCTCGGCCGCCGTCAACGCTTCCGGGAGGAACATGTCGTTGGTCGCGCAGGCCCACGCGAGCCCGTTCAGGCTCGAGGGGTCGTTGACGCCTCCGGCGAGCGCGCGGCGGAGCCCCTCCCCGACGCGCTCCCGCTCGGTCCGAGCGAGATCCTTTCTTCCGATCTTATCGTAGGCCGCGGCGAATCGGAGGTGGGCTTCCGCGAGCTTCTGCGCTTCGAGAAGCTGAAACACGCGGCGGAGCTCTTTGATTGGCTCCTTGCTGTCCTCGATCCGCAGGTCGATGTAGCGCGTCCGGTATTCAGGGTAGTCCGCGCTCGGGCGGACCACGAGGAGTGCCGACGACTGCATCCCGCGCCGGTCGCCGCCCGCCGCCTGCCCGGCTTCGAGCGCGGCCAGGAGCCTCGCCGCGAGCTCGCCTTGGGTGGAGAGGAAGGCCCGCTCCATGTCCGCGACGACGGCCTCGCCCGCGAGGATGTTCCCCTGGATCGAGTAGCCCCAGCCGGTGCGATGGCCGGCCCAGGAGGAGCAGTCCTTCCCGGTGTGGGCGGCGCTCCGGCCCTGGACGTCCACGATCCCTACCTGGCGGTGCGAGCTGCCGGAGTCCGCGTCGAGGAGCGCCCGGAGCACCTCGGGCGCCGCCTTTCCCTGCCGGAGCAGCGCGAGCCCCATCGGACCGAACGACTCGTTGGTCGAGGCCTGGGTCGCGATCCCGCCGACCCCCGCCTCCGCCCACGGCACCGCCATGCCCACGCTGAAGGCGCGCGACTGGACCGCGATCCCCACCTCCTGCGTCACGGAGTCGTACGCGACGATCGAGAACGTCGCGAACGCGCGCGGCGCGTAGAGCGTCGCCGCCGCCGCGGCGAGGATGAAGATCCGAGCGGCGCGCGCGCTGACCCGTCTCACTTTCGGCCCGCCCGGAACCGCTCGATCTGCTCTTTCAGATAGGTGCTCTTCGGATCGAGCGTCGCGGCGCGCGATTCCACCTCAACCGCCTTCGCCGCGTTGCCCGCGCGGAAATGAACCTCCGCCAGCGTATCGAGGATGTCGATGTTGCGTGGCTCGAGGTCCGCGGCCCGCTCGGCCGCCCGAAGGGCGTCCGAGAGGTAGATGTCGTGCGTGGCGCAGGACCAGGCGAGACCGTTCAGCAGCGAGGCGTCCCGCTCCCCGCGGGCGAGCGCGCGCTTCATGCTCTCTCCCACACGCTCCCGCTCCATCAGCGCCAAATCGTTCCGGCCTTCCGCCTCGTATTGGGTGGCGTAATTCAAGTGCGCGTTCGCCAGATGGAACCCCTCGAAGATCTGCCACACCCGCCGTAGCTCTTGGATCGGCGTCTTGTGGTCCTCCACGCGAAGGTCGATGTACCGGACGTTGTATTCCGGGTGGTCGGCGCTCGGCCGGACCACGAGCAGCGCGGCCGACTGCATCCCGCGCTTGTCGCCGCCTGCGGCCTGTGCCGCCTCCAGCGCCGCGATCATGCGCTCGGCCAGCTCGCCGGTCGATCCGCGGAACGCCTTGGCCATGTTCGCGACGACGCTGGGGCCCGCGAGGATGTTCCCTTGGCATGCAAAGCCCGGCCCGGTCTCCCCCCCGGCCCAGTCGAGGCATCGCTTGCCGGTCCAATTCACGGCGTGTCCCTTCATGTCCACGATCCCGACCTGGCGCGAGTCCCAGAGCGTGTCGGCGGCCGCCAAGGCCCGCATCACGTCGCCCGCGGGCATTCCCGTGCGAAGAAGCGCTAGCGCTTCGGGCCCGAGCGAGATGTTGACGCTCGCCTGGGTGGCCACGGCTCCGGCGTCAGCTCCCGCCCAGGGGACCGCGGTCCCGACCGAGAAATATTTCGACTGCACGGCCACGCCCGCCTCGTGCGTCACCGAGTCGTAGGCCACGATGGAGAAGGTTGCGGTCTTCACGTCTGCTGAGGCCGGCGCTGCCGGCAGTACGACGAACAGGTGGGCCAGGAACAGCGCGGCCCATGGGCAACGGCGGATCATCGATCTACCCCTTGGAAGGTGGGTCGGCTCGGGTCGGACCGTAGGGCTCGAAGGTACCAAAAACGGGCGGCGGGACCTCCCTCAAATTTCCGCTGGACCCGGGGGGTCACGCGGCGTAGCGTTTTGCTGTCGTCGTCACAGCCCCCCGGCCCCCCGCTCGACGCGTGGGGCCGGTCGGTTTTTCGGGGAATAGTCTTGACCGGCCGGACGTAGGTACCGGTGCGATGACGACGCGCGACGCAGCGCCCTCCCTGGCTCTATCGAGCCGCCGATTCGACCCCCGCTGGTGGCAGATCTGCTGCCTCTCCGGACTCTTGACGTACGGCCTCTTCTGGCTCTCCTTTGACGTGCCCCCGACCCAGGTCGTCGCGACGATCGGGGTGGCGCTCGGAGTCCAATGGCTCCTGACGCGCGCGCTCAAGATTCCGACCTTCGAATGGAAGAGCGCCCTCATCTCGGGCCTCGGCCTCTGCTTCCTGTTCCGAGCGAATGAATGGTGGCTGGCGGCGGTGACCGCTTCGATCGCCATTGGGAGCAAGTTCTTCATCCGTTGGAACGGGAAGCACATCTGGAATCCCACGAATATCGCGCTCGCGTTGATGATGCTGCTCCTGCCGGCCCAGGCGTGGGTCTCGCCCGGCCAATGGGGCAGCGGACCGACGATGGCCTACGCGATGGCCTGCGGCGGGGCCTTCGTCGTGAACCGATCCGCCCGCAGCGACACGAGCATCGCCTTCATCGCCGCCTTCGCGGCGATCCTGTTCGGCCGGTCGCTCTGGCTCGGCGAGCCGATGACCATCCCCATTCATCGGCTTCTGAACGGCGCGCTGATGATCTTCACGTTCCACATGATCTCGGATCCCAAGACCACCCCGAATACGCGCGCGGGACGGATTCTGTTCGCGTGCCTCGTCGCGGCAGGGGCCGCGTTCGTCGCTTTCGTCCTCTTCCGGCCCAACGGCCCGATCTGGGCGCTCGCGGCGCTCGCTCCCACCGTACCGCTGATCGACCGCATCCTCCCCGGCCCACGCTACGAATGGAAGCGCCCCGTGGCCGGACCCTTCTGGAAAGGAGATTCACGTGAACCGATGGCTGCTCGCGCTGGCGATTTCGCTGGCGGGCGCGTTCTCGGCGCCGGCCGCGTATAGCTTCTGCGGCTTCTCCGTCGCCCGAGGCGACGCGACGATCTTCAACCGCGCGTCCAAGGTCGTGATGGTGCGCGACGGCACCCGGACCGTCCTCACCATGTCGAACGACTTCAAGGGCGACCCGAAGGAGTTCGCGGTCGTGGTGCCGGTGCCGACCTTCCTGGAACGGGGTCAGATCCACATCGGCGACCGGGCCCTGATCGACCACCTCGACGCCTACTCCGCGCCGAGGCTCGTAGAGTACTTCGATCCCGATCCGTGCCAGCGATACGAGGCGATGGATCGGGCCATGAAGGCGGGCAACATGCAGGCCCCGATGGCTTCTCGCGCGGACGAGCTGCGCGCCAAAGCCCTGGGCGTGACGGTGGAGGCGAAGTACACCGTGGGCGAGTACGACATCGTGATCCTCTCTGCCAAGCAAAGCGGCGGGCTCGAGGCCTGGCTGACGGAGAACGGCTATACGATCCCAAGGGGCGCCGGGGCGGTCTTGGCCGGGTACATCAAGCAGAACATCCGGTTCTTCGTGGCGAAGGTGAACCTCACGGAGCAGGCCAAGCTCGGCTTCTCCTATCTGCGGCCGATCCAGGTCGCGTTCGAATCGCCGAAGTTCATGCTCCCGATCCGACTCGGCATGGTGAACGCGGATGGACCCCAGGAGTTGTTCGTCTTCGCCTTGACCCGGGACGGACGCGTCGAGACGACGAACTACCGAACGGTTCGGCTCCCCGAGGGAATGGACGTCCCCGAATACGTGAAGGAGGAGTTCCCGGACTTCTACCGCGCCATGTTCTCGGAACAGGTCCGGAAGGAGCGCGGCGAAGCCGTGTTCCTCGAGTACGCGTGGGACATGGGATGGTGCGACCCCTGCGCCGCGGACCCGCTCTCGCAGGAGGAGCTCAAGGGCCTCGGGGTGTGGTGGGTCGGCGATCCGAGGGGGGACGCGGGCGGCGGCGCGCAGCAGGTCTTCATCACGCGCCTTCACGTGCGCTACGACAACGCCCACTTCCCCGAGGACCTGGTCTTCCAGCAGACCGGCGACAAGTCCAATTTCCAGGGCCGCTTCGTCATCCACCACCCGTGGAAGGGCGGCTCGGAATGCTCCGGGATCGATTCCTACGTCACGGAGCTCCGGGCCCGACGCGCGAAGGAAGCGGAGAATCTGGCCTCCCTCACTAGCTGGTCGATCCAGCGGATCCGGAGAAAGATGAACTTGGCGAATGACTGGTCCGCGCCGGGCGACGACCCGAAGTGGTGGCAAAGGATGTGGCCCTCGAACTAGCCGGGCGAAGAGAGGAGCGAGCGATGAAATGGCTCACTCTCGCGGTAAGTGTCCTCATGGCGGGCGGCGCGGCGGCGTCCGCCCAAGCGTTCTGCGGCTTCTACGTGGCGCAGGGCGACGCCAAGATCTTCAACCACGCGTCCAAGGTCGTGCTCGCGCGCGACGGCGACCGCACCGTGATCACCATGGTCAGCGACTTCCAGGGCGATCCGAAGGAGTTCGCCGTCGTCGTGCCTGTCCCGGTCGTCCCCGAGAAGGGACAGGTGCACATCGGCGACGCCGCGTGGGTCGACCACCTCGACGCCTACTCGGCGCCGAGGCTCGTCGAGTACACCGACCCGAATCCGTGTCCGCCGTCACCCACCGCGGTCAGCGGGGGCTCAAGAATTGAGATCCGGAAAAAGGACTCGTCGACGCGGCAGATCGTGACGTCCGAAGACCTGCGCACGGTTACAGTCGAGGCACAATTCAAGGTAGATGAGTACGAGATCGTAATTCTCTCCGCCACCGAGGGCCGCGCGCTCAACCAGTGGCTTCAAGCCAACGGCTACCGGATCCCCGACGGCGCCCCGGCCGTGCTCGAGAGCTATATCAAGCAAGGGATGTTCTTCTTCGTCGCGAAGGTGAACGTTCAGGAGCAGAAGCGTCTCGGGTACAACTATCTTCGCCCCATCCAGGTTGCCTTCGAGTCGCGGAAGTTCATGCTCCCGATCCGTCTCGGCATGGTGAATGCCGACGGGCCCCAGGAGATGTTCGTGTTCACGCTCACGCGGCGCGGCCGGGTCGAGGCGACGAACTACCGCACGGTCCGGCTCCCGACCGGCATCGACGTGCCGGAGTTCGTGAAGGGCGAGTTCCCCGATTTCTACCGGCTCTTGTTCGCGGACCAGCACGCGAAGGCGAGCGGATCCGCGATATTCCTCGAGTACGCATGGGTGGTCGTGCCCAACGCCCCATCGTGCGACCCCTGCACGGCGCCCTACCTGACACCGCCAGAGCTGCGGTCCCTGGGCGCGTTCTGGATCACCGCGGGGCCCGGACCGCCCGGCGACGCGGTTCTCACGCGACTCCACCTGCGCTACGACACGCGGCACTTCCCCGAGGACCTGCAGCTTCAAGTGACCGCCGATCGGGAGAACTGGCAGGCGAGGTACGTCCTTCACCATCCGTACCGAGGCCAGGATGAGTGCCCTGCGCTCGCGGCGTATCGACAAGGAGTCTGGGAGCGCCGCCGGAAGGAAGCGGAGAACTACTGCAGCCTCACCGGCGCCCGGTTCGATGGGATCCGCGCAAAAATGGGCGTCGACGAGAAGTGGTCCGAGCCGAACGAGGGACTGATCTGGTGGGAGCGGCTCTGGAGGTAGCGATGCGTTGATCAACCGGTCCCGCGGATCAGGAAGTCGGTCCTTGTCCGCGGGACCCACGAGGCATACAGTTAAGTTGCGGTTAAGTCACTCGCCCCGATCGAGCGTGGGCACCCCACTCACCGGAAGCCATAGGTGGGAACGATCTATGGTGAATCGACGAGCGACGTCTAGGGACCGCCGGTCCCCCTCCGGCCGACCTCCCGCCGCGCGCCATGCACGGAACCGCGGCTCCGGTGCCCTCCCCTCGATCCGATTGGTGATCGCGGATGACAAGGCGATCGACCGGAGCGGGCTCGTTGCGATCTTGGGGGCTCAGCCCGGATTCACGGTGGTCGGAGAGGCGGCCACCGCGGACGAGGCGATCGGCGCCTGCCTCGAGCACCACCCTACCCTGATCGTCCTGTCCCTCTCCATTCCGGCCCCGGCAGGGGAGACGGCTCTCGCACGCCTCCACGGGCGGCTTCCCGATATCCCGATTCTGGCCGTCGCGGAGAGAAGTGAGGCTCTCTGTATGGTGTTAAACCCTCCACAATCCGAGCACGAGGCGACGGATTCAAGGGGCGCGGCGTGCACGGCCGGCACCGACTGCCTCGAACTGGCAGTGGCCGAGGGGGCCTCGGGGACAATCCGCCGCAGCGCGGCGCCCGAAGACCTCTTCGGCGCGATACGGACGATCGCCGCCGGCAAGGCCTGGTACGAGGCCGGCACCGCGGCCGCGATCATGCGGCACGCGCTGACCCGTCGTGGCGGCGACGGGTCCCACCGACCCCTCTCCAATCGGGAAGTCGAGGTATCGCGCCTCATCGCGAACGGTCGCTCCAATAAAGAGATCGCCCAGGCCTTG
>JBGPMG010000069.1:0-11724 GCA_041486815.1 Candidatus Eiseniibacteriota bacterium | reverse complement strand
GATTCGAACCCCTGTTGCCGCCGTGAAAGGGCGGTGTCCTAGGCCAGGCTAGACGATGAGGACCACCAAGACATGCGAGGGATCCAGATGCCAACTCTGGAGCGCGGGAAACTATAGCGCGGGCGGGCCCTGCGGTCAATCCGCCCCGGCACACGCCGCGCCAGGCAGCGCTCACGCGCGCTTCGGCGGCCCAAATCCCCCTAGCCTTCACCCTCTGCCGACGCTATTCTCACCTTTCTGACCTCGTTTTTCCCACGCCGC
The DNA here is from genome assembly GCA_041486815.1 of Candidatus Eiseniibacteriota bacterium. Taxonomy (GTDB): domain Bacteria; phylum Eisenbacteria; class RBG-16-71-46; order SZUA-252; family SZUA-252; genus WS-9. The sequence goes on along the minus strand of JBGPMG010000069.1, from coordinate 11,463 downwards.
ACGACCTTTCGGAGGCTTCATGCAGCGCTTTGATGGCGTCGATTTCCTAGAGATCGACGGCCTCTTCAACGAAGAAGAACTCGCGGTCCGCGCCCTCGCGCGCGAATTCGTCTCCGACCGCCTCATGCCGATCATCGAAAAGCACCACCGCGCCGGCACCTTCCCCGCGGAGCTGGTCCCCGAAATGGCGCAGCTCGGATTCTACGGCGCGAACATCCACGGGTACGGCTGCGCCGGGCTCAACAACGTCGCCTACGGGCTCATCATGCAGGAGCTGGAGCGCGGCGACAGCGGGCTCCGGTCGTTCGTGTCGGTTCAGGGCGCGCTCTGCATGTACCCCATTTACGCCTACGGCTCGGACGAGCAGAAGGACAAGTACCTGCCCGGGATGGCGAGCGGCAAGATCATCGGATGCTTCGGGCTCACCGAGGCCGATTTCGGCAGCAATCCCGCCGGCATGCGCACGGTGGCCCGGAAGGACGGAGACAAGTACATCCTTAACGGAAGCAAGATGTGGATCACGAATGGCGGCATCGCCGACATCGCGATCGTGTGGGGGCGGCTGGACGGGGTCATCCGCGGATTCATCGTGGAGAAAGGCACGCCCGGCTACTCGACGAAGGACATCCACGGCAAGTTCTCGCTCCGCGCCTCGGTCACGTCCGAGCTGACGTTCCAGGATTGCCGCGTTCCCCTGAACAGCCTCCTCCCGAACGCGGAGGGATTGAAGGGTCCGCTCGGATGCCTGAACCAGGCGCGCTATGGCATTGCCTGGGGCGGAGTCGGAGCGGCGATGGCCTGTTACCACGAGGCGCTCAACTATGCAAAGACGCGCATCCAGTTCGACAAGCCGATCGCGTCATTCCAGATGGTGCAGGAGAAGCTGGCCTGGATGATCCGCGAGATCACGAAGGCGCAGCTCCTGGCGCTCCAGATCGGACGCCTCAAGGACGCGAAGAAGATCCAGCCGCAGCACATCTCGCTCGGCAAGATGAACAACGTGCAGGTGGGGCTACAGTGCGCGCGGCTCGCCCGGGAGATTCTTGGCGCCAACGGAATCACGGACGAATACCAGTGCGGCCGCCACATGTGCAATTTGGAGAGCGTCTACACCTACGAAGGCACCCACGACATCCATACCCTCGTGATCGGCGAAGCGATCACGGGGATTCCCGCATACAAGTAACGCCCGCCGACCTCTCCACCTTCGGCCCCAGTTGCCTCGGCTCAGAACGGGATGAAGAGCATCGTCAGATATTCGTCGCCGTCCGGGCCCCCGACGTAGTTGTATCGGCGGTAGGACACCTTGATGTTGGTAAAGGGCATCGGGTTGATGTCGACCTCTGCGAGGTAGCGCCGCACGACCTCCTCGGAGAGCGATCCCGACACGGGGCCGAAGTAGTCCAGCTTGGCGCGGAGGAACACGCCGCGTGATAGGCGATAGACGACCTCGGTGAACGCCGCTTTCCGGCTCTCATCGGGCTTGAAATCGTCCGCGACATATTCGGCCAACACCGTCACCTGCCCCCGCGTGGTCGACGCGTAGAGCGACCAGCGGTAGTCGTCGGGCGCGGAATCGTGAGCCTGGTCATACCCGGAGAGGCCGAACTGAAAGGCACGAGAGGACCGGCCGACTTTCGCCGCGAACGTGCTGGCGCGCTGATTGAACGGATCTCCCCCGTTGGTGAACGAGGCTTCCCCGAACCAGGTGTTCCCGATCGCTCCGACCTCGATTCCCGCGTCTTCCCTCTGGGAATCGTAGGGAAGCACGTACGAGCGCGTGAACGACGTGTGGTCCTCCTGGTGGAGGCCGAAGGGGAGCCGGAACCGCCCGACCTGGACGTACAGGTCCTTCGCAAATCCGTGGAACAGACCGTAGAGCTCCCTGGCGATGTAGGCGTCCGGGAATCCGGGCGATTGGACCACGAGCCCGTGCGCCCCAACGATCGTGAGGTAGTCGACCGGGTCGATCGACAGCCGCAGCGTCCCCTCCATCGGGAAGAATGTCGACGTGCCCAGTTTCGACGCGCCGTCCTGGTGCGACGCCACGTACATGAAGCGGGTATCCAGGCCCAAGCGGATCCAATCGTTGAGCTGAGGATTCACCGTGACCTTCGACCACCGCTCCTCTTCCCCCATAGAGTGCCGGTTCTTCCCGTAGTTGAAGCCAAAGTCGTTCCGCATCGCGCTCCCGTTGGGATCGATGTGGCACGAGATGCAGTTTCTGCCTTCCCTCGAGGCGTAGAGCGGGAGGGCATTCGCGGAAGGCGCCACGGTCGCAAGACTCGCGACGGTCAGGAGCGACGACAGGAATCGACCGGCGCAGAGGACGTGGGGGGCGCGAGGGCGACGGATCACGAAGTTCCCCTCCTTCCAGCAAGGGAGTACTTGGGCTCAGGCAGACGGAACACGACAAGATAGAACGCGGCGACCGCGCCCGCAAGACCTACCCACGCGACGGGAATGAAACCGAAGTGATCGATGAACGTTCCGGAGGAGCCCGCGGTCAAGGCCGTGAAGGGCGCCACGATCGCCGGAATGATGCCGATGTACGCGGTGTTGTCCTCGTGCGGAGAGTACGCCATCGAAAGATTGAAGAGGGCCAAGACGTCGGACACGATGAAGATCCCGAGCACGAACGCGGTCAGGTAATAGCAGACGGGGTTACCTCCAAGGATCGCGAGCAAAAGCCCGGCGGTGAGGGTCGCCATCGCCACCGCCGCGACGCGCGCGTATCCGAACCGATCCCCGATGAACCCCACGAGGACGCTCCCGATCATCTGCCCCGCCATGCAGATGGCCGTGTAGATCGCCGAATCGCGCGCCGCGAGCGAAAAGCGCGATTGGGCGAAGACCGGGTAGTAGGTGATCAAGAGGAAACGGCCGACGGAGAGGAGCAGCACGGCGAGGTAGACCCGCAGTCCGCTCCGGTCGGCGAGAATCTCCCGCGCGTACCGCAGCACCGTTCCGAACGCGGGCCCCGGCGCGCTGGTCGCTCCGGCGTCCTCGCGGACCGGAATGAAGAAGAAACTCCCGATCGCCATGCAGACGCTCGCGACGAGAAACCCAAGCGCGTAGTTCGCCGGGAACGGCAGGCTGGATCCCAGGAGCCGGCTTCCGACCCATCCCCCGATCGCCCCCATGAGCGTCTGAAAGAAAAAGATCGTGCCGAACGTACGGGCGCGAAGCTCGGGCCGCGTCACCTTCCCGATGAAGTTGATCCAGACGGGGATCGTGAAGCCCATGATGACCCAAGAGGCGCCCCACCCCGCGATGAGGACGACGATGTCGACCGCCCCGGAGTGGCGTCCCATCATGCCGAACCACACCGCGAGGAGTACCCACGGGATCCCCGAGAGCAGATGAAGGATGATGACCGCCCGCTTTCGATGCGCGAGACCACCGGTGAAATGGGACGCGAAGGCGCCGGGAAAGCTCGTGGCGAGGAGCCAGATCACCGGGAGGGCTCCGATCACGGTGTTGGTGGCGCCGAGGCTGCTGAGGAATACGGGGATGACCGCCACCATCGAGATGAGCGCCAGGGCGACGCCGTAAAAGACCTCGACGCAGAGGAGCGAAGAGACGTTTTTCCAGTGGCGATCGAGCGGAAGCGTCACGCGGCCGGAGCCTAGCAGGTCAACGGGAGTGCGGCAACGCTGAGGGGGCCTGGTTTACGACTTCTTCCCGCCCGTGCCTTTACCCTCGTCCTGCCCTTTCCCACGCCGCGTCTTCTCCGCCCGGATTCGCTCGAGCCGCTCGAGAAGCTCCTTCTCGAAGCCGCGCGGAACCCCCTTCCAGTACCGCGCGTCCTTAAGCTCCTCCGGCAGATACTGCTGCGCCACGATCGCGTCGTCATAGTCGTGGGCGTACTCGTATCCCTCCCCGTAGCCGAGATCCTTCATCAGCTTCGTCGGCGCGTTTCGAATCCAGAGCGGCACCGGGTAGGGCGGCTTCTCCGTCGCGTCGCGCGCGGCGCGCTGATAGGCCGTATAGATCGAATTGCTCTTCGGCGCGAGCGCGAGATAGACGACGAGCTGCGCCAAGGCGGTGTTCCCCTCCGGCATCCCGAGGAAATGAACCGCGTCGCGGACCGCCATCGCGAGACGGAGCGCGTCGGGATCGGCCAGCCCCACGTCTTCCGAGGCGAAGCGCACCAGGCGGCGGGCCACGTAGAGCGGATCTTCCCCCGCCTCGAGCATCCGCGCGAGCCAATAGAGACCGGCATCGGGGTCGCTCCCTCGGATGCACTTGTGGAGCGCCGAGATGATGTTGAAGTGCTCCTCTCCGACGCGGTCATAGGGGAGCGCCCGCCGCTGGGCGGCCTCGCGCACGTCCTCAGCGGACATCTCCTTTCGCCGCGCGCGCTGGGCCAGGCCGGCAGCGATCTCGAGCGTCTGGAGCGCGATCCGCGCGTCCCCGCCCGAGATCGACGCGATCAAGGCGAGGGTTTCCTCGGAGGAGCCGACGCCGGAGCGGCCCAGCCCGTGCTCGGCGTCCGCGAGGGCGCGTCGGAGGATGCGTACGAGAGCGTCCGTCTGGAGCATCGGGAGGACGATGACCTTCATCCGCGAGAGGAGTGCGTTGTTCACCTCGAACGAAGGATTTTCGGTGGTCGCGCCCATGAGAACGATCGTTCCGTCCTCGACGTGCGGCAGAAACGCGTCCTGCTGGGCTTTGTTGAAGCGGTGGATCTCGTCCACGAAGAGGAGCGTCGCGGTCCCCGTGGCGCGTCGGGAGACTCCCGCGCGCTCGATCACCTCGCGCACATCCTTGACCCCCGAGGTGACGGCGCTGAAGGCTACGAAATCGGCCCCGCTCGCCTTCGCGAGGAGCCGCGCCAGCGTGGTCTTCCCGCTGCCGGGTGGTCCCCAGAGGATGAGCGACGGAAGTACGCCGGACTCGATCGCCGAGCCGAGGAGCGAGCCGGGACCCAGGAAGGCCCCTCTCCCTTCGAACTCCTCGAGCGTCCGAGGGCGCATTCGATCGGCGAGCGGTGTCTGCGCCGCGCGGCGCCCGCCGGGACGATCGGGAAAGAGGTCCGGCTGATCGTCGCTCAAGGCGGGGAGTCGGGAGGGATCTCGGTGAACGGAACGTCCACCGCGTCCGAGTGTGGGGGGACGCGCGAGCGGGTGGAGCGCTTCGGCGCTTCGGGCTCCTCGTTCAGCCGGGGCCCCGAACGCCTCCCGGCGCCAATGGCCCTCGCGATCATGGATACAAACCGCAGAGCGAGGAGGATGAGGAACGTGTTGAGGATGAATCGAAGCATCGCTGGCTCGTCCTGGCGCCGGTGGAGCGCGCCGCCCGGCGCTACCGCGCCGCGGGAACGCGAAGGTAAGGCAGGGCCCGCGCGGTCAATTCAGCCAAGGGGAGCCGCGCGAGATCGACCACGGTCTTGAAGACCGCGATCTGCCGCGCGACCATCTGGTCCTCCCGCTTCGCGGCAAAGAAAGTTCCTTTGTTCGTGAGAACGTCGCGCTCGAACTGCGTGGGGATCGGATAGAGCGCTTTCTCGTGCGCCGGGATGTGCTTCTCTAGCATGTACCGCCGCTCGGCGGTCTCCTCGGGCGGCATCGGCTCGTCCATCGGGAGGGGAACGACGACCTCATAGGCGCGAAGACCAAGAAGCTCCGTCCAGACTTCCGGGCTGGCGAGCCCTCCATTCGGCGTCGCGTGAAAGGAGAAGAACGGCTCGGTTATGCGATCGAGCCCGGTGCTGCTTCCGAGGATCAGGGCGAGGCGGGTGAGCGCCGAAAGGCCGCGGATCCCCACGACGTTCGGGACCGCGTTGATGTCGGCGTACCAGTAGAGCATCATCAGGAAGTCGCCCCGGGTCATCGGCCCCGTCGCGCTGATATTGCTATGCGGTATCGCGCTGCTCACGTTCTCCCTTCCCCGATCAGCTGCGGCGGCTCTCACCGACCCGCTTGACCACGATGTTGCCGTTCGTCGTACTGAGGCTCACGGCGGCGCCGCCTCCGCCGATCCGGCCCCGCACCAACTTCGAGCTCGCCCGTCCGACCATCTCGACCGGAAAGCCGATGCTCACGCGCCCGTTGGTCGTCCTGGCCTCGAGCTGCGCCTTGAGATCCGCGGGAAGCACGGCCGTCAGATCCCCGTTCGTCGTAGAGAGATCGACCCCAGCGCCCGAATCGAGCTGCCGAATCTCGGCTTCGATCCCGCCGTTCGTCGTGCTCGCGCGGGTCGCGCCGTGGATCCCGACCAATCGAATGTTTCCGTTGGTGGTATTCACTTCGACGCGGCCGCTCGTTGACGTTACCTCGACGTCGCCGTTGACCGTCTGCCCGACGAGCGCGCCCGACGTGCCCCGGACCTGGATCTCCCCGTTCGAGGTCTCCAAATGCAATCGCGTTTGCGCCGGCACCTGAACGTAATAGTGAATGTTCAAAGACGTCACGCGCTGGCCGAGCACGTCCCAGATGCCGACGCTCTCGGTGCGCTTCGGATACCGGCTCTGAATCTCGATGCGTCCTTCCCCGAGCGTCACGTCGGCGCGGAGCTCCTTCATCAGCGCCGCGGCTCGCTTGTCATCGCTGGCGCGGACGGTGCGCGTGATCTGAACCCGCGCCTCCGGCCGATCCCAAGCCTCGACGGTGATCCGGCCGTTCTGGCTGTTGATGAGGAGCTCCCCTCCCGGCTGAAGGGGAAAGACCTTCTCCGTCACCTCGCGCAACTGGGCCGCCTCGGTGGCCGGAGCCCAGCCGAAGACGGAGAGGCAAAGCCATGCCGCGAGGGCCGATGCGATCCGCGCTGGTCCGAACATGCCGCTCCTCCTGAGTCGATTCCGAACGAAATTCATCACAACTTCCTTACGTCCGGCCGTCTCCGGAGGTTTCCCTCAGACGCTGAAGCGGATGTTCACGATGTCGCCGTCCCGAACTTTATAGTCTCTCCCCTCCGTGCGCAAGAGGCCCCGCTCCCTGGCCTTGGCCATCGTGGCCGCCTCGATCAGGTCGTCGTAGCCGATCACCTCGGCCCGGATGAAGCCTCGCTCCAGGTCGCTGTGGATGACGCCGGCCGCCTCGGGCGCCAAGGCGCCATCGCGAAGCGTCCACGCGCGGACTTCGTCCGGTCCCACGGTGAAAAAGGAGATCAGGCCGAGCGCCGCGTAGGAGAGCCGGATCATCCTTGTGAGGCCGGGCTCCTGGATGCCGAGGACCGCCATGAACTCGGCCGCATCGGCTTCCGGGAGCGCGACCAGCTCGGCTTCGGTCTTGGCCGAGAGGGCGATCACGGGTGGCGTCGGCTCGGGCAGGCGGCGGCGGATCGGCTCGCAGACCGCGTCCTCCCCCAGCTTGAGCGATGCGTCATCGACGTTCACGACGACGATCCAGGGGCGTCCCGAGAGAAGCTGGAAACCACGCAAGGACCGCTCCTGGATCGCCGAGAGCCCGGCGGCGCGGGCCGGCCGCTCCGCTTCGAGGGCCGCCTTGACCTTCTTCAATGCCTCGTACTCGTTGGGATCTTCGGGCTTCTTCCCCACCTTGACCGCCTTCTCGATTCGATCCAGGCGACGCTCGACCACCGCGAGATCCTCGAGGAGCAGCTCCCCCGCGAGCCATGATGCGTCGCGTGCGGCATCCACCGTCTGCTTGAAATGCGGCACGGCAGGATCCTCGAACGCCCGGATCACGAGCACGAAAGCGTCGACGTCCCGGAGCGCGGTGAGGGCCGAGAGCGCGCCGCGCTCGCCTCGAGAGGTCTCGAGCGCCGGAGCGTCGACGTAGTCGACCTTGGCGGGCGTGAACTTCTTCGGCTTGTGCATCTCGCGAAGCCGATCGAGCCGCGCGTCGGGCACCAGGACCGACCCCAGGTGGACCTTCTCCCCGCGGGCCGAGCCCGACTCGGCCTGGCCGCGCGTGAGGGCCGTGAAGAGCGTGGTCTTCCCGCTCTGGGGCGGCCCCAGGATTCCGAGCTTCATGTCGTAGGGGTCAGAGCGTGTGGCCCTTCAGCGAACGGGGGATGGTGATCGTGTGGCCGAGTTTGTCGGCCAAGGTATCGGCCTGCTCCCTGGCATAGGGTGCGTCCTCGTCTTCTGGGAACTTGCGTGCATAGTCGACGAACACCTTCCACGCGTTCTCGAGATGGCCGGAGCGCTTCCAATTGACCCCGACTTCGAGGAAGGCTGATCTCATCTCGTCGCCGCTAGGATATCGGTCGAGCACCGCCTGCGCGTACTTTCGAGCGGCCGCGTAATCTTTGTCCTTCCGGCTCATCCGCGCCAGGCTCATGAGCGCGTCGTCCACGAGACCGCTCTTGTTCGCCGGGTCGAGAGCGACGAGGCGCAGGTAGTGTGCCTTCGCCTCGTCGTATAGGCCGTGCTCGAAGTAGCGGTCGGCGAGCTTCGCCAAGAATTGCGGGTTCTTGCCGTGGGTCGATTCGGCCGCCACCATCGAGGCGAGGGTGTTCCGTCCGGCCAAGTAGTCCTCGACCTGGCTCATGAACTCGGGGGCGCGGTAGTAGCCCACGACGCGGTCGATCTCGGTGCCGTCCGGCTTCAAGATGATGACCGACGGGTAGCTCTTGACGCGGTAGCGTGCCGCCGTGACCGTATCCACTTCCGCGTTCACCTTCGCGCAAGTGAACCGCTTCGAGAACGCGACGAACTGGGGATCGGTGAACGTGGTGTCGTCGAGCGCTTTGCACCACTGGCACCAGTCCGTGTAGAGGTCGAGGAGGATCGGCCGCCCGCTCTTCCCCGCGTCGGCGAGCGCGGCGTCCATCGCGGTGTTCCACACGATGGCGGCCGGCGCCTCCTTCTTCGCGGTCGCACAGCCGTCGACGGCCAGCGAGAGCGCCGCCGCGCCGACAATCCACGTCCAAGAGGATTTCATAGTGGGATGATGAAACCCGCTCGACGCCCTGTCAAGGCAACGGTCCGATTATGGTTACGGCGGTCGCGCCGGAGAAAGGGCTGGCCCGCGCCCATGCCTCCTCCCTATCATGTCCGCTGCATGCGGGGTGACATCAAGCCATGAGCGCCTGCCATTTCTGCCACACGTCGCTCGATCCCAAGCAACGGATCGTCCGCGAAAGCGTCTGCCCCAATTGTCAGCGGGACCTCCACGCCTGCGTCCAGTGTCGCCACTTCGATCGCAACGCCCACAACATGTGCCGCGAGACGCAGGCGGAATGGGTCACCGACCGGGACCGGCGGAATTTCTGCGACTACTTTTCGCTGAACTCGGCGATCGCCTCGGGAACCAAGAGCGACCGCGCGCAGGCGGCCCGAACGAAGCTCGACCAGCTCTTCAAGCCCAAGGAGCCTGATTCCGAATGAAGATCGACATCCTAGTATTCGGCCCCCATCCGGACGACGCCGAGATCGGAGCCGGGGGGCTCTTGCTCAAGACGAAGGATTTGGGCCACACGACCGGCATCATCGACATGACCCGCGGCGACATGGGCTGGGGCACCCCCGAGGAACGCGACCAGGAGTGCGCGGATGCTGCGAAGATCCTCCGCCTCGACGTGCGCGAAAATTTGGACCTCGGAGACAACCGGATCGAGGACACCTTCGACAACCGGTGCAAGGTGGCCGAGGTGCTTCGGAAGCATCGCCCGGAGATAATCTTCGCACCGTACTACGACCTGCCGATCGGACGCGGCCTCGGCCACAACGATCACTTCAAGACCGGCATTCTCGTATCGCAGGCGTTCAATCTCGCTCATCTGCGCAAGGCTCCGATTCCCGGAGAGCCGTACCAGGTGAAGGCGATCTTCTACTACTTCATCCCGCCCGGGATGCGGCCCACGTTCCTGGTCGACGTCTCGCCCTACTTCGACGACTGGATGAGGGCGTTGGCCTGCCACAAGACGCAGTTCTCGAACCCGGAGAAGCCCAGACCGAGCGGAAAGAGTCCCGGGGTGACCGAACTGGTAGATGCCGCATCGCGCGCGACCGGCTTCCAGGTCGGCGCCGGCCACGCTCAGGCGTACCTTTCGATCGCCGCACTCAAGATCCAGGACCCGATGGAGCTGATTCGGGCAGTTGTACCGAGGCCGTAGCAGGACCCCAGAGTGGCGGGGATGATTCTCCCAGTACCAGGAGGAGAGACGATGAAATTCCTTTCGAAGTTCTCCCCGCAGCTCTACGCCCTGCTCCGCATCGTCACCGGCTTCATGTTCGCCATGCATGGTTCGGAGAAGCTGTTCGGCTGGCCCGGCGGTGAAGTCATGACCGGCGTCCCCTTGATGCTCGTCGCGGCTATCATCGAGTTTGTCGGCGGCCTCATGATCATGCTTGGGATCGGGACGAGACTCGCGGCCTTCATTTGCAGCGGTGAGATGGCGTCCGCCTACTTCATGAGCCACGCGCCGAAAAGCATCTGGCCCATCGAGAATCACGGCGAGCTCGCGGTGGTCTACTGTTTCCTGTTCCTCTACATGGCCTCGCACGGGTCGGGAACGTGGAGCGTGAGGAGCGCGATGGGTAGGAAGGGGTAGGGCCGCTGAGTCGATCGAGGTCGGGACAACCACCGATCGGCCAGGTCAAAGAAGGTTTCCAGGCCCCACGGTCCGGACGTGACTAAGAGGACCCGCAGAAAGTCAATCCGCGGCGATCCTAGCCACGGGCCGCCCGGCAAGGCCCGCGGGGCGAGCCCGCTCGACATCCTCGGTCCGATCCTTGTGGTGGCGGCGGCCTTCTCGGGCGCTGTGCTTTTTCTCACGCGCGAGCAGGCGATTGCCGGATCGTGGGGTTTTTCCCTCGACGACTCCTGGATCCACGCGGCATTCGCGAGAAACATTGCAACCGGTCACGGCTTCGCCTTCAACCCAGATGAGCCCGTCGCAGGCTCTACCGGCCCTCTCTATTCCCTGATTCTGGCCGCGCTCTATCGGATCACGATGGAGATGGTTTGGAGCGCCAAGGCGTTTGGCATTATCTGCCAAGTCGCCTCCGCTCTTTTCATATATCGAGCCGCTCAGCGGATGAATCCAAGCAATGCCCCGGCGGCCATCATTTGCGGCCTCCTGGTCGCTCTTTCTCCGTCTCTCACATGGGCCTCCGTTTCGGGGATGGAGATCTCGCTCTACCTGCTGTTCGTCTGCGCCGGCATCTATCTGTACGTCAGCGGCCGCGATATCGGCGCCGCCTCGGTTTGGTCGGCAGGTGTTTGGGTACGGCCGGATGGACTCTTCCTCGTATTGTTGAGCCTGCTGGGCCCTCGATCTCACGTGAAACGGAAACTGGTTGTCATCGCACCCATCATCGCCGGCTACCTCGCGTTCAACTGGGTTGTCGGGCACACCCTTTTGCCCCAGACGGTGGGAACAAAGGCTCATTTTGGCTTTCAGCTTGCCGCGAGGAGCATGAACCTACTGCGGGAGTGGGGTGCTCTGTGGGGAATCCCCTATCGCTTCAACGATGAACTCGAGCATCCGGCGCTCCTCTTCCCCCTCATGATCATCGGCGCGGTACTTACGGCAAGGAAACGCCCGCTC
>JBGPMG010000068.1:0-11747 GCA_041486815.1 Candidatus Eiseniibacteriota bacterium | reverse complement strand
CTTAATCTTCTCGTGCGGCAGGCGGCCGTCGTTGCTCGCGATCACATCCATCACGATCGCCCCGGCGCCCAGCGCCGCGCGCTGCGCGCTCTCCCCCGTCATGCTCTTGACCACGCCGGAGACCATCATCTGCAGGCCCCCGCCCGCGCTCGACGTGGAAATGTAGAGGTCGACGCCCTCGTCTCCCTTCTGCGGAGTGATGATGCGCTCCCCATCCAGGATCTTTCGGCCGGAGAGCTCTTCCACTTCCATGATCGCGTTCAGGACGCCCCGCGTCACGTCTTCGAACGGCGCCTCGACGGTGGTCGGCGCCTCGCCGCGGACGATGAGGCGGTACTCGCCGCCCCGCCGCTCGATCAAGATCGCCTTTGTCGTCGTGCTCCCGCAGTCGGTCGCGAGGATCGACTCGAGCGATTCGGGCTTCGGGATCGTCACGGGGATCCTTTTCCTTTCCGGGAGGCATCGCGCGCGGCCCGCTCCTGTGCTTTCCGCTCCCGCTCGGCGCTGCGCGCGCTCTCGTCTTTCGCTTCGATCTTCACCAGAAGCACCTCGATGTTCTCGCGGCGCTCCAGGAGCGCCGCGAATCGCTCGTATTCCGGAATCGTGAAGAGCGCCCGGACCATCGGTTCGAAAAAGTAGAGCGCCTGGCTCCCCAAGAAGGAGAGCGGCTTGACGCTTTCGAGAAACAAGATCGCCGGAACCGTCATCCGACGCGACACGGCGAACTCGGCCAGTCTGTCCAAGAGACGCTCGTCTTCCGGCGCGAGCACTCCCCGGCGATCCGCGGGCGCGGCCTTCTCGGACGGCCTAGGCGTCCGCGGCGCTTCGCCCGATCCGGGCTTCGACGAACGCCACCACTTGATCGCGATTTCCTCCAAAGAGAAGCCGGACCCCTCGATAGGCCTCCAGCCAACTCCGTCGTTCGAACGGGCTCAAGAACACGCCCGTCCGGTCCACGGTCATCCGCCGCATCTCCGTCCACGGCCTCGCCCGGGCCACTCCAAGCGAGCGCACCTCGACCGATTCCTTCGTGAGGCGGTAACTCGTCGGGAGCAGGAACGAAGAGAGCGACGCCAGCACGAACGCGGGAGCGGCGATCCCGAGAAACCGATCGTCGGTCCCCTTCTTCACGAGCATTCCCAGAACCAGGGCCGCGATGACCAGCACGGCCGCCGCGAGTGGACGCTCGCGGGCCGGCCACGCGGTCCAGGTCAACTCCCCCGCCTTGCGCGGCCGTTCTTCAGGGGGCGCCGCCATCGGCCTCCGTGTCCTGCCAGCTCAGCTCCAGCCTTCGCGCGGCGCGGGCCTCATCGAGCCGGCGGACCGGCGTCTTTGTGGGAGCGGCCTTGGCCCGGTCGGGGCCCTCGATCGTCTCCCGGTCGATCTTGAGGAGCGCCTCGGCGAACGCATCCAAACTCGCCTTCGTCTCCGTCTCGGTCGGCTCGATCATGAGCGCCTCATCGACAATGAGCGGGAAATAGGTCGTCGGGGCGTGCATGCCGAAATCGAGGAGCCGCTTCGCGATGTCCAGCGCCCTCACGCCTCGCGCCTTCTGGCGGCTCGCCGAGAGAACGAACTCGTGCATGCAGTAGCCGGGATGCGAGGGAGCGTAGGCCTCCGAGAGCTGCGCCTTCAGGTAGTTCGCGTTCAGGATCGCCTCGCGGCTCACCTCGGCGATGCCCGTGCCGCCCAGCGTCCGCATGTAGCAGAGCGCCCGGACAAGGATACCGAAATTGCCGTAGTACGAGTGGACCCGGCCGATCGAGCGGGGCCGATCGTAATTCCAGCGGTAGCGATCCCCATCCGACTTCTCGAGGACCGGGAGCGGCAGATAGGGCTCGAGCTCCGGGCGCGCGCAGAGGGCCCCTCCGCCGGGGCCTCCCCCTCCGTGAGGCGTCGAGAAGGTCTTGTGGAGGTTGATGTGGGCGAAATCAAATCCCATCGCGCCCGGGCTCGCGAGCCCCACCATGGCGTTGAGGTTCGCGCCGTCCAGGTAGAGGAGCGCGCCCGCTCCATGGATCCAGGTCGCGATCTCTCCGACGTGCGTCTCGAAGATCCCCAGGGTGTTCGGATTGGTGAGCATCATCGCCGCGGTCTTCTTGGAGATCGCGTTCTTCAAGGCCCCCATGTCCACGCGGCCGTCGGGCCCCGAGGGGACCGTCACGACCCGGTAGCCAACCTGGTGGACCGTCGAGGGATTCGTCCCGTGGGCCGAGTCCGGGACGATCACCTCTTCGCGCGCGTCTCCCCGGTCCCGGTGGTACGCGCGCGCCATGAGGATCGCCGTCAGCTCGCACTGGGCACCCGCCGCCGGCTGCGTGGTGATCGCGGGCATTCCCATCACCGCCTTCAGCCATTCTTGAAGCTCCCAGACGACCGCCATCGCCCCCTGCGAGGTCTCCTCCGGCTGTAGAGGATGGAGCATTGCAAATCCAGGTGCGCGAGCGACTTCGTCATTTAGTTTCGGGTTGTACTTCATGGTGCAGGAGCCGAGCGGGTAGATCGCCTTGTCGATGTGGTGGTTCAAGGTCGAGAGGTTCACGAAGTGCCGGACCGCCACCGGCTCCGAGACCTCCGCGAGCGCGGGAACGGCACGGCGCAGGCGGTCGGCCGGGATCAACCGCTCCGCTCCCTGCGCGGGCACATCGAGCGGGGTGAGCCGCGGGCCGCGGTGTCCCGGGACCGACAATTCTTTAAGCGTCAGCTCCGGCACGCCGCCTCCGCCGCGGGCTTCGCCGCGGCCGTCCTCGTCCACTGCGCCGCGGTCTCCACGTAACGATCGAGCTCCTCCCGGTTCCGCTTCTCGGTCACCGCGATCAGGAGATCATTGCCGCGTGTCCGATCAAAGCGCGCCAGCGGAATTCCCGCCAAGATCCTCCGTTCCAGCGCGGCACGGGCGAACGCCTCCGCGCTTCCCGGAAGGCGAACCACGAACTCCCGGAAGAAGGGCGCGTCCGCGTTCGCCAGCGAGATACCGGGGATCTCCGTTAAACGCGCCGCGAGGTAGTGCGCGCGCTCCAAGCACTGCACCGCCACGTCCCGCATCCCCTGCGCCCCGAGGAGCGCCATCTGAACCGTGTTCGCGAGCGCCATCAGGCCCTGGTTCGTGCAGATGTTGGACGTTGCGCGCTCCCGGCGGATGTGCTGCTCGCGGGTCTGGAGGGTGAGCACGTAGCCACGCTTACCGTCGAGATCGACCGTGGCGCCCGCCAGCCGGCCGGGAAGCCGCCTTACGTCGGCCTTGCGGATCGCGAAGAAGCCCACCAGCGGTCCGCCGTAGCTCATGGGAACACCCAAGGGCTGGCCCTCCCCGACGACGATGTCGGCTCCGTCCTCGCCCGGCGGCGTGAGGATCGCGAGCGCCACCGGATCGGCAACCGCGATGGAGTAGGCGCCCACGGCGTGGGCGGCATCCGAGAGGAGCTTCCCGTCTTCCACGATCCCCTCGAAGTTAGGCTGCGACCAGATGACGGCCGCGATCGCCTCGCCGGTCTGACGGGCGATCGCCGCAGCCGACGCGCGTCCGCCCGCAAGCGCGAGATCCGCCACCTCGAAGCCGCCCGCCGAGGCGTACGTCTTCAGAACCTCCCGGAAATGAGGATGGAGTCCGTTCGATACCAGGACCCGCTTCCGCCCGGTCGCCCCGGCCGCGAGGTGAGCGGCCTCGGCGGCAGCGGTCGCGCCGTCGTACATCGACGCGTTCGCCACTTCCATGCCGGTCAGCTCGCGAATCATCGACTGGTATTCGAACATGACCTGGAGCGTGCCCTGCGACACCTCGGGCTGATAAGGCGTATAGGAAGTGGCGAACTCGGAGCGGGAGGTTATCGAGCGGAGCGCGGCCGGGATGAAATGATCGTAGATGCCGCCTCCGAGGAAGCAGGCGTATCGGTTCGCGTCGGCGTTCCGCTCCGCCCACTGCTCGAACCGGCGCGCGACCTCGTACTCCGCGAGCGGGCCCGGAAGCGGGAGGGCCTCCGAGAGACGGAACTCCTTCGGGATCGACTCCCAGAGCGATTCGATGTTCGGCGCGCCGATCCGCGCCAACATGGCGCGGCGCTCGGCGTCACTCCGCCCGACGAAGCTCACGCGTGCGCCCCCAAGTGCTTTTCATAGGCTTCGGCGCTCAAGAGGGCGTCGAGCTCCTTGGGATTCTCCACGCGGATGCGGACCATCCAGCCCTTGCCGTACGGGGATTGATTCACGAGCGCCGGATTGCCTTTCAACTCGGTGTTCACCGCCGTCACTTGGCCGGTGACCGGCGCGAACAGATCGCTCACCGTTTTCACGGCGTCGATCGTTCCGAAGCTCTTCATCTGCGTGACCTTGGCTCCCGACGCGGGAAGCTCTACGAAGATCACGTCCCCGAGCTCTCCCTGGGCGTAGTCGGTCACGCCGACGGTCGCTTCCCCACCCTCCACTCGAATCCACTCGTGCTCCTTCGTATATCGAAGGTCCTTCGGAACGTTCATTCCGGTCTCCTCGGTTTCGGCGACTTGACGGATCCCTTGCGGTAGATCGGGCGGGACGTCACGACGGCCGGCGTGCTGCTTCCTCGGGTCATCGCCTCGACTCGGGCTCCGGGCTTGGCCGCGTCCCCTGAGAGATAAGCCATGGCGACCGGGCGTCCCACGCTGATTCCGATCGACCCGCTCGTCACACGGCCGATCGGCTTTTCCTGATCGCGGACCTCGCAGCCGGCTCGCGCGATGCGGTCCCCTTCGAGGACCAAACCCAAGAGCCGCCGAGCGACGCCCGCCTCCTTCACGCGGCGGAGCGCGTCGCGCCCGATGAAATCCTTATCCCATCGAACCGTCCACGCGAGCCCCGCTTCGAGCGGATTCGTGGTCTCGTCAATGTCGTTCCCGTAGAGGCAGTAGCCCATCTCCAGGCGGAGCGTGTCCCGAGCGCCGAGCCCGATCGGGCGGATCCCTTCGGACTTCCCGGCCTCGAAGACGCGGTCCCAAAGCGCGAGGGCCCGCGGAGCCCGGACGTAGATCTCGAAGCCGTCTTCCCCGGTGTAGCCGGTCCGAGAGACGAGCGTCCAGTCGTCGCCGGCACCCTCTTCGAACGCCTCGTAGAAGTCCAGGGCCCGCGCCCGGTCGCCGTAGAGCTGCGCCACGACGGCCTCCGCGCGCGGGCCTTGGACCGCAAGCTGGGCGGTCCGCTCGTTCTCGTCAACGACCGTGACGCCCGCCGGCGCGTGCGCGCGAATCCACGCGATGTCCTTCTCGAAATTCGCGGCGTTCACAACGAGGAGGCGATCCGGGCCCGACTCGTAGACCAGGAGGTCGTCGATGATGCCGCCGTTCTCCAGGCACATGGGGGTGTAGACGACTTTCCCTTTCGGAAGCGCTCCCGCCTCGTTCGTGACGAGACGATTCGCATAGGCGGCGGCGGCGGAACCCTGGAGCCGGATCTCGCCCATGTGCGAAACGTCGAAGACGCCGACGCCGGACCGTACGGTCCGGTGCTCCGTCAGGATCCCCTCGTACTGGATCGGCATCTCATGGCCGGCGAAGGGCACCATCTTCGCCCCCAGGGCCACGTGACGGGGATGGAACGGGGTCCGCTTCGGAGCGGTCGCGGTTTCGAGCATCCTCTTTCCATTGGGACAGTTGCGGCGTGAAAGGCGGGAGCTACCTTACCACAATCGTGCTGTATTTCAAACCGCCGCCTCGGCGGTCCGACGCCTCGGCCGGGCCGGCTTGAGGAGCGGACGAAGCGCCTCTCCGGTGAACGATCCCGACGCGGCCGCGACCGTCTCCGGGGCGCCCTCCGCGACAATCCGCCCACCGGCCTCGCCTCCCTCGGGACCCAGATCGACGATCCAGTCAGCCCGCTTGATCACGTCCAGGTTGTGCTCGATGACGATGACCGTGTTGCCACGCTCGGTCAGGCGGTCGAGGACTTCGAGGAGCATTCGGACGTCTTCGAAGTGGAGCCCTGTCGTCGGCTCGTCGAGGATGTAGAGGGTGCGTCCCGTCTCCACGCGGGAAAGCTCGGTCGCGAGCTTGACGCGCTGCGCCTCGCCGCCCGACAGGGTCGTCGCGGGCTGGCCCAGGTGGATGTAGCCGAGCCCCACGCCCTGCAGCGTCTCGAGCTTGCGACGGATGGCCGGAATGGGGCCGAGAAGCTCGAGCGCGTCGTCGACCGTCATCTCGAGCACGTCGGCGATCGACTTGCCTTTGTAGGCCACCTCGAGCGTCTCCCGGTTGTACCGCTTTCCACGGCAGACGTCGCAGGTGACGTAGACGTCGGGCAGGAAGTGCATCTCGATTTTCACGAGGCCGTCCCCGGCGCAGGCTTCGCAGCGCCCGCCCTTCACGTTGAAGCTGAATCGGCCCGCCGAGTAGCCGCGCACTTTCGCCTCAGGAATCTGGGCGAAGAGGTCGCGGATCAGGCCGAAGACGCCGGTGTAGGTGGCGGGATTGGAACGAGGCGTCCGCCCGATGGGTGACTGGTCGATCGCGACAACCTTGTCGATCTGGTCCAGCCCCACGATCCGATCGTGCCGGCCCGGCGATTCCTTTGCCTGGTGGAGGCGCTTCGCGAGCGCCCGGTAGAGGATGTCGTTCACCAGCGTACTCTTCCCCGAACCGGAGACGCCCGTCACGCAGACGAAGGTCCCGAGCGGGAATCGGGCATGGATTCCCTTGAGATTGTTGTGCCGCGCTCCGATCACCTCGAGCCGCGCGCCGCTTCCGGTGCGGCGGGTCCTCGGAACCGCGATCTCGCTCGCCCCCGAGAGATACCGGCCTGTGAGCGAGTCGGGGGACTCCTGGATTGCCTCGAGCGTGCCCTGCGCGACGAGGTAGCCGCCTCGCCGGCCCGCGCCCGGACCCAAGTCGACGATGTGGTCCGCCGCCTCCATGGTCTCCCGGTCGTGCTCGACGACCAGGACGGAATTGCCGAGATCCCGAAGGGTGAGCAGCGTGCTCAATAGCTTCTGGTTGTCGCGGGGGTGGAGACCGATGCTCGGCTCATCGAGGATGTAGAGCACGCCCGTGAGCCGCGAGCCGATCTGGGTCGCCAGGCGGATCCGCTGGGCCTCCCCTCCGGAGAGCGTCGAGGCGGCTCGATCGAGCGTGAGATAGCCGACACCGACGTCGAGGAGGAATTGAAGCCGCGAGTGAAGCTCCTTCACGATTGGGGCAGCGATCGACGCCTCGCGCGGCCCGAGCGAAAGGCCCCGGATCGTCGGGGCGGCCCGGTCGACCGGCTGGGCAACCCAGTCGGCGATGTTCTCGGATCCGATCCGGACCGCGAGCGACTCGGGGCGGAGCCTCGCTCCGCCGCACGTGGGACACGGCCTCTTGGTCATCGACGCCTCAATCTGGGCGCGGATGGAGTCGGACTTGGTCTCGCGGTACCGGCGCATCATCTCCGGGATCACGCCGTGGAATTTTCCCTGGTGCTTCCACACCTTCCCGCTCTTGAGCCGGAATTTGTACTGGAGCTTCTCGTCGCCGAGCCCGTGAAGTATCGCGCGCTGGGCCGCGGCGGGGAGCTTGGCGAACGGAGTGTCGAACGAAATGCCCAGGCGCTTGGCGAACGCCTGAAGGAGTCCCTTGGTCCAGGTCCCCTCCGGATCCCCCCACCAGACGACCGCTCCCCCGCCGAGCGACTTCGACCGGTCCGGGATCACAAGGTCGGGATCGATCTCGAGGGTCGTTCCCAAGCCGTCGCACGCCTTGCACGCGCCGTAGGGGCTGTTGAACGAGAACGATCGCGGCTGGAGCGGCTCGTACGAAATGCCGCAGACGGCGCAGACCGCGCTGGCCGAGAGTGTCTCCTCGCTCCCGTCTCCGTGCACGACGAGCGCCATCCCTTCGGCGAGCCGCGTGGCCGTCTCGAGCGATTCGTGCATCCGGCTTCGGCGCTCGGGGTCGGCCGCCAGGCGGTCGACCAGGATCTCGATCGAGTGCTTCCGCTTCTTGTCGAGCTCGAGGTCCTCCTCGAGCTCCTTCCAGACGCCGTCCACGCGCGCGCGCACGAAGCCGAGCTTGCGCCACTGCGCCCATTCCTTCCGGTACTCGCCCTTTCGGCCGCGCACGACGGGGGCGAGAATCTGAAGCCGCTGCCCCGCGCGGGCCGCAAGGAGCGCATCGACCATCTCCTGCACCGTCTGGCTCCGGATCGGCCGGCCGCAGTTCACGCAGTGCTGCACGCCGATCCGCGCGAAGAGGAGCCTTAGGTAGTCGTAGATCTCGGTGACCGTGGCGACGGTCGAGCGGGGGTTGCTGCCCGCCGTCCGCTGCTCGATCGAGATCGCGGGGGAAAGGCCCTCGATCTGGTCCACATCGGGCTTCTCCATCTGCCCGAGGAATTGCCGGGCGTACGCGGAGAGCGATTCGACGTAGCGGCGCTGCCCCTCCGCGTAGAGCGTGTCGAACGCGAGCGACGACTTTCCCGAGCCCGAGACGCCGGTGAGGACGACGAGCGCGTTCCTCGGGATGTCGAGGCTCAAGTTCTTCAAGTTATGCTCGCGCGCTCCGCGCACGCGGATCCGGTCCACGGGGTCCTTTCGCGACAGGGGGTCCTGCGATTCGGTGGAAGTTCGGCGAACGTTGAAGTCTATCACAGCGGGGCCGGGGCTCTCCGGCCCGCCGGCGTCACTCGTACCGGAGCGAGTCCACCGGATCGAGCCGCGCCGCCTTGACGGCCGGATAAAGCCCGAAGAATAGACCGATGGCCGTCGAGGAACCGAACGCAAGAGCGATCCCCCAGAGCGGCACCGCGAAGCTCAGGGGCGTGAGGATGTCGACCAGCTTCCCTACGCCGAGGCCCACGATGACGCCGATCACACCGCCCGCGCCGGTCAGCGTCATCGCCTCCACGAGGAACTGCCAGAGGACGTCGCGCTGCCGGGCCCCGAGCGCCTTCCGGACCCCGATCTCCCGCGTTCGTTCCGTCACCGAGACGAGCATGATGTTCATGACCCCGATCCCGCCGACCATGAGCCCGATCGAAGAGATCACCACCATCACCAGGTAGAAGGCGCCGGTGATCTGGCCGTAGAGATCGACGAGCGACTGGTCGGTGAAGATGGCGAAATTGTCGCCCTGGTTGTATTGGACTTTCCGCTGGCGGCGCAGCACCTCCCGGATCTGCTCTTTCGCCGTATCGATCAGCTCGGGCGACGCCGGCTTCGCGTTCATGACCATCCTGAGCTTGGGCCCGAAGAGTTTTTCGAGCGTCGTGTACGGGACGAGCACGATGTCGTCCAGACTCATTCCGAGGAACTTTCCGCGCGGCTCGGCCTGCCCGATCACGGTGAAAGGCTGGCCGCCGATGTAGATGCTCTTCCCGATCGGATTCACGTGCGGGAAGAGGGTCTCGATGTGGTCGACGCCCAGGACGCAGACGGCAGCCCGATGCTCCACCTCCGATTCGGTGAAGCCTCGTCCGTTGTTGACCGCGTAGTTGTTGGTCACCATGTAGTCGGGCGACGTGCCGATCACGAACGTGAGGCGGCTCTCGGTGTCGCGGTAGCGGAGCCGCAGCTGGTCGAAGTTGAGCGGCGCGACGGCTTCGACCGCCGGGCAAATCCGGCGTATGGCCTCGGCGTCCTCCGGCGTGAACCACTTCCTGCGGCGGAGGCTGTCGGGCATGTCCCCGACCCAGGCGCCAGGGGCAAAGGGGCGGATGTAGAGAACGTCCGTTCCCAGCGAGGCGAGCTGCGCCTTCATGCTCCGGTTCAGTCCCTCGATGATCGAGATCATCGCCATGATCGCCGTGATGCCGATGATGACGCCGAGGACCGTCAGGAAGGAACGGAGCTTGTTCGTCTTCAGGGACTGGAAGGCGATCGACGCGCCTTCGCGGATCTCGATCGCCACGGCCTACTCCTGGCGAAGCGCGACGATCGGATCGAGCCGGGCCGCGCGGGTGGCCGGGTAGACGCCGAAGAAAAGCCCCACCGAGGAAGCGACCGCCAGGCTGATCGCGACCGACCAGGGCTGGATCGACGCCGGGAGCGGGGTCACCGCCCGGATGAAGAGGGCGAACGCGACTCCGCAGAGGACGCCCAGGATGCCACCAAAGAGGGCGAGCACGACCGATTCGCTCAGGAACTGCGAGAGGAGATCCGACCGCCGCGCGCCGACCGCCTTGCGGATCCCGATCTCTCTTGTGCGCTCGGTCACGGCAACGAGCATGATGTTCATGATCACGATCCCGCCGACCACCAGCGAGATCGCGACAAGACCGATCGTGCCCGCGAAGATGCCGCCGGTCAGTGTCTGATAGAGCGCCATGTAGGTCTCGGCGGTGCTGATCGCGAAATCGTCCGGCTTCCCCAGAGGAACATGGCGGACGGACCGGAGCACGACTCGGGCCTCATCCGAAAGCCGCTCCAGGTCGACGCCCGGGATCGCGCTGACGATAATGGAGAGCGACCGCCGCTCGCCGAACATCTTCTGGAATTGGCCGAGCGGCACGACCACGAGGTTGTCCTGGCTCTGGCCCAGGACGTTCCCGCGCGGAACCACGGTGCCGACGACCCGCAGCTCGTGCCCCGCGACGCGGATCGTGCTCCCGATCGGATCGGCCTGCGGGAAGAGCCCCTCGGCGACCTCGGAGCCGATCACGCAGACTGGCCGGCGCCGGGCGATGTCGCTCTCTTCCAGCGCCCGGCCCTCCTGGGCCTCGTACTTGCCGACCGACTGATAGCCATCCGTCGTCCCCAGCACGCGGACGTTGCGAAGCTCGGTCCTCCCCGCCCGCACGCTCTTGTTCGCCTCCGCCTGGGCCACAACCCGATCGGAGAGCTGCATGCGATTTTGGAGCGCGTCGGCCTCGAACTGCGTCAGATCGTGCCGGTGCGAGGCTTCGCGCCAGGCGTCGTCGTCCGTGATGAGGCCGAACTTGTCGATGTAGATGACGCGGAGGCCCTGCTCGAGGATTTTCTCGGAGACGTACGTGTTGACGCCGTCGATGACGGAGACGACGGCGATGACCGACATGACGGCGACGACGTTTCCGAGGACGGTGAGGACGGTCCGAAGCTTGTGCGCGCGGAGGGCTCGGACCGCGATTTTCAGATTCTCGACCAGCGCGATCCAGAAGTCGCCCCGGACCGGGCGCCCGGGGGTCATGCGGGGGACGGCGCGGCCGCCTTCGTGGACCGATCGCTCTCGATGCGGCCGTCGCGAAGCCGCACGACCCGATGAGCCCGGGCGGCGACCTCCTCCTCGTGCGTGACGAGGATGACGGTATTCCCGCGGCTGTGGATGTCGTCGAGGAGCGCCATGATCTCGAGCCCGGTCTTGGAGTCGAGGTTCCCGGTGGGCTCGTCGGCGAGGACCAGCGACGGCCCGTTCACGAGCGCGCGGGCAACCGCGACGCGCTGTCGCTGGCCGCCCGAGAGCTCATTCGGACGGTGGTGCGTCCGGTCGCCCAGCCCGACCATCTCCAGCATGCTGCGGGCCCGCTCGCGCCGCTCCTTCGCCGGCCGGCCCGCGTAGATCAGCGGGAGCTCGACGTTGTGGAGCGCGTCAGCGCGGGGTAGCAGATTGAAGGTCTGGAAAATGAACCCGATCTCCTGGTTCCGGATCCGCGCGAGCTCATCGTCGTCCCGGTCGCGGATCTCCGTTCCGCGGAGCTTGTACGAGCCGCTGGTCGGAGTGTCGAGGCAGCCGACGATGTTCATGAGCGTCGACTTCCCGGACCCGGAGGACCCCATGATGGACACCATCTCGCCCTTCCCGATGGTGAGATCGACCGACTTCAGAACGTGGAGCTTG
>JBGPMG010000067.1:0-11823 GCA_041486815.1 Candidatus Eiseniibacteriota bacterium | reverse complement strand
CAAGACCGCGCGGCCGCCTCGGGTGCTCATCCGCTCGCGGAAGCCGTGGACCTTTTTCCTGCGGCGGTTGTGCGGCTGAAAGGTGCGCTTCACTGTGGGGTGCCTCGAAAAGTGGTTTTAGTAGCCTTTC
This sequence comes from Candidatus Eiseniibacteriota bacterium, assembly GCA_041486815.1. Taxonomy (GTDB): domain Bacteria; phylum Eisenbacteria; class RBG-16-71-46; order SZUA-252; family SZUA-252; genus WS-9. The sequence goes on along the minus strand of JBGPMG010000067.1, from coordinate 11,693 downwards.
GACACGAGCGATGGAGTCTACCGGGATGGGGCGCCCGGGTCAATTCGGAAAGGTGAGGCGATTCGAGACGCGTCGAAGCGCCGCGAGCACTCGCACGGAGCGCCCGTAACTCGCGTGAGAATCGCGCGGAACGTTTTTCCTCAAAATTTTCGTTGCACGGTCCCGCGCGCGGGACGTAGATTGCGGCGTTGGCCCCAGCCGCGACCTGACATCGCGTCTCAGGCCACCTGGAACCACTCTCCCTAGTATGCGCGCCTCGCGCGCGCGACCTTCACCAGGGTTCTGAATGCAGTGAGCTACGCCGCGACGGGTCCATTCGTTTTGAGGCGTAACGGATCGCACGAAAATCCGTTACGCCTCGACTATTTTGGGGATAAATTTGTGGATAAGTGGGTGGAAAGGACGTGGAGACCGTGTGCGCTTATGGGGACGGTGTGATGATCGAGACGATGGCCGCCGGTGATTTGTGGGAGCAATCGCTTCAACGGATCCGATCGAATCTCTCGAGCCAGACCTACGAGGCCTGGTTTCGAAACCTCGGACCACTCGAGTTCGACGGATCCACGTTGGTGCTCGAGGTTCCGAACCAGTTCTATGTTGATTGGCTCGACCAGCACTACCGCCCCTTGATCGAGAACTCCGTCGCGGGCGTGGCCGAGCGGTCGATCGGCATTTCGTTCCATGTGCGTCCCGAGACCACCGCGCCGGCGCGGGAGCCTCGGATGCGCGCTCAGCAGCCGGTTCGCGACGAGAGCAATCTCGGCCCAAACAACACGTTCGAGAGCTTCGTCGTCGGGAGCGGGAACCAATTCGCGCACGCCGTCTGCCAGGCGGTGGCGCAAAGCCCCGGCGAGCGGTACAACCCGCTCTTCATCTACGGCGGCGTGGGCCTCGGGAAGACGCACTTGATGCACGCGATTGGACACCACGTGCGCGCGATGCGTCCTTCAGCCCGCGTCTTCTTCGTCACGGCCGAAAAATTCATGAACGAGATGATCTACTCGATCCAGCACGCGACCACGCTGGAGTTCAAGAGCCGCTACCGGACCGCCGACGTGCTCCTGATCGACGACATCCAGTTCTTGGCAGGCAAGGAGAGCACGCAGGAAGAGTTCTTCCACACGTTCAACACCCTCCACGGCGCCCACAAGCAGATCGTGCTAACGAGCGACAGCCCACCCAACTCGATCACGGCCCTCGAGGAGCGCTTGATCTCGCGCTTCACGTGGGGAGTGATCGCCGATCTCCAGGCCCCCGACCTCGAGACCCGCGTGGCGATCGTGAAGAAGAAGGCCGAGATTCAGGGCCGGAACATCCCGAATGAGATCGCGCTCCTCCTCGCGAGCAACATCAAGACGAACATCCGCGAGCTTGAGGGTTCGCTCTCGCGGCTCATCGCGTTCAGCGATCTCACGGGCCAGCCGCTCTCGGTCGAGTTCGCGCAGGAGGTCCTGCGCGATCAGATCAAGCCCGACCTCGCCCGGGTAGACGTGCTCGACATCCAGCGCTCGGTGGCGAAGCACTTCGGCGTGAGCGAGGAGTCGATGCGCGGAAAGCGCCGCACCGAGACGATCGCCTTCTCCCGCCAGATCGGGATGTACGTCACGCGCTCGATTACCGAGCTTTCGTTGGCGGAGATCGGGGCGAAATTCGGCGGCCGCGACCACACGACGGTGATGCACGCATGCCAGAAGATCGAGAATCTGATGACCACCGACCGCGAGCTGCGTCTCGTGGTTGAGGATCTAATGGCGGTGTTGAGCCGGTAGTTGCGCGAGCGCCACCGCGCGCCCCGCGCCCTTACCGCTGCGCTTTGTACGGCGCGAACTCATCGCCATCTCGGGTTAGCAGCGCCATCAGCTTCGGGTGGATGAAGAGTTTCTCCCTGCCCGACTTTTCCTCGCGCAAGACGCCGATGCCTGCAAGCGCCTTCAAGTATCTGGAGGCGGCCTGCCGCTTCGCGATCCCTGCCCGCTCCAGAAATGCTATGCGGCAGTATGGTTGCGCGAAGATGACGTCGACTAGCTCCCGGCTGTAGATCTTCGGAAGCGCGCTCCGAACGAATTCGGTCGTGTGCTCGGTCAGCCTTCGGATGGCCGCGATTTTCGCGGTGGTCCAGCCCGCGGTCTCCTCCACGCCGCGGAGCATGTAGAGAATCCACGGCTCCCACGCGGCGTCACGTGTAACTCCGAGGAGCAGACGGTAGTAGGCCGGTTTGTGATCGATGATGTAGCGGCTCAAGTACAGGATAGGCAGGGAAATGAGGTCCTCCTCGATCAGGAAGAGGACATTGAGGATCCTCCCGGTCCGGCCATTGCCGTCGGTGAACGGGTGAATCGCTTCGAATTGATAGTGCGCCGCGGCCATTCTGATGAGCGGATCGAGCTGGACCTCCTTGTGAAGGAACCGCTCCCAATTGGCGAGCAGACCGCGGATCCGGTGCTCCCCCTCCGGCGGCGTGTAGATCACCCGGCCCGACGCTTGGTTCCCCAAGGCGATGCCTTCGACCCCGCGCACCGCCATATCCACTCCTCGGATGCCGCTGCACACCGTCTCGGCGGTTCGTGTGCTGAGAGGTTTGGATTTGAGGGCCGTGTAGCCCGTCAGCAGGGCCTGTCGGTAGCGCACCGCTTCCTTGGTGGCGGGATCCGCCTTCTCGTCCGCGGCGACCTGGCGGAACAGAGCGTCCGCCGTCGTGACGATGTTCTCGATTTCCGAGCTGGCCCTGGCCTCCAGGAGCGGGAGGGTGTTGATGAGCATCGCCTGGTTGGGGATGAGCTCCGCGGCCTGCTTCAGCTCGGCAAGCGCGGCCCTCGCCTTGATGCACTGCCTCAGAATGGCCTTCGTTTCCAGATCAAGCGCGGGCGGCAATGGGGGAAGGTCGTTGTACGGCCTGTCGGGGTGCCAAATGCCTGTCTTACTCATGTCGCTAAAACGGCGTTTTGTGGACATATTCTGAGGATATGTCGCTGGCGGCGACGCGTCAATGGAATATGTCGCCGTTTTGTGTTTTCATCGACATATTACAAGACAATGTCGTGGCGCAAGTTGGGCGGGCATTGCGCCTCATGCCTCAAGGGAGGAGCCTCAAGGCAGCAAGACTGAATAGCCTGCGACCTTACTAGTACTTGGGGCTGAATTCTTAATAGTGATTGCGGGGCTTACCCCTCGAGGATGCCGCGAATCGCCTCGATGGTGTTCCAATTCCGCGTCGTGGCGGGGACGCCGAAGCTCTTCTCGACCACCTCGTTGGGATACAGGATCGATCGCCCGAGCCGGCGCCAGATACTAAGGACGAATTTCCCCGAGACAGCCACGACCTTGACCTGCCAATCGTCTCCGGCGGGTCGGTTGAGGGGAAGGGGTGGCAACGCCCGCGGCCTCTTCGCCAGGATGGTCACGAAGCCGCGCTCGTCCTCCTTGGTGGGCTGATTCGAGAAAGGGCTCTTTCGCGCGAGGGTCAGCAGCGCTCGCGCCGAGCAGATCATCAACTCGGCCTTGAACGGCAGCCTCCGGCTCAATTCCGCGCGCAGCTTTGCCTGGCTGACCGGCTTCCGGACGACAAACGTTCCCGCGGCACCCACGTTGACGACATCGAGGGGGGCCAGCTCCTTCACGAGCGCGGCGGGGCGGAATGTCTTGTGCCCTCCGACATTCACGCCCCGCATGAACACCACCAAGGCCATTAGTCCTTACCCCGTGGGACGCCGCCGCTGCGGCCCCTGAAAGTCTTCCTCCGGATCGAGGGACCGCTGGGCCGCGGCCTCGAGCGAGCGCTTGAGCGGCGCTCATTATATTACGCGGCCTGAAGCGCTCGCGGCCTGCCGCCATCTTGCCCGGCCACTTCCCAAGGGCGCTGCCCCGCGAATCCCACTAAGATCGGAAGATGAACGATCCCATCGTCGTCATCGGCGCGGGCGCCGCGGGCTTCGTGGCGGCGATTTTCGCGGCCGGGGCGCCGAGTGCCGGCGGGACAGGCGGCGGCGCGTCGAGTGGCCACCGCCGCGTCCTTCTCCTCGAGCGGACCCACGACGGCGGCCGGAAGATCCTCATGAGCGGGGGAGGGCGCTGCAACGTTCTCCCCTCCGAGCTCGACCCCGCGCGTTTCGTTACCGCGTCCTCCCCGAATACCTTGAAGAAGCTCCTCCTCGCGTGGCCGCTCCGGGAGCAGCGGCGCTTCTTCGAGGGAGATCTCGGCCTTCCGCTCGCCCTCGAGGAAGAGACCGGGAAGCTCTTCCCGGTTTCCAACAAGGCTAAAGATGTCCGCGATGGGCTTCGGGCGATGGCCGAGCGGGACGGCGTCGAGATGCGATTCGATACTTACGTCAACGGAGTGGAGCCCGAGGGCTCGGGGAAGGGCGGCGGTAAGGCGGGCGGCGATGCGTCGCCCACGTGGAGGGTTCTCCTCGCGAGTGGCGGCGTGCTCCGCGCCTCGCGCGTCATCATTGCGACCGGCGGGCTCTCGGTCCCAGCGACCGGGAGCGACGGGACCGGCATCGACATCGTGCGCCGCCTGGGCCACACGATCCACGACACCTATCCCGCACTGACGCCGCTCACCGCGGTGCCGCATCGATACGCGGCACTCTCGGGCGTTTCGCTCCCGGTCACGCTCGAGGCGCCGGGCTCGAAGCGGAAGCTCACGACGCGCGGCGGATTTCTCTTCACCCACAAAGGCTACAGCGGTCCTTCGGTGCTGAATCTCTCGCATTTGGCCGTGCTCTCGAAGCGCGATGGCGGCCCACCCCAAGAAATCCTCGTGCGATGGGCGGAGCAGGACGCCGAGAAATGGGACCGAGCCCTACGTGAGAGCGATGGCACGGCGCTCGCCGTGTTGCGTCGCCATCTGCCGGCGCGGCTGGCGGAGGCGCTGCTCGTAGACGCCCAGGTCGAGGGCGCGACCCGGCTCTCGCAGCTAACCCGGGAAGATCGCCTTCGTATCGTGGAAGCTCTGACCCGCCACCCGCTCTACTGGACCGGCGACGAGGGCTACAAGCGCGCCGAGGTGACCGGCGGTGGAGTCGCCCTGAGCGAGATCGACCCGCGCACGCTCGAGAGTCGCCTCCACCCCGGCCTCTTCCTATGCGGCGAGATCCTCGACGCCTTCGGCCCCATAGGCGGCTACAACTTCGCTTGGGCCTTCTCGACCGGCCGCGCGGCGGGCTTGGGAGCTTCGCGGTAGGCGGGCGCCCGCGAAAGCCTGGCAAGGCCAGCGAGGTGTAGCAACACCGACACCGGCACCGCGAAGGTGGGAACCAAGATCATCGGAAAGACTCCCATTGCCGCGGCCGACGGCACCCGCGAGCCTGCCAAGAGCGTGGCGAGGAACCCGGTACCCATTCCGACGGCAATGAAGAGGTCGAACAGACCAAACACGTTCCACGAAGTCGCGAGCGTACGTGCGCCTCGGACCCCGCGCGCAAGCGCCAGTGCCACGAGGGGTGCCGCAAGGCCGACCGTGATGTCACCCCATCCGGCGGGCAGGGCGAGGCGCGCTGGGAGCTGCCCCTGGGCCAGAAGAACCAGGAAGACCACGCCGATGGCCCGGTATACCTGCACGCCATGCAGCGTGGGGAGTGGTATCGCCGCGACCACGCGCCTTAGCGACGAAGAGCGCCAAAGGGCCAGGAGGGCGATCGTTATCGGCGCGGCGTCGAGCAACGGGATGAGCGGCGTGACGTAGAAGGGATTCCGGCCAACGAGCGACGCCGGTGCGGGGGCGAGCAGCAGATCCGCTCCGAACCACGCGCCGAGGAAGAGGGCGGAGCCGGTTCGGACCCTTCGCTGAGCGTCGGGCGGCAAGCCGCTCCGGCCGGCGGCCGAGGAGAGGATTCTCCAGATTGCGATGGCGATCGTGAGGTTTGTGGCGACTACGATGAAGGTGATGTACCAGGGGATCTCGGGAATCATGGCTTTGCTCCTTTCAATACATGCAGATACATCTTTAGCTCCAAAAAAACCCGCAGTCTAGCTTCTGGCTCCGCGCTGGGCGCGCCTGACGGCAGGGCGCGGCCGCGGTGCATCGGCAAAGACCGCGAGCTCCTCGATCATTGCCTTGAGGCGCTTCTCACCTATCCGCGCGCCCAGCTCCTTCTGGGCGCGTACCCAAGCCGGCGTCGACCGTTCGAGCACCTTCCTGCCAGCCGAGGTGATTCGCCAATGCCGCTCTCGCCGGTCCCCTCCGGTCGAGCATTCAAGCCACCCTTCGCTCTCCAGGGGCCGTAGCGTCCGGCTCAGCGTCGTGGTATCAAGGGCGAGGAGTTTCCCCAAGTTCCCCTGCGTCATTTCTCCGGCCAACTGCATAACTTGTAAAAGCGTGAATTGAGCCGTGTTCAGGCCGGCCTCACGAAGCCTGCGGTCGTACGCCTGCGTGATGGCGCGGCTTGCCCGACGCAGGCTCGCGCACGCGCAGGGAAGAACCGGCAACCCCTTCATCCGTTCCATGTTTTCCATACCTCCATTATATGTAGATGCAACTGTTAGGTCAAGGGGTTCGCGACTAGGCTCCCCGGAGCCCTACCCCCAGCGGTCAAGTCGCTGAGCCAGCTGCCGATGATAAAGGCATGAGAACAACAAGCATCGTCATCTGGCTTCTCGTGATTGTGATCGCCGCGACGGCTGGAGCCACCCCCGAGGCCGCAACCTGGCGGCGCCATACCCTTGCCGGCGAGAACGCCGAGTACTACTTTCGCTACGTCGCGATCAGCGAGAACCCAGCGTCGTACTATGAATATCGACGGACACTCCGGCTTGAGAAGGTGCGCAAGGCCGATGCCCGCGTCGTCGAGCAGTTTCCCCTCCTTGACGTCGGCTATGACCAGAACCTCAAAACCGATGTCTGGAGCGAGCATTCCATGGTGCTGCCTCCGTTCGATTTGGCCGGCTACCTGCGGGCCAACGCCGTACATATTCCGTTCGCGGACGACGTAGTTCGAACGCTTGCCATCGATTCGTCGGGGGTCTGGGAGGAATTCACGGACGGGCGTGTCCGGCTTGCCGATCGGCGGGACCTGGCGCAACAGATCCCGAATCTCGGGGAAGAGCCGCGCGTCGTCGGGATTGAAAGTACAGACTTCCAGCCCGCGCGAGGAGTGAAGGGCTATCTCTACCTACGTGTCTGCTCTAACTCTGCTTCGACTGACGACAATTGGTCCGAGGACCTGCTAATCGTGGACAGGGACGTATTTCGCTAAGGCGCCCCCGCCTGAGTCACTACCCGCTCACACCGGGACGCGGGCGCTGACCACCGGCACCAACCACGCGGCGTAGCCGCGCGGGTCGCGAATGTTGGCGATCATCTGGTCGAAGTACGCCTTCGCCTGCTCGCGCGTGAACCGAGTGAACTCGGCGACAGGCTCCACGTATCCGTCCCGCCACGCCTCTAAGATTGCGGCGAAGGTCTCGCGCGGCACGCGAATGGTGTCGACCACGACGTAGTCGATCGTGATGTCCGCCAGACCCAGATCCATGAGCATGCCAAATATGTGGCGTCCGATGAATAGATCCGTCCTCGTGGCTTCGCCGAATCGCGCCGGCGCCTCGTGCCAGAAATCCCGTGGGTCCAGCGTTCCGCGCTGAAAGTGGAGCATCCCGTAGTCCTCGGGAATCAGGTGCAGCCGGCCGCCTCGTTTGGTCACGCGCACCTGCTCCGCGAGAACGCGGTCGGGATTCGGGATCGAGTGGAGCACGTGGCGGCTCACCGTCAGGTCGAACGCGTGGTCGGCGACACGGAGCTCGTACGCGCTCTGATTCTCAAACCGGAGCCGGGGCGCCAGGCGCCCATAGCGCGCGCGTGCCCGGTCAAGACTCTGATCGAGGACGTCGACGGCGAGCACGCTTGCGCGCGGGAACATCTCGGCGAGACGCGACGAGCCCTCCCCGGTGCCGCAACCCACGTCAAGAACGCGAACGTCGTCGGGCAGCCCATAGCGGCGGATCAGCTCGGATTCCTGCGGCCAGATCGCACGCGCCTGCGCGTCGAGCGTCCGCACCATCGACTCGTCGGCCATCTGCTTTGCCTGCGGATTGAGGTCCGTCACGGCTTGAGCTCCACGGTCCTCTTGTTTTCTGTCATGCCTTCGCCTCCAAAGGTTGGACGTTGCTCATGCGGTCACGCACACGCACCTGTTTCCCAAGAACGTCGACCATCCCCATCGCCACGATCCCGACCGCCAAGTGCAGGACGCGAACCACCCAGTGAAACTGTCCGGGAAGGAGATTGGCATGCGCCATCCCAAACACGAGCATGATCGGGCCCCACAGGACGGCGAGCGCGATGAGGCCCCGATTCGCCCCCGCGCGCGCCGCCAGCATGGCCTGCGCCAAGAGCGTCAGCACCAGCAGCGAGCCAAGCACTATATGGAGCGGGAGGAGCTGGTTAGCACGACCGGCCCAGAAGAGGATCCCGAGCACGATCAGTACGAGGCCGATGATCCTGGCCACGACTTGAAGGATGGAAGCTGCCGATTTCATGGGTGCCCCCTTTGCGGGATCGGCGGGAGGAATTGAGGGGTGAGGTCCCGTGGCGGCGTTAGTGCGGCGAGCCCGAGACCTTGACCGTGCGGCCGAGGGTCAAGGTCTCGGGGACTCCGTCCGGGAACCGCGAGTTGATGGCCTGCTGAATCACTTCGCTCCGATTCCCTGGGTCGGGGTGACTGCTCATGAACTCGGGCGTCCGGTTGCCTCCGCTCGATTCGGCGAGAATGCGCATCACCTCGAGCAAGGCGCGCGGGTCGTATCCCGCCTCCGACATGAGCCTCACGCCGAGGGTGTCGGCCTGGGTTTCATCGCCACGGCTGTACTTGAGTTGCATCATTTGCGCGACCACCGCAGCTATCTGAGCGGCGCGCTGGCCGCCTCCCCGATCGTCCGACCCGGCGGCCCCCACGGCCGTGACCAGCCCCTGCGCGAGCTGGCTCTTCGCGATCTGCGCAGCGGAATGACGCGCGATCACGTGTCCCATCTCGTGCCCCAGCACCCCGGCGAGCTGCGCCTCGTTCTGGAATCGCTGGAGTAGTCCACGGGTGATGAAGATCGGTCCGCCCGGGAGGGCGAAAGCGTTCACAGTCTCGGGATCTCGGAGGACGTGGAAGGAGAATTGGTACGGCGTCTGCCCGGCGATGCTGCGGCTCGCGATTCGCGCGCCGACCGCGGCCACATCGGCCTGGATCGACTCGTCGGGATCGACGCCGCCGAACTGCTGCGCCATCTCCGGCGCCGATTGCAGGCCAATGGCGACCTCCTGTTCACGGGTGAGCGCGATGTGCTGCGACTCACCCGTGATCGGATTGATCTGTCGCACACTGTAGTAGCCGATCAGCGAGACTGCCGCGATGAGCAGCCCAAGGAGCAGACGTCCCCGGCGCATGTCAGCTCGCCTTCACTTCGAATGTCATGATTTGGAGTGCCATGAAATTCACCGGCTTCGGCTCTCAGGTCTTCATGATCTTCCGACCTACTTTGCGCTTGCTCACTTTGCCCTTTCCACCCTTCGTCTTCTTGGCACGCTTCTTTGCCGCAGTCATCCTACCGCCTCTGGATTTCTTCATTCTGAACCCTCCTTCCATCTGCCTCGCAGAGTAGAAGCCTCTGCACACGCCCTCTTTCGGGCACATTCATGCTAGTCCATTTGGCTGCGCCCGTGCACACCAAACACCGCGGTAGGGGCCGCCGGGACCCCTACGCCGGCCGCAGGAAAGCGAGTAGTATTCCAGGGTCGCAGTCCCAGTCAGCGAGTGTCTCGCGCGTGAGGAGTGACGCAAATGGCTAAGGTGCTCTGTGTCCTGTACGACGACCCGGTCGGAGGGTATCCGACGTCCTACGCTATCAGCGACATCCCGAAGATCGACCGCTATCCCGGCGGCCAGACCGTTCCGAGCCCGAAGCGAATCGACTTCAAACCAGGCCAGCTCCTCGGCAGCGTCTCCGGCGAACTGGGGTTGCGCAAGTTTCTCGAGGCCCTAGGACACAAGTTGGTGGTCACCGCCGACAAGGACGGAGCAAAATCCACCTTCGATCGTGAGCTGCCCGATGCGGAGATCGTCATCTCGCAGCCGTTCTGGCCGGCGTACCTGACCGCGGAACGCATCGCCAAGGCCCCGAAGCTGAAGCTTGCGATCACGGCGGGCATCGGGTCGGATCACTACGACCTGCAGGCCGCCATCGAGCGGGGGATTACCGTCGCCGAAGTCACCTACTGCAACAGCATCAGCGTGTCGGAACACGTCGTGATGATGATCCTAGCTCTCGTGCGCAATTACATCCCGTCGTATCAGGTAGTCGTGGAGGGCGGCTGGAACATCGCGGACTGTGTTTCCCGCTCCTACGATCTGGAAGGGATGGTAGTGGGCACGGTGGGCGCCGGGCGAATCGGCTCGGCGGTCCTGCGCCGGCTCAAGCCGTTCGACGTGAAGCTCCACTACACCGATCGGCATCGCCTGCCGACCAGTGTCGAGCAAGAGCTGAATCTGACCTTCCATCCGGACGCCGAATCACTGGTGCGTGTCTGCGACGTGGTGACGATCAATACGCCACTCCATCCGGAGACCGAGCATCTCTTCAACGACGCGCTCATCGCCAAAATGAAACGGGGCGCCTACCTGGTGAATACGGCACGAGGCAAGATCTGCGACCGCGACGCGATCGCGAAGGCATTGAAGAGCGGGCAGCTCGCCGGATACGCGGGCGACGTCTGGTTCCCACAGCCGGCGCCGAAAGATCACCCGTGGCGGACCATGCCGCACCACGGGATGACGCCCCATGTGTCCGGCACGAGCTTGTCGGCCCAGGCGCGCTATGCGGCCGGGGTGCGTGAGATTCTTGAGTGCTATTTTGAGGGGCGCCCGATCCGCGATGAATACTTGATCGTCTCCGGCGGCGAGCTCGCCGGAGCGGGCGCGCATTCCTACAGTGCCGGCAACGCAACCGGCGGCTCGGAGGAAGCGGCGCGATTCAAGAAGTAGACCGACGATTCGTGGAGCTGGCTCAGCGACGGCCGGTTTGGAAACAGCCACTCGCTCATAAGTCCTAAAGGAAGGATCGCCGTGAGCAATTGATGGCGAGCACAACCGCTCTCGATTTCACCCCCGCCCTCCATGCCCTCGGCTACCCGTCATTCCGCCCGGGCCAGCTGGAGGCCCTGGAAGCCCTCTTCGAGCACCGCCGCCTCCTCCTTGTCGCTCCGACCGGCGGTGGGAAGAGCCTCATCTACCAGCTTCCGGCCACGATGCTCGAGGGGACGTCGCTCGTCATCTCTCCCCTCATCGCGCTGATGCAGGACCAGGTCGCCGCTCTCACCGACCGCGGCGTCCCCGCGACCTACCTCGCGAGCACGCTCTCCGAGGAGGAGACCCGCGCGCGCCTTCGCGGCATCCGCGCGGGCGAGTACCGCCTGGTCTACGTGGCGCCGGAGCGGCTCCCGTACCCCGGATTCCAGGAAATGGCCCGGGATCTCGATCCACCGCTGATCGCGATCGACGAGGCACACTGCATCAGCCACTGGGGGCACGATTTCAGGCGCGAGTACCTCGAGATCGGCGACTTTCTGAATCGGTTTCCTGCCGCGATGGTCCTCGCCTGCACGGCCACGGCCACGCCTGCAGTGCGCGATGACATCGTCACCCAGCTCAAGCTCGGCCCGGACACGCCGCAGATCCTACGCGGGTTCGCGCGCCCGAACCTAGCGCTGCGCGTTG
>JBGPMG010000066.1:0-11883 GCA_041486815.1 Candidatus Eiseniibacteriota bacterium | reverse complement strand
GTTTGGAGCTGCGCTACCGTCGGCATCGAGGGGCTCTTCGTCGAGGTCGAGGCCGATCTCGGCGTGGGGCTCCCCACGTTCACGATCGTGGGCCTGCCGGACGCGGCGGTCCGGGAGAGCCGCGAGCGTGTGCTGGCGGCGGTGCGCAACTGTGGCTACGAATTTCCGACTCGAAAGATCACGATCAACCTGGCCCCTGCGCACGTGCGGAAGGAGGGGGCGCGCTTCGATCTCCCGATCGCGGTGGCGCTCCTCCTCGCTTCGGGGCAGATCCCGCGCGGCCGGCCCGTAGAGGAAGGGATCTTCGTCGGGGAACTCGCGCTCGATGGCACACTCCGCGGCGTTCGGGGAATCCTCGCCGTCCTCGCGGCCGCGCGGCGCGAGGGTCGGGGCCCGGTGTGGCTCCCGACCGAGAATGTTGCTGAGGCTCGCGCCTTTCAGGGCGTCCCGATCGAGCCGATCGAATCGCTCGCCGCCTTCCGGGGGGATGAAACACTCCATGGAGGACTGCGGCCGGCTCGGCCAGCCTTCGGAGTGGGACATCGATCGGCGGCAGTCGATCGGTGCGAAGGGATGGTTCCGCCTGCGGACGCATCACCCGCCGATCTGGCTGAAGTCCGCGGCCAGGGCCTCGCGCGGCGCGCACTCGAGATCGCCGCGGCGGGCGGGCACAACCTCCTTCTCGTCGGCCCCCCTGGCGCGGGGAAGACGATGCTCGCGAGGCGGCTTCCTGGGATTCTTCCCCCTCTCGCGCCGGATCATGCGGTCGAGGTCACCACGATCCATTCGGTGGCGGGGCGCCTCCCGCCCGGCGCGGGGTTGATCCAGTCCCCTCCGTTCCGCGCGCCGCACCACACGATTTCCCCCGCTGGGTTGGTCGGCGGCGGCCGCGGACCCTACCCAGGCGAAGCCAGCCTCGCGCACCGGGGCGTCCTCTTCCTCGACGAGCTGCCGGAATTCCGTCGGGACGCGCTCGAAGCGCTTCGCCAGCCGATCGAAGAGCGGGTGGTGGCCGTCGCCCGGGTCGGCGGATCCGTGACCTTTCCGGCCTCCTTTTCGCTCGTGGCGGCCATGAATCCCTGCCCGTGCGGGTTTCGGGGTGATCCGCGCAGGGCGTGCCGTTGCCCCGCCGATCTTGTGACGCGCTACTGGTCCAAGATATCGGGCCCGATCCTCGATCGGATCGACCTGATCCTCGAGGTGCCCGCGGTGCCCATGGACGACCTCTTCGCGGGGGAGGCGGGGGAGCCGTCGGCCGCGGTGCGGGAGCGCGTCGTTCGTGCACGCGCCGCCGCTTTGGCCCGGACCCCTTCCGAGGGGAGGAATGCGGCGTTGACCACGAGGGAGCTGGGGAGGGTCGCTCTGCTCGATACCGAGTCCCGGCAGCTTCTCAGGCGCGCGGCGGAAACGTTGGGGATAACCGCCCGTGGCGTGATTCGCGTGCGGCGCGTGGCCCGAACCATTGCCGATCTGGCCGGCTCCGAGACCGTCCGCCCCGAGCATGTCGCGGAGGGGCTGCAGTACCGAATGCCGGCGGGAAGTCCGTGAGGGGGGCCCCTCGCTGCGGGGTCTCGCCGAACGGCAACAAGGCCGGCTATTCAGCGGCAGACGGCGCCAGCTCGACCTGGCGGTCCTCGACGACTGACGCGCCTCCCTGCGTTGCGCTAGCCGCGCCTATCTCGGCGCTGAGATCATTCGCACACAGACCCGATTCCCCGGCCGCTGTTGATCGCCGTTAGCGTGGCGTTGAGCTTCGAGTAGTTCCCGCGGTTCGCCCTAAGCATGCGGTCGGCCACAACAATCAGATCTCGCAGGGTCGTCGCTCCGCCATAGTTCACGCTGGTATTCAGGTCGAGTCCGATACCTTGGCCTCCTTGGAGCCCAAGGTTGAGCTCGCCGGTGACGATGTTGGCGAGCAGAGTCGCATATTGACGCGCGACTTGCTTGCGACGGGTCAATGATTGACCGGGGCTGAGCGCTTGCCGCAACCCGACCAGATCATTGCTCCAGTTGAAGTACGTGGAACGCTCGTCGACGCGCCGCGCGATTGTCTGAAAATCGGCCTGCGTGAGGCCATTGGTCGCGTCGCCTGATTGGTTGTTCCCGAACGCGCCGCGCCAAAACTGCAGATTGCGAGGGCAGTTGTCCCATACGGCCTCATCGGCGTTTTGGTTGTCTCCGGGGTTTTGGTTGTCTCCCGCACCGTAATTGGAAAAGTCGAGGGTCTGGCTGCAGCGTTCGGATTGCCCGGAAGTCAGGTTTCGCATGGTGACGACGTAGGTCCCGGCCGCATCCGCCGTGAGGCAGCGGGTGGAGGCGGTGAAGCCCTGAGGCCCGGTCCAGCGGTACGAGGTGTTGTACTCGGACGGTGCGCACAGCTGCACGGAAGATCCTTCCGTGATCGTCGTCGGCCCTGTGATGCCGCAGTTCCCGTTGGTCTGACCCGTCACGGTCAGATGGTGAGTGCACTGGCGGGTGCTACGGGTAAAGGAATTCCTGCTTGTCAGGAAGTACGTGCCTTCCTCTCCCACCGTGATGCAGGCGCTCGTGGCTGTAAAGCCGTTCGGCCCGGTCCACGTGTAGGAGTGGATGCCGTCATTGGGGGCGCATAGCTGCGCGCTCGCACCTGCGTCGATCGATGTCGGACCGGTGATCGCGCAGGATCCGGCACCGCCTGTGCTCCCACCAATGTTGACGACCTTCGTGCAGCGATCGACCTCGGTGCCGTTGAGCTTGACGACAAGGAGGAACTCGAACGTGCCGACGCTCGCCACGCTTGCTGAAACGCATCGTGCTCCGCCATTGGACCCAAGTCCGGGACCGTACCATTCGTAGGTGTAACCGCGACCGGTTGGGCCGCAGAGCGTGAACGATTGGTTGACCCCGGCGCTTGAAGGCGCCGTCACGTTGCAGGAGGTTTGCGCGAAACTAGGGGCGGGTACCGCGAGGCACGTAAAGGCGACACACAGCAGGATTCGAATAGTGACCTTTTGCATACACCCTCCAGGAGAAGTCGAGTTGCGGAGTATCCCAGTCAAGCATCGCTACCGCATTCATTGTGCCAAAGGAGTGCAGGACGAGGATTTGGTGCAAACAAAGGTCTTAGCGAAGGCCAAAGACTCTGGAGAGCCCGACTGGCGCCGGCCGCACGGCACCATTTACAAAGGTTGCGGACGTTCGGGCGATCATCCGGCATGAAGCAATCCCGAGGAACCGAGTCGACGCTGAGATCAGGCGTGGACCGCGCTCTCGCTCCATAGGTGGCCGCTTGCCGAGGCGGCGAGCTCCGATTCGGCGGCCGCATGGGGAGGCGCGGGGGAGAACCGGGTTGACTTCGGGGTACGGAGTGGATAGCGTTGCCGACGCTCTCCGGCCTACGAGAGCCCAAATTCATGAACGCCAAGCGCCCCGGCCTCTTCCCCTTAGCTCTGATCGCCTCCGCCGCGCTCTTTGCGCTGGTGGGGACGGCGCTCGCCCAATCTGCCGATTCCTCGCCCCCGAAGCCTGCGGATTCCTCGCCCCCGAAGCCCGCGGCGACCTCGGCGCAGCAGGTATTGTCGATCGAGCAGGCGCAGGCGCTCATCCGGAGCTCGCCCAAGGACCCCGCATCCTACCTCGCCCTCGGCTCGGCCTACCGGCGCGCGGGTCGACCGAAAGACGCCCTCGTGGCATTCCAAAAGATGGCGACGCTCGCGCCGAACCTTTCCGTGACGCACGTGAGCCTCGGTGCCGTCTACATGGACCTGAAGCGCCCCGAGGACGCCGCCAAGGAGTTCAAGAAGGCCATCAAGCTCGACCCGAATGACGGGGCGGCCCACTACAACCTCGGGAACTACTACATCCAGACGGGCCGCCGGGACGATGCGACGGCGGCGTTCACGCACGCGACCCAGCTTACCCCCCCGATTCCAGACGCGTGGGTCAGCCTGGGTCTCATTCAGGCGGAAATGGGCAAGTCGGACGAGGCAATCACGGATTACAAGAAGGCGTTGGCGATCGACTCCACGAACGTGCGCGCTCTCTGCAACCTCGGAAATTCGCAATACGGAATGGGCCGCATCTCCGACGCGACCGCCCTCTACCGGAAGGCGCTTCGGATCGATCCCAGGAGTCAGGAAGCGATCTACAACATGGGCGTGGCGTTCGCCGACGCCCAGATCTATAGGGAGGCGATCAACTACTGGCAGAAGGTGGTGACGATCGACTCCACGGCCGTGATCGCCCAGAGCGCCCGCAGCAGCATCCAGGTCCTGCAGGACTTCCTCGACCAGCAGAAGGCGAGCACACCTCAGAACTCGACCACACCCCCGGGCCAATCGCCCGGGAGTCATTGAGCCAACTTCGTCCGCGCGGAACGCGCGCCCGAAATTCCAACCCAGGGAGGCGGTCAGACATGCCACAGCGATTCGCGTCGAGAACAGTGCGGACCCTGTGCCTCGCGGCTCTCTGTGCGGCGGTCGGCTGTTCTGCCAACGGGCCGCGCCAGGAGGGCCCGAACACCATGATGGGGGCGCCTGCAAAGGCGGCGGAAGCCTCGACGTCGGCCAAGGCCCACGTCGCGGTCGGTCGAGATTTTCTCAAACGTGGGAACCTGGAAGCCGCGGAGCGGGAGTTCCGGCTGGCACTCGAGGCCGACGCGAACGACCTCGATGCCGTCGCGGGCCTCGGGCAGGTGGAAGTGGCTCGCGGCCAGTACTCGGAAGGGGTCGCGCACCTGGAGCGGGCGACCCGGGTCTCGACCCAGATGGTCACGGCGCTCCGCGCTCTGGGGGACGCCTACGCGGCCACAGGCGACGTGGCGCGCGCGGCATCCGCGTACCGCCAGGCCGTGGCGCTCGCACCCACCGACATCGACTCGCGGCTCGCCCTGGCTCACTCCCTCACCGAAATCGGGGAATACGGCGAGGCGAAGAGCGTCTGTACGGACGCGATCCGGCTTGCGAAGGGAAACACGGCCACGCTGGCGCAGGCGTACCGACAGATCGGAGAGGTCTACTCGCGGGAGGGAAACACTCCGGAAGCCTTCGCCGCGCACTACAAGGCCTCCGAGCTGGATCCCCGCAGCACCGAGATCGCAAAGAGCCTCGCTACTTGCGCCGTCAGGGCCGGGCTCTACGCGGAGGCGGCCTCTGCCTACAACCGAGTATTGAAGCTGGCCCCGCTCGACGTAGATGCGAAGAAGCAGCTCGCCTGGGTCAACTTCAAGTTGGAGCGCTTTCCGGTCGCCATCAAGCACTACGAAGCGGTCGGCGACTCCCTCGGCACGGTCGATCGGTACTACCTCGCGCAGGCGTACGCGAAGTCGAACCGTGTTGACCGCGCGGTGGAGCTGTTTCGGGACGTCGTGAGAATCGATCCCGAGAACTACAAGGGGGTCTACTGCAACATGGCCTATGCTTACTACGAGGCCAATCGCTACCAACGGGCGATCGAGGTGGCACGCGAGGGTCTCGCCAAGGACTCCTCGAGCGCATGCCTCCGTTTCTGCTGGGCCCAGGCGCTGGACAAGCTGGGCCGCCATGAAGAGGCGATCCCGGTGTTCGAGACCGTCCTCAACGACCCGGCCTACGCCGAATCGGCGAAGCGCGAGCTAGAGCGCCAGCGGCGCATCGTCCGCCTGCTCAAATCAAAGGAAAAAAGTGGAGAT
Organism: Candidatus Eiseniibacteriota bacterium; assembly: GCA_041486815.1. Classification (GTDB taxonomy): domain Bacteria; phylum Eisenbacteria; class RBG-16-71-46; order SZUA-252; family SZUA-252; genus WS-9. Next base: position 6,236 of record JBGPMG010000066.1, on the reverse strand, counting down.
TGACGTGGATCGATTTCACCCGAATCAAGGAGGATCAATGCTTCACGCACCAGCTCGCGCCCTAGGGCTTGTCATTGCCGCCGGAGTTCTGACCGCGTCCCTTGCCTGGGCGGAGGAACCCGCCGCGGCGGCGAAGGCGGCCCCCGCGAAAGAGGCCGCCTCGAAAGAGGCCGCCGTGAAGGAAGCCGTAACGAAGCCCGCCGACGAGGTCGCCGTGCTCGAGACGACGAAGGGACGGATGGTGATCGAGTTCTGGGAGAAGGACGCGCCCCAGACGGTCGCGAACTTCAAGAAGCTCGCGCGCCAGGGCTACTTCGACGGCACGGGCTTTCATCGGATCATCAAGAACTTCATGATCCAGGGGGGCGATCCGAAGTCGAAGAATCCCAAGGCTCCCGATCTCGGCACCGGGGACCCAGGCTACAAGATCAAGGACGAGTTCAACGCCCACAAGCACCTCCCCGGCGTCATCTCGATGGCGAACAGCGGGACGCCGAATTCGGCCGGCTCGCAGTTCTTCCTCATGCACGGCCCGGCGGCGTTCCTCGACGGCAAGTACACAGCGTTCGGGCACCTGATCGACGGGATGTCCGTGCTGAACGACATCGCCAATACGCCGGTCGGGCCGAATCCAATGATGGGCGGGGAGCAGTCGAAGCCGCTCGAGTGGACCACGCTCAAGTCGGTGAAGATCATGCCGCGATCCGCCGCGCTCGCGAAGGCGCAGGCCGAGAAGGCGGTACCCATGGCGAAGGCGAAGGGAGTCGGGGCCTCCGCGATGACCGAGGCGAATAAGAAGGCTGCTGCGGCCAAGGCACAGGCCGACAAGACTCCTGCCGCGGCGAAGGCCGCGGAGCACAAGGCCCACGAAGCCGGGGAGGAGGCGGCCGAGACCGCAAAGAGCCCGGCGAAGGAGACGGCTCCGGCCGATTCCGCGCAGGGCCAGAAACAGTAATACAGCGACCGTAGAGCGCTCCTCGGGCCGGGCGCCGTTGCGTCCGGCCCGTTGATTTTGATAGACTTAGGGACACCCACCTGGAACGGATTCCCGGTCCACCGGAGATCTTCATGGCGCGTATCTACCTTGACCACAACGCATCGACGCCGATCCGCCCCGAGGTCTTCGAGGCGATGAGGCCATACTTCCTGGAACAGTACGGAAACGCGTCCAGCGTCCACGCGTACGGGCAGGAGGCACGCGGTGCGGTCGAGGAGTCGCGCGCACAGGTCGCCGCGCTCCTCAAGGCGACCCCAGGCGAGATCGTCTTCACGAGCGGCGGGACCGAGTCGGACAATCTCGCGGTGATCGGCGCGGCGCGGGCGCTTCGCGGAAAGGGGCGTCACGTCATCACCACCGCGATCGAGCACGACGCGGTGCGGCACGCGGGGGACTTCCTAGAGCAAATGGAGGGGTTCGAGGTCACGCGCGTCGCGCCGGCCGCCGACGGGCGCGTCACGCCTCAGGCGATCGAGGCGGCGATCCGGCCCGAAACGGTCCTCGTCACGGTGATGGCGGCGAACAACGAGACGGGCGTGATCCAGCCGATGGCGGAAATCGGCGCGATCTGCGCCGCGAAGGGCGTGGCGTTCCACACCGACGCCGTGCAGGCCGCGGGGAAGATCCCGATCGACGTCGGCGCGTGGCAGGCCACGATGCTCACGATCACGGCGCACAAGTTCTACGGGCCGAAGGGCGCGGGCGCGCTCTTTATCAAGCGTGGATTCCGGCCGACGCCGATGCAGGTGGGCGGAGAGCACGAGAAGGGCCGCCGCGCCGGGACGGAGAACGTCCCCGCGATCGTCGGCCTGGGAAGAGCCTGCGAACTGGCCGCGTCGGATCTGGGCGCGACCACGACGCGCGTCGCCGCGCTCCGCGACCGGCTTGAGGCCGGCATCGAAGCCAAGGTGCCGCACGTGGTCCGCCACGGCGCCGCGGCGCCCCGGGTCTGCAATACCGCGCACATCTCGTTCGTCGGCGCGGAAGGGGAGCATTTGATCCTCACGCTCGACATGAAGGGCATCGCCGTCTCGAGCGGCGCCGCCTGCAAGGCCGGCTCGTCGCATCCATCGCACGTGCTTCTCGCGATGGGGGTTCCCGCGAACGTGGCGCAGACGGCGGTCCGCTTCAGCCTCGGCCGATCAACCACAGAGGCCGACATCGACCGCGTACTCGAGATCCTGCCCGGCGCCGTCGAGAAGCTCCGCCGGGGCTCTCCGACGCTCGCCTCCTAGCGCTCGGACTTCGCGGGACATGCAGAACTTCCTTCCGGATCGACCCTCGACCGTGCTCGTCGCCATGAGCGGCGGGGTCGACAGCTCCGTCGCCGCCGCGATCCTCTCCGCCGGCGGGCATACCGTGATCGGCGTGACGATGAAGCTCTGGTGCTATTCGGAGGGCCCTTCTCCCAGCCGGGGCTGCTGCACGCTCGAAGCGATCGACGACTGCCGCGCCGTGGCGCACCGCATGGGATTCGCCCACTACGTCCTGAACCTCGAGGATGCTTTTCGCGAGCACGTCATCGAGGATCTGGTGGGCGAGTACCTGCGCGGGCGCACGCCGAACCCCTGCGTCCAGTGCAACAACTGGCTCAAGTTCGGAGAGCTGATGCGCGCCGCGGACCGGTTCGACTGCGACTACGTCGCGACGGGGCACTACGCGCGCCGTGGATTCGACGAGGAGGGGCGCGCCACTCTCTTGAAGGCGCGGGAGGGGGCGAAGGACCAGTCGTACGTCCTCTGGGGCCTGAAGCAGGCCGTGCTCCGGAAGTCCCTCTTCCCGATCGGGCATTGGTCCAAGGAGGAAGTCCGAGCCGCCGCGCGCGAGCACGGGCTCTTGGTGGCGGACAAGCGCGAGAGCCAGGACATCTGTTTCGTCGAAGGGCGGAGCTACACCGACTTCATGAAGGAGCGATTCCCGGAGCGCCTCGCGGCCTCTCCGCGCGGGGAGGTCCGCGACGCTTCGGGGCGGGCGCTTCGCAGCCATGAGGGAATCCACGCCTTCACGATCGGCCAGCGCCGCGGAGTCCAGGTTTCGGCGAAGGAGCGCCTCTACGTCACGAAGATCGACGCCGCGACCGGAACGGTGGAGGTCGACCGGGAGGATGCGCTCTTCCAGCGCGACGCCCGGATCGCCCGCGTCTCCTACACGTCCGGGGACGCCCCGGCCGGCCCGATCGCGCTCGACGGGAAAATCCGCTACCTGCACGAGCCCGCGCCCGCGGTTCTCACGCCGCTTGACGACGGGCTCGCCGACATCCGCTTTGACGCGCCGCAGCGCGCCATGACCCCAGGCCAGTCGCTGGTCCTCTACGAAAGTGACCGCGTCGTCGCGGGGGGCGTGATCGAGCGCGTCGGGTGACCGGCGCCCCGCACCAAAACCGCCTCGCGCGCGAGAAGAGCCCCTACCTCCTTCAGCACGCGTCCAATCCCGTCGACTGGCATCCGTGGGGCGAGGAAGCGTTCGAAATCGCCCGCCGCGAGGACCGGCCGATCTTCCTCTCCATCGGCTACTCGACGTGCCACTGGTGCCACGTCATGGAGCGGGAGTCGTTCGAGCAGGAGGACGTCGCCCGGATCCTGAACCAACACTTCGTGCCGATCAAAGTCGACCGCGAGGAGCGGCCGGACGTCGACCAGATCTACATGACCGTCTGCCAGGCGCTGACCGGGAGCGGGGGGTGGCCGCTCACGGTGATCCTGACCCCGGACCGGCGTCCCTTCTTCGCGGGCACGTACTTCGCCCCCGACGCCCGCTTCGGCCGGCCGGGGCTCAAGGACATTCTCTACCAGGTCGTCGCGGCCTGGGAGCAGCAGCGGGACCGCGTGGCGGAGGCCGCTGAGCAGATCACCCGGGAGATCCAGCCGCAGTTCGGGGGCAGCCCCGGAGGGGCGATGGGCGCGGAGACCCTACGCTTGGGTTTCGACCAGCTGGCGTCGCGATTTGATGAGGAGCGCGGCGGCTTCGGGAGCGCACCCAAGTTCCCGACCCCCCACGTTCTCACCTTTCTCCTTCGCTACTGGCTCCGCACGGGCGATCCGCGCGCCCTCGAAATGGTCGAGGCCACCCTGCAGGCGATGCGGCGCGGCGGCGTCTACGACCACGTCGGCTTCGGGTTCCATCGGTATTCCACCGACCGCGAATGGCTTGTGCCGCACTTCGAGAAGATGCTCTACGACCAGGCGCTTCTGATCATCGCGTACGTCGAGACCTACCAGGCCACCGGGAACCCGCTCTACGGGGCGGTAGCGAGGGAGATCGCCGCGTACGTCCTGCGAGACATGACCTCCCCTGAGGGGGCGTTCTATTCGGCGGAGGACGCGGACAGCGAGGGTGTAGAGGGGAAGTTCTATCTCTGGCGGCGCTCCGAGATCGAGGTAATTCTCGGAGCCGAGGAAGCCGTTCTCTACTGCCGCGCCTATCAGATCGAGGCGGACGGGAACTGGCGGGACGAAACGACGGGTAGCATTCCGGGAACGAACATCGCGCACCTGGACGAGGATCCGGCCGCGATCGCCGGGGAGCTCGGGATCGAGCCCGCGGAGCTGGCGCGAAGGCTCGAGGCGGCACGGAAGAAGCTCTTCGAAGCCCGCGAGCGCCGCGTCCACCCGCACAAGGACGACAAGGTCCTCACCGCGTGGAACGGCCTCATGATCGCCGCGCTCGCCAAGGCGGCCCAGGCCTTCGACGATCCGTCATACGCGAAGGCGGCCGAGCGGGCCCTCGACTTCGTGTCGGCAAAGCTTGTGCGCGAGGACGGCCGCCTGCTCGCGCGATTTAGGGACGGCGAGGCGGCCTACCCGGCCTACCTCGATGACTACGCGTTCTTGGCGTGGGGGCTGCTCGAGCTCTATGAGGCCACCTTCGCCCCGCGCCACCTGGACGCGGCGCTCCGGCTGGTCCGCGAGATGGAGCGTCTCTTTCGGGACCCTGGGGCGGGGGGATATTTCTTCACGGGAGAGGACGGCGAAGCGCTCCTGGCCCGCGCCAAGGAGATCTACGACGGCGCGGCACCCTCGGGAAATTCGGTCGCCGCGCTCGTGCTCTTGCGCCTCGGCCGAGCCACCGGCGATCCGGGATTGGAGCGGAGCGCCGCGGCGATCTTCGAGGCGTTCTCCGGGACGGCCTCCAGGGCGCCCACCGCGCACACGCAGCTCCTTGGCGCGCTCGACTTCGCCCTCGGACCGGCGCGCGAGATCGTGATCGCCGGGGAGCGGACGGACGCCGAAGCGCGTGCGATGGTGCGTGAAGTCGAGGGGCGATTCTTGCCGCGGAAAGTCTTGCTGTGGAACTTGCCGTCGGAGGCCAAGACGCTCCATCGCCTGGCGCCGTTCGTTGCGGCGCAGGCGCCGATCGCGGGGGCCGCCGCGGCGTACGTGTGCGAGAACTACGCCTGCCGCGCGCCGGTCACGAGCGCCGCCGAGCTCGGGCGGCTCCTCGACGCTCCGATTCCAGCAACTGCTTCTTGATCGGAAGCCCCCAGGCGTAGCCGCCGAGTCCACCGCCCTCCCGCACCACGCGGTGGCAGGGGATCACGATTCCGACAGGGTTGGTCGCGCAGGCACGGCCCACGGCGCGCGCGGCTCGAGGCGCCCCAATCGATCGAGCGACCTCGCGGTAGGTGCGCGTCTCCCCGTAGGGGATCGAGCGGAGAGCCTCGTAGACCCGCCACTGGAACGCGGTCGCTTTGATATCGACCGGCAGGTCGAGCTCCGGCGCGCGGCCTTCGATGTGCCGGACCAAACGCTCGACCCATGTCGCGAGCCCGTCCCGATCGCGGTGGATCGTCGCGGCGGGAAATTCCCGGCCCAGCTCCTTGGCCATGGTCTTCTCCGACTCTCCGATCCTCACGCTGCAGATTCCCCGCTCGGTCGCCGCGACGAGGAGTCTACCGATTGAGCTGTCGGCCACGGCGTACCGGATCCGCGCCCCTCGACCCCCCTCGCGGTAGGCGCCCGGGGTCATCCCCAGTCGGGCCGTCGACGTCTCGTAGAGCCTGCTGGCCGAGCCGTATCCTGCTTCGTACATCGCCATGGTGACGGAGTCCTTTCCCTGGAGTCGCTTCTTGAGCCGTCCGAGCCGAAGCGCGTCGGCATATTGTCGGGGCGAGATTCCGATCGCCCGCTTGAAGGTGCGTTGAAAGTGGTGCGGGCTCATGCCGAGTTCCTGGGCAAGCGCGGTTAGAGTGACCCGCTCCCCTGAGTTCTCCTCGAGGATCCGGCAGGCGCGGCCCACCAGC
>JBGPMG010000065.1:0-11983 GCA_041486815.1 Candidatus Eiseniibacteriota bacterium | reverse complement strand
GTCCGAATCCTCGTCCGCGCGTCGCTTCGTACATTTCACGGAGATTCGCGGCCGGAACGCGCAGCCCGTAGCGGACGCCGTCGTAGCGGGCGAGATTGCTCGAGGCTTCCGCCGGCGCGATCAGGTAGTACGTTGCGATCGCGTACCGCGCGTGCGGCAGCTCCACGTCCATCACGGAGGCTCCCTCCGCGACGAGCCACTTCGAGACGGCGTCGAACGCGGCGTGGATTTCCGGGTCGAGCCCGTCGCCCAAGAGCTCACGCGCGATTCCGATCTTGAGGCCGCGTACCCCGCGCTCGAGGCCTTCGAGCGAGACTCGGCGGGTCTCGGGGCGACTCGTCATGTCGTTCCCATCGGGTCCGGCGATCGCGTTGAACAGAAGCGCCGCGTCGCGGGCGCACGTGGCGAAGGGGCCGATCTGATCCAGAGACGACGCGAACGCCACGAGCCCGTACCGGGAAACCGCGCCGTACGTCGGCTTGAGCCCGACCACCCCGCAGAATGCCGCCGGCTGCCGGACCGATCCCCCGGTATCCGAGCCGAGCGCAAGGGGGACTTCCCGCGCCGCCACCGTGGCGGCCGAACCCCCGCTCGATCCTCCCGGAACGCGCGCCAGGTCCCACGGATTCCGAGACGGCTGGTACGCGGAGTTCTCGGTCGAAGAGCCCATCGCGAACTCGTCGCAGTTCGTCTTCCCGAACAGGACCGCACCGGCCTCGCGGAGGCGGCCGATCACGTGGGCGTCATACGGCGCGCGGAAGCGCTCCAACATCCGAGAGCCGCAGGTCGTCGGGACGCCGCGCACGCAGATGTTGTCCTTGATCGCGACCGGGACGCCGGCCAACGCCCCCAGCGGCTGGCCGCCCTTGCGCCGCGCGTCGACCTCGGCCGCGGCGGCGACGATCGACTCGGGATCGAGGTGGAGATAGGTGCCGAGGCGCTTCGCGGTCCGACCGGCCTGCGCCAGAAACGCGCGGGCGACCTCGACCGCACTCCGCTCGCCGGCGGCGACCGAGCGCCCCAAGCTTTCGGCGGACTCCTGCGCCAAGGCCCGGCTCATACGACGCGCGGCACCCGGAAGTAATCGTCCTCGCGGTCGGGGGCCTGCGCGAGCACGTCGTCGCGCACGTCGCAAGGCCGCTCCTCGTCGGAGCGGAGCGCGGGAGGCGCGCCGGCGATCACCGTGCTGGTCGGCTCGATCCCCGTGACGTCGAGCGCCTGGAGCTGCTCGACGTACGACAAGATCGCCTGAAGCTCGCGCACGTACCGTTCCTCTTCGGCCGGCTCCACTTGGAGCCGGGCGAGGGCGGCGATCTTCTGGACGGTTCCCCGGTCAATCGGCATGGCTCAGCTCCGCGAAGGCGGCGAGGATCTTCTTGATCCCGGCGCGCCGGAATTGGACGGTCAGCTTGGCGCGCTCTCCCATCCCCTCGCACGCCACAACCACGCCTTCGCCGAACTGCGGGTGAAGCACCCGCACTCCGACCGGGCTCGGGAACCCGGCGGACGGCGGAGCCGACGGCCGTCGCACCGATCGGGGCCGCGGCGCTCCCCAGGGATCGCCCTGTTCGATCACGACGCAGTCGGCCGGGATCTCGGAGACGAAACGGGAGATACCGCCTCCCGAGGCGTTCCACGCCCGGCGATACGTCGCGTGGAGAAGCCGCACCTCCGACTGGGCCCGCGTCAGCGCGACGTAGAAGAGGCGCCGCTCTTCCTCCAGCTGTTTCGGATCCTCCAACGAGGAGGCGTGCGGCAGGAGACCCTCTTCCAACCCGACGACCAGAACGACCGGGAACTCGAGCCCCTTGGCGGCGTGGATCGTCATGATATTCACGGTGTCGTCGGCGTCGTTCCACAGGTCGACGTCCGTCAAGAGCGACACTTCGGCGAGGAAACCATCGAGGGTCGGCTCCTCGGCGCGCCGGGCATAGGCCTCCGCCCCCGCGATCAGCTCCTCGACGTTCTCGATCCGCTCGGCGGCTTCCGAGGGATTTTCCTCGAGGAGGTATTCGCGGAAGCGGATCTTCGCCAGAAGTTCTGCGACGCAGACCGCGGGCGGCAGCGTCAGAAGCTCGCGGAGCGACTCAAACCGGTACGCCGCCTCGGTGAGCTTCCGCGCCGAGGTCGCGCCGATGGCGGCCGATAGGTCGGGATACCCGATCGCGTCCGGGACGGAGAGACCGCGCTCTTCCATGAAATCGCGGAGCCGATCTAGGGTCGTCTTTCCGATCCCGCGCGGCGGGACGTTCAAGACCCGGAACCACGATACCGTGTCTCGCGGCTGCACGAGGACCCGCAGATAGGCGAGCACGTCCTTCACCTCGCGCCGCTCGTAGAACGAGATTCCCCCGGTCAGCTGGTAGGGAATGGCGGAGCGGCGAAGCGCGTTCTCCACCGCGCGCGACTGGGCGTTGGTCCGATAGAGAACGACGAAGTCCCGATTCGACCGCCCCTGCTTGCGCCGGCCTTCGAGGAGAATGGAGACCACCTTCTCTCCCTCCGCCTCCTCGTCGGGGAGGACGTGGAGCGTCAACGGCTCCCCCACCGCGTTCTCGGTCCAGAGCTCCTTCTCCTTGCGGCCGGCGTTGTTCCGGACGACGCCGTTCGCCGCGCGCAGGATCGTCTGTGTCGAGCGGTAGTTCTGCGTCAGCCTCAAGATCGTGGCCTCCGGGTATCGCTGCTCAAAGGAGAGGATGTTCGCCACGTCCGCGCCGCGCCATCCGTAGATCGATTGGTCGTCGTCGCCCACGACCGTGAGATTCCGATGCGCCCGGCAGAGTCGCTCGATCAGCTCGAACTGGATCCCGTTCGTGTCCTGATATTCGTCCACCAAGACATGACGAAAGCGCTCCGCGTATTGCCGATGAACCCCTTCATCCAGATCGAAGAGCCGGACCGTGTAGAGAAGAAGGTCGTCGAAGTCCATCGCGGCCCGGTCTCGGAGGGCCTTGGCGTACTGGGCGTAGATCGGGGCCAGGCGCCGGTCGATCGGGCCGCGCGCCGACTCGTCGAACTGTTCGGGCGTGACCCCGTCGTTTTTCAAGCGCGAGATTCTCGCGCCGGCCGCGGCCGGTGTGAGCGCGCGGTCATCGCTGCCCACCCCGCGAAGCAGCTCGCGCAGGAGCGTCCGTTGGTCGTCGGTATCGTAGATCACGAACCCGCGCGGGTAGCCGAGCGATTCCGCATGGCGGCGGAGAATGCGGACGCAGGTTGCGTGGAACGTGCCCAGCCAGACCCGGAGATCGTCCCCTCCGAGCAGCGATTCGACGCGGCTCCGCATCTCGCGCGCCGCCTTGTTGGTGAAGGTGAACGCGAGGACCGCCCCCTCCGGGACGCCCTTCTCTTGGATCAGGTGCGCGATCCGCCCCGTCAGGACCCGCGTCTTCCCGCTTCCCGCTCCGGCCAGGACCAGCAGGGGGCCTCCAGGATGCTCCACGGCCTGCCGCTGAACCGAATTCAATTCCACGGGAATTTCAGTACTCCAGCCGGACCTTGAGGTCGAGGTTGTACTCCTGCGTCGGCAAGTTGCCCGGGGTGCTTTGCCGATGGATCTGCTGGCCCTTCAGCAGTAGGAAGCGATTGACGCGGTAATCGGCGTTGATCTGCTCTTCCCCGAATCCCGAGAAGTCGCGAGAGTACTTGAGATAGAACTCGGGGGTCACGTATTTTCCAACTCCCACCAGGCTGATCGGAGCGCCGCCCGATTGACTTGTGCTCGTCGGGTTCGCCCCCGAGCGCAGATCGATCGTATCGATGAACCCGCTGCCGCCGAGCCAATGCTCCACGTTCTGGAATAGGTAGTTGGAGATCGGCAGCGTCACGCCGCTCAGCTCCTGGCTGGTGCCGGCCCCAGCGGTCGATACCCCAAGCCCGCCGGTGGTCGAGAACTGCCCCAGGGCGAGCGCTTTCCAGAGCGCGTCCGGGGGGGTCCCCGCGTCGTCGTAGACCCTTACTTTGAGTCGAGAGACACGGTCCGATAGCGCCAGGTAGACGGAGCGCGTTCCGCTCGCGGTGGGAAGAGACGTCTCGGCCGTGATGTTCACTTCGGGATCGATCCGATCGGGACTGTTGAAATTGACCGTCCCCTGGAGATTCCGGAACTGCCGCGTCATGACGTAGTACTTTCCGCCCTTCACGTTCAGGACGCCGAGGGCCAGGTCGCCGTTCCCTTCATTCTTGAAAATGAGGCTCCCGTCGCTCTGCACCTCGACCTCGGCGTCGAGAGTCCGATAGAACACGTTCCCCGGTATGTCCACGCTCACATTGTAGAGATACGGGAGCGGCTCGCCCGGCTCGCCGGGAGGGCGCGACAGATCGAGCGTGAGCTCGCCCTTCGAGATCACGGCGTGTCCGGTGATCCAGGGAGCAGGAGCCCCTTGCGGATTCTTGGCATTGACGATGTTGAACTCTCCCGTCAGCCGGAAGAGGTACGTTTCCCGATCCGTCGTGGTGAAGTCGGTCGCCTTGAGCTTGAGCGCGTACTCTCCGCGCGGACCAACCGCCGGCGGCTCGCCGGGCGGGGGCGGTCCGCTCGGCCATCGCCACCATCCGGTCATGCTGAGCTTGCCGCGCTTCCCCTGGCGCGCCGTGGCCTTGGTCACGTTGAGCCGCTCCTGGTCGAACGTGGCTTCCATCGCGATCCCCTCCAAGATCTCGTCCCTCCCGGCCAAACGTAGCTTTCCGTCGTCAACCTTGAGGGTTCCCGTCACGTGCGGATTCCGCGTCGTGCCGCCGACCTCCGCGGTGGCCGTCAGCCGACCGCTGCTCGAGGCGATATCCGGCATCAGGGCCGGCAGGATCGAGAGATCTCCGCCCGGCACGTCGATGGAGACCGCGAGCGGCGCGTTATCGATGAGGCGCTCGGTCGCATAGAGCGAGAGATCTACCGGAATCTCGCCGTGAATCTTGGAGACCGCATCCCCCTGCTTGAAGTCGAAGCGCTCGATGCGGAGCCGGCGATTTTCATAGGCGAGGGAGAGAGCGACGATTTCGCCTTCCACCCCGCGAAAGCCGATCTTCGGCGCATGGCCATCCAGATCGAATTTCGGCGCCGCGGGCGTTCCGGACACCCGCACGTTGGTGGAAACGCGCCCATCGAGCGATCGAAGCTTCGGGTTCGCCTCCGCGATCCGGCTCAGATCGAGCCCCTCCACCGTCGCGGAGAGAGCAAGGTCAGCGCGCGATGCCCACGCCTCTTCCCCTTTGCCGAGCGAACGCCACCATTCCTCAAGGGTGAGCCGAGGTCGAACCGATCCGGCGATCTCCACGCGGCTGTCCCCCGCGCGCCAATCGGCCTTCTGGACCGTCAGCACGCCGGGGACGTAGTCCAGATCGAGCGTGGCGCTGTCCCCGATGATGCCGGCGTACTCGGGACGTTCCACGCCGAGACGCACCGAACAGTCGGGATCCCCGATCGCTCCCGACGCGAGAAATTCCGCTCGGACGAGCCCCGCGATCCGATGGTGCCCTTGCTGAAGCGCCGAGATCAGGCTCAGGTCCAAACCGGCCAGCCTCCCACGCGCGTCGATCGTCTCCTTCGAGGGATTCCAGTCGAGGTCGGCGCTCAAAGTTCCCGGGTCGAGGTCGAAGGCCAGGTTCGAGATCCGAATGTGGTCCTGGAGCGATGTGACCTGGACCGAGCCGCGGCTCCGGATCCGGTGCTGCCCCACTTGAAGCGCCAGGGAGTCGAGGTGGGCACGTACCCCCTCGGGGACGAAGATAACCGCGCCCCCGAGGGTGAGGACCGTGTCGCCGAGGCTCTGGCGGTAGCTCGCAATCGTGAGCGTCTGACCGCCGGTCACCTTCGCTTCCATGCCGCCTAGCGGGCGCCCGCCCGCGCTCAGCCCCCGCGCCCCAACCACCGCGGCAAGGTCGAGCTTCGGAAGAAGCGTCCCCTGCGCCTCCACGGTCATCGTGTCGCAGGCGAGACCGTTCTTGAGGGTCGCCCGGAGGAGGGTCGCCTGGGCGCTGAATGCCGGCGCCGCGAGCGGGCCGGAAATCTGCGCGGTCACGCGCCCGGATCCGGAAAGGGCGTCAACCGGGTGGAGGAGCGAGTTCAGTTCCTCGAGATCGGTCAGCGTGCCGCTCAACCGCGCATCGACCTTTCGATCGGCCCCGAGCTTCCCGGTGACGAAGAGGCGGCCCCCCGGAACCTCGGCCCAGCCGCTATCAATGGCGGTCGATCCGTCGGGCGGTCTTCGAATGTGAAAGTACGCGCGCTGGATGGGGAGGCGCCCGAAGCGGCTCGGCGCGAGGGTCACCGCGAAGGTCGCGTCAAGCACCGGCTTCGCCCGTCGCGCCTCGACGTGCGCCTCCCCCGTCAAGAGGCCCTGGGGCATGTCCTCCGGAGACTTCCACCAGGGAATGAGCGCGGGATTCAGGTTGCGAAAGCCAACGTCCGCCTCGAGCAGGCCCCTGGTCTGAATCGTCGCGACCCCGGTCACCTCCGTTTCCCGAACCCGAAGCTTGAGTCCGGAAAGACTCACCAAACCCGGGCGCGACCGCGCGTCGAGCATGAGCGTATCGACAGCCTCCCCCGCATACTTGCCCGAGAGCCGCACACGCGCCTCTCCCTCGCTCGGGGTGCCGGAGAACGTGACGTCGCCGCGAAGCGTTCCCTCGTAGCCGCGAAGCCGGAGCGTTCGGGAAAGCTCCTCCACGTGGAGCGGATGCAGTGAGAGCATTCCAGAGCGAACGCGCCCGGCGGTCAGATCCCAGCCCACGCGAGCCGTGACCTGGGACTTCCCAAATCCGATCTCGAGGGGCGCGGCTTGGAGCGCGTCGCCGTCGGCCAGGACCCTCCCGCTCACCTCGAGGCGGCCGGGACGGTCGGGGGTCTGGCTCAATCCGGCCAGGTCGCGAATCAGAAGCTCAGAACGGCCCGCGCCGACTCGGAGCGTCGCGTGGCCGTTGATGCCGCCGTACCGGATCTCCCCGCGATCTATCGAGAAGCTGCCGTTTTGGATCCCGACCTCAACCCGCGTCTCCCGGTCCGATGGGGCTCCGCGCTCGCGGTGGGCGAAGCGCGGCACGACGACGTCGCCGTTCCGATCGTGCACGAGGTCGATCCGCGGGGCCTCGAGCGCGACCCTCAGTTCACGGGAGCCCCCAAGGATGAGCGCAACCAAATCGTAGTCCACCCGCAGCGACTGGGCGCGGGCCCACGTGATCTCCCCGCCGGGCGTCCGCACGAGGAGCCGCGGGTTTTCGATCACGGCCCCGCGCAGGATCGTCCCGCGAACGCGGTCGCCCGCGAAGCGCGTCGAATCGGTGCCAATGGCGCGGTTGATCTCTTCCACGATCCGCCGCGAGAGGCTCGGGTTGCCCGAGGCGAAAAGGCCCGCTACAAGCGCGAACCCGACCGTCAGGAGGATCGCGATCGATAGCGCCGCCACCAGCGCGGCCCGAATGGACCGCAGCGCCCGTCCGGGGCGCCTCTTGCCGCCCGCGGCGCGGACCTGGCCCGTCGATTCTTCGGATTTCTGATCTCGGTCGGTCATCTCAGTAGGGATACCCCAGGCTGAAGTGGAACTCCCCGCGGCGAGCGCTCAAGTCCGGCTCGAAGGGGGTGCGGGGGCTCCGGATCTTCCAGCCGTAGTCGAAGCGAATGGGGCCAACCGGCGTCCCGATCCGAACGCCTACCCCTCCACTGTATCGCATGTCGTTATACCCCGCTCCGCCTCCAAAACTGAAAATTCTCCCGAGATTGATGTCCTCCGGACGCTCCCAGACGTTGCCCGCGTCGAGGAAGGCCGCCCCCGACACGATCCAGATGAGGCGAAAGCGAATTTCGGCCGAGGCCAGGATCAGCACTTGTCCCCCTCGATCTTCGACATGGGAGACCCCGGTCGAGTCGAAGATCGTCTGGCTCCCAAGCTCGTTCTCAAGATAGCCACGGACGGTCGACGCCCCGCCCGTGCGGTAGCGATCTTCCACGGGGACTTCATTCAGCTCGCGCGGAATCGAGATCGTGGAGTCGGTCGACGACTTGGCACCCCATGGCTCGATGAAGCCACCCCGTACCCGCGCCGCCAGGACGACTCCCGATTTCAGGGGGAGGTACCCTATGGCCTGGGCCCCGATGTTCGCGAAGCCCCCGGCTCCAGGCCTCGACCCGGTCACGAACTCCACCTTCCCAAGCAGGTCGCCGCCCTGCTTCGGATTGAAGATGTCCTTTCGCGTGTCGCGCTCGGACGTGAAGCCGACCCGGTTGGTCGTGTAGCTCACGCCCCCGGCGGCGATGCTGACGCTGTCCCGGACCACGTGCCGCAGCTCGTAGGACGTGTACGATCGGGTGTCGCGCAGGAACGGCGTCGCGAATACGATCGAGCCGCCGTACGCACGAAGCGGGAAAAGATCGGTCTTCTCGATCACGGGCTGGTCCTCGGTGTACGCGCCCAGGGTTGTCTGCATCCGCACTCCGAGCGGCCACGGATGGGTCAGCGCGACGTCCAGCCTCCGGTCGCCGTACACCGTGCGCAACGGGTTCTGGAGCACCCGAAGCCCCAGGCGGCCGGTCGCGACGAATCGCATCGACGACCGGAAGATGTTCCGCTGCCCCCACTGCCCGGTGAGCCGCAGCTGATCGACCGTTCCATAGCCGATCCCCGCGTCGATCCACCCCATCTTCTGCTCCCGCACCGAGACCACGAGGTCGGCTCGCCGGGTCGTGCTGTCCATCGGCTCGAGCTCCATCTGCACGTCGGAGTAGAGCCCCGAATCGTAGATCCGCTGCTGGCTCAGGATGAGCTTGGAGCGGCGCACAATGTCTCCCTGGCGGAGCAGCATCTCCCGCGATACGTAGGACGGCTTCGTCTTCTGCGTCCCCTCGACCTTGATTCGCTCGACGGCCACCCTCGGGCCGGGATTCACGCGGTAGGAGATCGCCACGCGATGGTCGTAGACCTCGAGGGAGTCGGCCACCCGCGCAAGGACGTAGCCGCGTTCGGCGTAGACGTTGACGACCGAGTCACGGCTTGCCTGGACGATCGGAAGATCGAGCGGCGACCCGGTCCGATAGAGAAGCGCGGCCCTGAACTCCGCCTCCGAGACGGGCCCGGTCCCTGTGATCCGGATCGAATCGACGACGGCCCGTGGCCCCTCGGTCAGGAAGAAGTGGACGTCCCACTTCTTCGCGGATGTTCCCACCGGCCGCACCCCGACGCTGTCCACCCTCGCATCGAGGAATCCATGGCGCCGGTAGTAGGAGGCCAGCGCCACGCGGTCAGCGCGGATGAAATCGGAGCGAAGAGGGCTCTTCTGCCAGGGCTTCCAGAAGGAGCGGCCGCGGGTGCGGAGAAGGTTCCGCAGATCGCTCGTCTCGAACGCCACGTTGCCGTGGATCTCGATCTTGCGGACGACCCGCTCTACGTCGAGGTCGGATCCTACCTGGGCCCGGCCGGTCGCTGGGCAGAATACCGAGAGAAGCGCGGCCGCGATTGCGGAAACCGATGCGGCCCGGCGCCACGGCGCGAAGGGGTCTTGGTTCCGGCCTCGCAATCCGCCGACCCGCCTCAATCGGCGAGGGTCAGGGCCCGGGGGCGGTAGCCGCCGAATCGGCCGGCGCCGTCGACCGGAGCCGCTTGTCGATGTCGGCCTCGGCGCGCTTGCGCTGACTGACGCGGCTCACGTCGTTGTAGAACGCGAACACCACGAGGCCGATCAGCACGAAGAGGCCGATCTGTTGGAAGAAGAGCTGTGTTCGGACGGAGAGCGGCCTGTGCCGCACCGCCTCGATCAACGCAAATAGGATGTGTCCGCCGTCGAGGACGGGGATCGGAAGAAGGTTCATCACCATCAGGGCAAGGCTGATGAACGACGCGAACGTGATGAGCTGCTGGAGCCCTCCTCGCGCCTGTTCGCGCGCGACCTGGGCGATCGCGATCGGCCCGGCGATCGAGCCATGCAGCCGCACGGGATCTGTGACGAAGCTCCAGAGCCCCGCGTAGATCTGGCCCGTGACCCAGAACGTCTGCTGGATCCCGAGGACGATCGCCTTCCCCGGCGGGAACGTCTGCCGATCCGTGAGCGATCCCGGCGGCGAGACCCCGATCGTCCCCTCGGCCGTCGTCTTCAGCGTCACCGTGAAGGTCCGATCGCCGCGCTTTATGGTCAGGGTCCGCACGGTGTTCGGTCGGCTGCGCAGCGTGGCCGAAAGCTCCGACCAGATGTGGATCGGCTTGCCGTCGACGCTCAGGATCTCGTCCCCCTCGCGCAGCCCGGCGTCGTAGGCCGGATTCCCGATCAGCACCCCCCCGACGACCGTACGCATGTCCCAGTCGAGGCCATTCGTGAGAGCCTCGACGTCACCGCGCCGGATTGAGAGTGTCACCTCCCGGCCCTGCCGCTCCACGACCAAGGGAATCGTCCCGGCGGGCGATCCCTTCGTCGCCGCCTCCGCGGCCAGACCCAGCTCCGAGAGCGTGCGGGCGGGCCGCCCGTCCAGCTTCACGATCTTGTCCTGTGATTGCAGGCCGACACGCGCGGCCACCGACTTTGCCTCGACCTTCCAGATGTGCGCCGCGAAATCCCGTCCCTCGATCCCACCGAGGAAAAGGGAGACGTTGATGAGGAGCGCGAATACGAGATTTGCGATGGGGCCCGCGGCCGTGATGAGCGCTCGGGCCCACCATGGCTTCGAGAGGAACTCGTCCGGCGCGCCCGATCGATCTTCGGCCTCCGCGGTGTCCCCCGCCATGCGCACGAACCCGCCCAGCGGCAACACGGAGATCCGGTAGTCGGTGCCGCCGCGCCGAAACCCGGCCACCCGGGGGCCCATCCCGATCGAGAACGAGATCACCCGAACACCGAGCCATTTGGCTACGAGGAAATGGCCCAGCTCGTGGACCAGGACGAGCACGCCAAGCACGAGCGCGCCGTAGAAGATGACTGGCAGGATTTGGGTCATTCTTAGATTTCCCTCACGGAGTCAGGCGACGGTGCCGGGCTGAGAAAACGACTCTAACAGGTTGAAATTATTGGGTCAATCCGGCCGGCGGAGCACCCTGAGATACGCCGCCCGCGTCCGCTCCGCGGTCGCGTCCGCCGAGAAGGCGCGAGCCCGTTCCCGACCTCTCAGGCCGAACGCGGCGCGCCGGGCGGGATCGCCCGCGAGATCGAGGATCGCCTCCGCGAGCGCATCCGGGTCGCGGGGCGGGACCAGAAGCCCGGTTTCTTGATGCGCCACGAGCTCTGGAATTCCCCCGACCCGGGTCGCGACCACGGCGAGCCCAGCGGCCATGGCATCCAGAATCGAGGTGCCCAGCCCCTCGAGGTACGACGAGATGACAAAGAGATCGGCCGCTCGGAGGAGATCCGTAGTGTCGTCTCGGAATCCGAGGAACCGGACCGCCTCGCCGAGCTTGAGTGCCCGGTGCTCCGCCTCCAACTCGGCGCGGAGCGGTCCCTCGCCGGCGATCCAGATCCTAAGGTCGGAGCGCCTCGCCCGCGCTTTCGCGGCGGCGCGGAGCAGGTCGGTCTGCGATTTGTGGGGCGCCAGCGCGGCGACCTGCAGGACCAAGAGATCGCCGTCCGCGAGGCCCAGCCGTTTCCGCGCCGCGGGACGGTCGAACGGCGCCTGAAAGGGCGCGAGATCGATCCCGCTCGGCACGATCTCAATCCGGCTCGCGGGAACACCGCTTCGGACCAGCGCCTCGCGCACCCCTTCCGAGATCGCGAGGATCGAGTCGATCGGGAGCGCATAGAGCAGCCTGCTTCCCGGGCTCCGTCGAACCGGAAAGTCGACCCGGCGGGACAGAATCCGCGCCGGGCCGGGGGCAAGAAGCGATGCGACGGCGCCGAGCGCGTGCGCCCGCGCGGCGTGCCAGTGAACGACGTCGGGGCCGAGCGAGCGGTGAAGCCGCGAGAGCTCGAAAGCGGCCGCCATGTCCCAGGTGCCCCGCATCGAAACAGGATGGACCGCGAAGCGCTCCGCCGCCGCCCGTTTCGCCAGAGCGCCCGCTCGAGGAGCCGCCAGGTGCGC
>JBGPMG010000064.1:0-12247 GCA_041486815.1 Candidatus Eiseniibacteriota bacterium | reverse complement strand
GGGGCGTTTCGTGTGGATTCCGGTGACCGAGACGCTGACGCGCGAGATGATCATCGACGAGATGTCGGGGGCGGCGGCGTGATCCCCGGGCGATGCCGCGGCGGAATCTGGGCGCTCGTCGGCAACGTCTTTGTCCTCGCATCGCTCTTCATAGGGACCCGCCTCATTTCAGAGCAGCTCGGCGCCGCGCCGGCTTCGGCGTTGACCGCGCCCTGGAGCGGCGATGTGATCCTGGTCGCCGCGGGACTCCTCTTCTTGGGTCTTGCGTTTCTCCTGCCGCTCCACGCCGGGCTCGTAAACTTCGCGATCCACGGACAAGTTCTCGCGGGGTTCGCCGTGGGGTCGCTCGTCACCCGCTACCTCGCTCTCACCCCTGGCGGCGGAGCATCCCTCGCGCTCGCCATCGGCGCCGTGGCCGGCGCGGCCGTGGGCGTCGTGGTCGCGTGGCTCAAGCGGCGGTTCGCGATCCACGAAATCCTGAGCGGCCTCCTGATCGGCGCGGCGATGATGTTCGCGCCGCGCGGCGCGGGGGTGGGACCGGTCGCACCGCCGACGTTGACGATCGGACTGGGGTCGCTCGTCGGTGGGCTGCCTTGGGCGCCCGGTTTGAAGCTGCCGCCCAACCTCGTCCTTGCGTGGGGAATGATCCTCCTCGTCCTCGGCTTGATCCTCGGCTTTCTCGCCGCGCACCTGCTCCGGGCATCGGTGAAGGGATTTGATCTCCGCGCCGTGGGATCCAACCCGCTTGCGGCCGTCGCGGCCGGCGTCGACGTGGATGGAATGCAGACCTGGATGATGGCGATCGGCGGCGCCTGCGCGGGGCTGGCCGGGGCCCTACAGCTCTGGTCCCAGCCGGCGGTCGCGCTCGAGCGATGGCCGTTCCCCCTGGGATTCGCCGGCATGTCCGTGGTCTTCCTGGGAGCCGGATATCTCCGTGGCGCGCTCGTGGCGGCGCTCGTTCTTGCGGTCTGGCTCAATATGCCCGGCTCGACCGAGGCGCTTGGAAGTCCGGAATGGGGCGCCGCGATCACGCTGCTCCTCGTCCTCCCTTCGCTCTGGGTTCTGCCCCGGCTTCTCCCCGACCAAGGCGCGCCGCGCGCGATCTGGCGCACGCGGCATCGCGAGGCACTCTAGACCGCTTCGCTCCCCCGAAATCCGAAACGCCCCGACGGAATGAACGCACTCCCCTGAGACCCGATTCGCCCCGACGTCACCCTGCACTTCTGAGAGGAGAAGGTCATGGCACGTTCGTGGGAAATCGTGGTTTGGCTATTGGTCTTTGTAGTGGCGGCAGCGGTCGTGATCGGGATCGTGAGGAGCGAGGCGTCTCCCGCAGCCGCGCAAAGCGCGGGGGCGGGTGCCCTCGATGACTTGCGTCTGAGCGAGATTCTCGCGGGGCCCGCGCGCGACTGGGACGGCGACGGGACTTTCGACGCGAGGAAGGACGAGTGGCTCGAGCTGGGAAACTACGGGGCGGCGCCGGTCGATCTGAGCGCCTATCGCGTCTCCGACGCCGACTCCACGATCCGGTTCGCCTTTTCCGGCTCCCTCGCGCCGGGCGCCTTCACGCTCATCACGGGCGGTCAGGCGGAGGACTGGCAGCGCTCGGTCGGCCGAAGCGTAAGCGGCCTGAGCCTGAACAACTCCGGCGATACGGTGATCCTCTTCCGGGTCGGCGCGACCGACACGACCACGGTCGACACGAAAACCTACAACAGCATCGAGGGGGCGAGCGACCGGTCCACGGGCCGCTTTGGGTCGGGCGGGACCGTCTGGTCCCTATTCGATGGGCTCAACAAGTACTCGGGGCCCGGGCAGCCCCACAGCACGGGCTGCCTCCCGACGCCGGGAATTGAAAATGGATGCCCCACGCCGGTCAGCTCCACGACGTGGGGCAAGATCAAGGTGCGATTTCGATGAGGCACAGGGCGCGCCGTGCGGGCCGCGCCCTACGAGAGCGGGCGACCTACCGCGCGCCCGCCATCTGCTTCATGAACTCGTCCTGACCCTTCTTCATCTGCTCGGGAGTGAGGTCCTTGATGTGGGTGGCGATGTTCCACTTGTACCCGAATGGGTCTTGAATGTGACCCATCCGGTCGCCCCAGAACATGTCCGTCACCGGCATGATCTCCTTGCCGCCGACGGCAAGGGCCTTCTTGTGCGCGGCGTCCGCGTCCTCGAAGTAGAGGTAGAACGACACCGGCGAGGCGCCGATGGTCTCGGCGGAGCGGCCGCCCATGACCTCGTCCGAGAGCATTACGATCGAGGTGCCGATCTGAATCTCCGCGTGCATGATCTTCCCGTCGGGGCCTAAGGCGCGGGCGCGTTCCTGTGCTCCGAAGGCCTTCTTGTAGAACTCGATCGCCTTGGGCGCGTCGCGGAAGATGAGCGAGGCCGTTACCGTCGTGTAACCCTTCGGGATGGGACTCACATTCGCCATGTTCGTTGTCTCCTTCACTAAGGTTTGGGGGTGTGGAGGCATTGCGCGCCCAGTGACTGCCGCAATGAAGACGCGTATCCGGTTCGTTGCCCTCCTGGTTCTTGCCCTGACCTTCCTTTCCGCCTCTGCTCTCCCAAACCTCGGAGGGCCGGCCGCTTCATCGATCTCCCGGAGCGAGGAGACCGCCCGAATTCGGAAGCACCTTTCGAGGGTTGAGAGAGAACTCTCCGAGAAGGATACGTCCGCGCTCAGCGAAGGTCAAAGGCCAGGGCGGCCGCGTTGACGCGCCTCAATGTGGGGCGTAGTGTGTCGGGCTCATGTCGAGCACCAACAAGATTTTGGCGGCCTCGCCGCGTATCCAGTTCCGCGATCCGGCGGCGGCCAGAGCCGGTGGATACGTGCTCACCGCGGCCCAGGCCGCATGACTCCATGAAGACCAAGGCGGGTACCGGCTACAACGAAAGACTATTTGCCTCGGGCCTCAGAAGGCGCCTCCACCTGGCCAGATTCAATTGGCTTCGCCGGAAGCTGGAGAAGCTGGACTGCCCCGCCGCCAGGGTTATCGAGCTCGGATGTTTCGACGGCAAGGTACTGGACTTCCTTCCCAACAAACCCGATTACTACGTCGGCTACGACGCGAATTGGGAAGATGGCGTGACCCTCGCGCGCCGGAAGTGGGCGTCGTGCCCGAACTACCATTTCCGCATTTGCACGACACCCGCCGAGATGGACCTGGGCACGGATCGGTTCGACATCGCGATCGCGATGGAGACGCTCGAGCATGTTCCCGACGAGATCGTCCGACCGTATCTGGAAAAACTCGCCGGAGTGACGGATCGGTACATTTTCATTACCGCGCCGAATGAAAAGGGGATCGTCTTCTTCTTCAAGCACATCGTGAAGCTCCTCGTCGGCGAGGTGGAGAAGCATTCCGTCCTGGAGTTTGTCAACGCGACCCTAGGGAGGATGGATCGGATTCCAAGAGGTCACCACAAGGGCTTTGACTACGCCCGGCTGGCCAGGTCGGTGGGAGAATATTTCGACGTGATCGAAATCACGGGACAACCTGTTTCCATGTTGCCGGCGGCGCTCAATTTCACCGTCGGGATCGTGGCCCGGAAGAAGGCGCCGCCGGGGTAGGATGGATGGAGCGCCTGGCTCGAAGCATTCGTCCCGCGGGGGGGGGGCCGATGAATGACTTTTGGCAGCGAAGGCTGTTGATCGTGGCCCCTGGCTGGAGAAGGACGATGCTGCTCGTGACAGGCGGAGTCGATCTGGTCTTCGCCGGCCTCTTCGCAGCCGCGCTCCTCTCGAATCGGAACGCGCGGCCTTGAGATGAATGCGGCATGGAAAACGATCGTATGGCAGCAGTTCGGCGCGGCGATCGACATGCTCGAAAATGCGGTGCGCGACTGCCCGGACGATCTGTGGGGCGACCGATCACAGCAACCCGAGTACTGGTATCTCGTCTACCACACGCTCTTCTGGCTCGATCTCTACCTTTCCGGGCCGGTCGAGGGGTTCGCTCCTCCCGCTCCGTTTACGCTGGACGAGCTCGATCCGGCCGGATTGATTCCGGAGCGCCCGTATACGAAGAACGAGCTCCAGACCTATCTCGAGCACGGCCGGAAGAAATGTCGGGGCGCGATCGATGGGCTGACGGAGGAACAGGAGCGTCAACGCTATCGGTTCGGATGGGGCGAAGCGAGCTATTCGGAGCTGCTTCTCTACAATATGCGCCACGTTCAGCACCACGCAGCGCAGCTGAACCTCATCCTTCGACAGCAGACAGATTCGGCGCCGGGATGGGTCGCTCAGGCGAAGCGGTAACAAGCCTAGGAAGCATGAGGAGGGGGCGGATATGAATGTTCCAAGTGAGACTCGGGGCGCCGCGCCTGCCTACGTACTCGGCCATTCCGAGCGAGAGCTCGAGCGCCTGGGCACGCAGGCGCGGCTGGTCGACCCGATCACGCGCAATTTCTTCCGCGCCGCCGGGATCGTCCCGGGGCTCCGGGTCCTAGACGTCGGGAGCGGAGCAGGCGATGTCGCCTTCCTGGCGGCGGAGCTGGTCGGGGACCGAGGCCAAGTCGTCGGGGTCGACCGAGCCCCGGCCGCGCTGGCGGCGGCGCGGGCACGCGCGGAGTCCCGATCCCTCCGCCGCGTCACCTTTCTCGAGGGCGATCCCTCCGAGATGACCTTCGAGGGCCTGTTTGACGCCGTGATCGGCCGGTACGTACTCATGTTTCAGCCGGATCCAAGCGCGATGCTCCGAAAGCTCGCGGCGCACGTTCGTCCCGGAGGCACCATCGTCTTCCATGAGCCGGATTGGGACGGCGCGCGGTCGTTCCCTCCGGCGCCCACTTACGACCGTTGCTGCCGATGGATCGTGGAGACGCTCCAGTCCCGCGGCAACGAAACGCGGATGGGGAAGAAACTGCACTCTACCTTCGTTGCCGCCGGGCTCCCGGCGCCGACGATGAACCTCGAGGCGTCGATCGGAGGCGGGCCAAGGAGCGCCGAGTGCCTCCAGCTAATCGCGGATCTCATGGAGACGATGCTGCCCGCGATGGAACAGGCGCGCGTGACCACGTCCGCCGAAGTCGGGCTGGAAACCCTGGCGGCGCGAATGCTCCATGAAGCCGTCACCAACGACAGCGTGATAGTGGGACGCTATGAAATCGGCGCTTGGTCCCGTGTCTAGCCGCTCTCACCCTTTCGGCGAAACATGCCGGTATCGAGGAGCCTGAAATGTCCGTCACCTATTCGCTGATCGGACCTCTCCTCAAGTTGAATCTGGAAGGTGAGTATGAGCCGGGAGACATCATCGCGCAGTTTCTTGCGGGGCTGGCCGACCCGAGATGCCCGGCGAAGGTCTCGCTCCTGCTGGACGTGACGCAATCGGAATCGCTCGAGAACCGCGCGCCGCAAGACATTCGGCGGGTGGCGGAGTACTTGGTTCCTTA
Source organism: Candidatus Eiseniibacteriota bacterium (assembly GCA_041486815.1). Classification (GTDB taxonomy): domain Bacteria; phylum Eisenbacteria; class RBG-16-71-46; order SZUA-252; family SZUA-252; genus WS-9. Next base: position 6,844 of record JBGPMG010000064.1, on the reverse strand, counting down.
TCGGGAGCGAATCCGGGGGCGGTGCGCTGTGGTCGCCAGCAGGGACTTGCATTTCGGCCTGAGCAGCATGGGGAGCGCCTACATTGAGGGTGTCGGGGTGGAGGCGGTGGTCTTTCGGGACTCGAAGTCGGCGCTTGAATGGCTCGACGTTCCCGCGTGACCTCGGTCGGGCCCCATGGGGCAAAGCTCGAGGGGGCGGACACTGGTCCGCCCCCTCGGGATGAATAAGCCTGCCGGTCTTAGACCGCTACCGGTGTCGCGAGCTTGTGGAAGGTCGAGTTGGATACCTCGAACACCTCAACGTGAGGCGTGCCCTCGACGAACTTCGAGAGCATCTTCACGACTTCAGGGTACGTCTCGCGATTGTAGGTGTCGGCGTTCTCCGACCGATCCCAAAGGGTGATTCCAAACGACTTCGCGCCGCCCGACGCAACGAACGTAAGCGCGTCCTGGAACCCCTTCTGCTTCCGAAGCATCGGAATGACTTCCTTTTCGAACGTTTCCGTGAACTCCGTGTTGGTGCTGGGCTTCAACTGCATGGAGACCCTGCGTGCATACATGGCAACCTCCCAGGTTGTCGTGGCCAAGGGGGGTAGTTTCAGAAAACCTAAGCTACTTTAGCCCGCCTGAAGTTCCCTCTGTCCGTTCACCAAAATAGGTTAAGTAACTTGACTTGTCAAGTCGCCAGTGAGATTATTTTGGTTAATTAATTAAGCCTAGTTAACAACCGACTTGGCAGGGTGGAGAACTCGCATGGACGTCTCCTTGGTGATCGGCGAACGGCTCGCGGAGTTGGGGTTCGAGCAGAAGGATCTCGCTGCGGCGGCTGAAGTAACCGAGTCCTACATTTCCCAGCTCATGACCCGGAAGAAATCGCCGCCGGCCCCTGACCGCACAGACATCTACGAGAAGATCGAGAAATTCCTGAGGATCCCAGCTGGCAAGCTTTCGAAGCTGGCGGAGCACCAGCGCAAGGACGAGCTGAAGCGGAATTTCGCCGATCCCCCGGTGCCCCTGCTACGCCAAGTACGCGAATTGATTCTTCGAAAGTGCGTCCCCGGCAAGGAAAAGCAGGTACGGGCCATCTTCGAGAAGGAACCCTTTGGCGAGTTCGAGCGCCTCGTCACCCAGAAGCTCCTGGACGTGGTGAAGAAGGTCGCCAGGGAGGAGCTGGGGAGCGAGAACTGGCTCACCTTGGTGGCGCGGATGAGCGGTCGCACCTACGAGCAGATGCGGGTCGTCGTCCTCGAATTCCTGGATGCCGACGTCTTCAATGTTTCGGCCGAGAACTGCGTCGCCTTTCTCGAGCCATTGATTGAAACCTGGGACATCGACATCGCAAGCTTCGGCATGGAGATCGTCCTCAACCGGCGGCTTGCTTCCGGGGATCCTCATCGAGTTGAATTCGTCGAGAGGGAGCCCGGCCACCCGTTCGAGGACGAGCAGGGCCTCAAGGAATTCCTTGGCGATCGATCCCTCAGCGGGGACGCCACGAAAGAGGAGGTCGAATTCCTGAGAAAGCTCAGATTCAAGGGAAGACTGCCTACCCCACTCTATTATTATCGGGAACTGCAGAACCTACGGGATCCGCTTCATTTTCGAAAGCCTGCCGGAAGAGCGGAGGACGGAAGGGGCTAGGCGCGGGTGGGCGGAGGGGCCGTGAACTCCAAATCGTTGATCATGATCTGCATGGTCGTCGGATCCACTATCGGGAGCTGGCTTCCCTCGTTGTGGGGCGCTGGATGGCTCTCGATCTCCTCGGTACTCCTCGGCGGGGTAGGCGGCGTTCTTGGAATTTGGGCCGGCTACAAGATCTCGCGGCTTTAGGGGCGGGCCACTGCTTCTCGTGTCCTCATCCGCAGGGGCCCGCGGGGGCCCGCGGGCGCTCCTCCGTGACCTAAGCCCCATCTCATTCCTCCCAACACGTCCGGGAGTCAAATCGAAAAGTTGGCCGGGGAGGGACGTTTCGTCCCCGGAGCGGCGGAGTTCTATGGGGCGGAGCCCCTCAGCGGACGACCGCGACCTTGCGACGGATCACGTTAAGCGTCGAGCCCTGGCCCTGAGCCTCGATCAGCACGAGGTAGCCGCCGCTCGCGACCACTTCGCCCTTGCCGTTTCTGCCGTCCCAGCTCCAGTTGTTGAGCCCGGGGCTCCCTCCAGGCGCGCCGCGATCGAAGACCACCCGACGCACCAGGGAGCCGCTGTTGGTGTAGACCCGGAGGGTAACCGTTGCGAAGTCGTCGAGCTTGTACGCGATCGTCGTGGCCTCGCTCCCGGCATGGAACGGGTTCGGATAGTTTGTAACGAAGCCGCCTCCCGCGGTCGGATCCACGTAAGCGACCTCGACATCGAGGTCCCGCGTGAACCCGCCCGACGAGGCTTGAATGCGGTCGGTCTCCGGCTGGCGGGGGCTCAGGAAGTCGGCCCGCGCGTTCCCGCTCGCGTCGGTCAGGCTGTCGATGGGCGTCACGCTGCCGGTGCCGGAGAGGACGGCGAAGGACACCGGACGGTCCGGGACGCCGTTCTCATAGGCGTCCACCACGCGGGCGGTCAGCGTGGCATGCTTGTTGCCGCCCACCCAACTGGGGCTTGAAGCGAGCCGCACCGCGGTCGGCGGACCCGGCGTGATCGCGATGATGTTGCTCCTCGCGGGCGCGTTACCCGCGTCGTCGTGTGCGACCAGGATGATCGGCTCGCTGAACGTGTAAGTCTGGGAGACCGAGCGCTGACCCTGGATCAGCTGAAACTGGGGCGTGAGGAGTGTGCCGCGCCCCGGCGCGCCGGACGCGTTCTCTACCTGGATCGTGACGAAGGAATTGATCTCGGTGATCACGGCGCCGCCGTTGTTCTTCACCTTGACGGTCAGCGTGAAGAAGTCGCCCGCTCGGGCGGTCGACGGAGTGACCGTGGCCTCGAGGTGGAAGCCGCTCGAAATGGCGCGCACCTGCGTCGTGCTTCCGGTTTTCGCCGGATTCGTGACCTCGGAGACGCTGACGTTCTGGAAGCCGCCGGTAGCCAATTTCAGGGTCATATCGGCACGACCGTTCACCATCGCCTGATCCGCTGGGATCTGCGCCAGGGGGTCCCCGCATGTAATGTGCACCACGTCCGTGGGTCCCGTGACCGGGTTCCACCACTGATCCGTCGCGAGCGCGGTGATCGTGAAGGCGTAGTCGATCGACTGGTCGAGCGCGGCACCCGTGCGGCCGCTCACGGTGCCGGGCGCGGGTGACTCACCCGGCGCAAGGACCAGCACCCTCGAGAACGTGCCCCCGACGATCGTGACGTTTCCGGACGTATTGTCGGTAATTCCAGAGTTGTCGAGGTCGTGCGCGGTGATCGTCTGAGTCCCACTCTTGTAAAGGCGGCCCTGGAAGACCAGCTGGCCGCTCACGAGGGTCGTATCGGCGGGAAGACCAGCGAACGGATCCGTCGAGGTGACCTGGATGTGGTCGCCGATGCCGCTCACGACGTTCCAGTACGCGTCAACGGCGCGCAAGGTGATGGGGAATGGGGTTCCGGCGGTCTGATTGCCTGGAGTCCCATCCTTTCCGTCGGCAGTACCGGGTTTCGCGGTCTCCCCGGGAAGGATGACCTGAAGCTTCGTGAACGTGCCGGGATTCACCGTGATGCTCCCGCTGGTTCCCGTCCTTGCCGGCGAGGAAAAATCGGTGCACGAGAGCCGCACGGAAGAGCCGGCTCCGAAAAACGTCACCGGGCCGGACCACACGCCGCCCACGAACGTGATCAGGCTCGGTGTGCTGGTGCCGGAACCCGCATTGGAGGCCAGGACCGCGTCCCCCGCATAGTCATAGACGGTATTCCCGCTCGAGTCGGTCGCACGGACGGTGATCGTGACCGGCACCCCCGCTACCTGAGGGGATGCGATCGCCGCAAACGCGAAGTGATCCGTCGCATTCGGGATCACCTGGACCCCGGCGCTCGTCATCGACACGATGCTCCCGTTGCTCTGGTCCGTTACCGTCAGCGTCTGCGTTCCCACGGTCATGAGCGTGAACGAGAACTGACGGAAGCCTGCCGTGAGGCTGCCATTCACCGGCGTGTCGGCCGGATCGGTCGACGATGAGACTTGCACGGCATCGCCGCTCGACACCTGGTTCCAGTAGTCGTCGGTCGCATAGACGTTGACCGTGAACCCCTGCCCAGCCGCCTGGCTCGCCGGCACGCCGGTGATGCCGCTCACGCTTCCGGGGAGGGGCGATTCTCCCGGCGCCACGATCTGCACGCGGCGGAACGGGCCGGGGCTGACGACAAAGGAATTGCTGGAGCCGCTCTGAGTGGGGTGCCCCTGGACCTCAGCAGCGACGAATACGTTTCCAGTGCTCGGGGAGGTCTCATCGGCGCGATAGACGGTGACGTTGCCGCTCCATTGACCCGAGGACAGGCTCACGGTGCCGGGCGAGATTCGGCCAGCGCCGAAGCTGGTGAGCTGGCGAAGGAGCACGCTTCCCGAGAACCCGCTCACGACGTCGCCGTTCGGATCCTTGGCCGTGACCGTGATCGAGATCGGGACACCCGCTGTCTGGTTTCTCGGAATGCTCGAAATATCGAGACTCTGAAGGACGATCGATCGAACCAATGAGCTGGATCCATCCGGGATCGTGACGTCCGATTGGTCGTGCGCGAAGATCGTGAAGTTGCCGCCCGCATTCAGGATCACGAGAAAGTCACCCGTGCCGCCGACGAGCTGGGCCGCGGCCGGGAGCGACGCACTGGCGTCCGAAGACAGGATCCGGATCGTGTGGGTCACCGTGGACACGAGCGTCCAGGTTGAGTCGCACGCCCGGACCGTGACGTAGAAAGGAATGCCCGCGGTTTGGGCCGTTGGGCTTCCGGTCTTGCCCGAAGGCGTTCCGGGAGCGGCGGTCTCGCCGGGAAGCAATACCTGCAGTCGTGAGAACGGCCCCGCTGTCGCGGGCGCGGCGCTGAGTTGGACGGCCAGGGCCAGAGCGATCCACGCTCCCGCCTGAGCCACGCGAAGTGCTTGGCGCACGACGAACCTCCCTGAGTACGGTTTGCCCGCTCTCTTCCGGCGATCGAACCCGACCCGGCTCAATCGCTGCGATGATGCGTCCGGGGATGGACGCAGTACGGACCACCTCAGTACGAAGCAGGGGGCGTGCCGCGATTCCATGCAGACTGCACGGCTCGACGAGCAGCAGCCCGATCTGTTTGTGATGAAGCGTTCACGCCCGTCGCAGGACGCAAGGGCGGCGCAAAATTGACCGAAGAATTCAGACGCCGCGGAGATTCGGCTGCCCCGGACCGGAGCCTCTCGTGCAGACCGCCGGATACGAGGCGCGGGGAGGTTGCAGATTCCCCCTCGAAGCAAACGGGCGGGACGCCGGAAGGCGCCCCGCCCGCCCTTTGGTAACACGTGGCCGGTCGACTACTTCACGACAGCGGCCCTCTGGATGATCTCTCCCTCAGGCGCCTGAATCCGGAAGAAGTACACGCCGGAGGCCACCTTCTGGCTCTGCGCATTCGATCCGTCCCACGTCAGCCTCTGCTGTCCGGGCGCCCGGAAGCCGTCCAGAAGCGCCTTAACGAGCCGGCCCCGCATGTCATAAACCGTCACGCGCACCCTGCCCTCGCGGGACGTCGTGAATGAGAGCTCAGCCTGCGGGTTAAGCGGGTTCGGCTTGACCCTCGGATTCATTCCGTGATGGCCTTCATTGCCCTGGGCAGTCCTGTCATCGCCCTTATTCTTGTCCTTATCCTTATCGTCGTCCTCGCCTTCGCCCGGGTGCCTGTCCTTGGCGAACGTGGCTACGACCGTGGCGCCGTTCGTTAGCGTGGCATGGATCTCGGCGTTGACCAGATCGCACGGCATCTTCGCTCCCGCGAGCACGCCGAGAAGGGCCTGCGTCGAGAAGCACGCGCGGATCCCGAGCGTATCGCAGACGCCGCCGTCGTTATCGGCGTGGCCGTTGTCGTTTCCGCCGTGCTCACCACAAACCACGCCCCCGCAATCACCGTCGTCATCATCACCGTCGTCATCCTCTCCCTGGCCGTCCCCGTGAGGATGATCAGCGTTGAAGTGAATCGCAGCGGCGTCGTGGTGACCCGAACCGTCACCATCGCCCTGGTGGTCTTCACCGTCGTGGTGGTCGCCGTCGCCGTGGTGCCCATCGCCGTCGTCGTCGCCATCATCCCCATCATGACCGCCCTGGCCATGGCAATGGAGCTCGATCTCACCACTCTGGGCAGCGACCGACGCGCCGTGGAATACGAAGGTGACGCTGGACAGAACGACATCACGGAGATCGAAGGAGCCGTTCACCGGCCTGATCCGGAAACAGGTGGAGTCGTTCCGGTCCTTGAAGCTCGCAATGAGGCACGCCTTTCCAGGAACCTCTCCGCCGCCGCCGCCACCGACATCCATGACCGTGATCGTCGTGGTGGCCGTGCCCGTGCCGCCGCGCCCGTCATTCCCGTCGAACGCCACGTTATAGACGCCGGACTGCGTCGAGCCAGGTGTCCACGAGAAGATTCCGGTGTTGTTCCCCTGATCGGAGAACGTCGCCCCGGTGGGTACCGAATTCGACGAGAGGGTGACGTGATCGCCGTCCTGATCGGTGGCCGTCACCGTGAACGAAAGATTGGCGCCCTCGTCTACCTGCTCCGTCAAGGGCGCGCTAAGCGTCGGCGCGTGGTTCGCGGGGGGAACGTCCGTCACCGTGATGGCCGTGCTCGCCGTACCGGTGCCGCCGTTCCCGTCGTTACCGTTGAACGCCACGTTATAGACACCGGACTGCGTCGAGCCAGGTGTCCACGAGAAGATTCCGGTGTTGTTCCCCTGATCGGAGAACGTGGCCCCGGT
>JBGPMG010000063.1:0-12273 GCA_041486815.1 Candidatus Eiseniibacteriota bacterium | reverse complement strand
CCTATGAAATCCTGGATCTCATCGGCCGCGGCGGCATGGGCGAGGTCTTCCGCGCGAAGGACGAGCGGCTAGGCCGCACCGTCGCGATCAAAATCCTCCCCCGATCGTTCGCCGACGACAAGGACCGGCTCCGCCGCTTCGAACAGGAGGCAAGGGCCGCGGGCCAGTTGAACCATCCCAACATCCTCGCGATCTACGACGTCGGCGCGACCGACGGCCTCCCCTACATCGTGACCGAGCTGCTCGACGGCCACGACGTGCGCCAGCTCCTGGGCAAGGGGCCCATCCCGCCTCGCAAGGCCATCGAGTACATCGTGCAGGCCGCGGGCGGGCTCACGGCCGCCCACGCCAAGGGGATCGTGCATCGCGATCTCAAGCCCGAGAACCTGTTCGTGAGCCCGGGCGGGCACGTCAAGGTGCTCGACTTCGGCCTCGCGAAGCTGATCCGACGTCCGGAAGGGCCGAAGGGCGATCGCCAGGACGAAACCGGCGCCCAGCCGAGCATCACGATGACCGGCACGATCCTCGGCACCGCGAGCTACATGTCGCCCGAGCAGATCCGCGAGCAGCCGACCGATCATCGGACCGACATCTTCTCCCTCGGCTGCATTCTCTTCGAGATGCTCGCGGGCCACCGCGCCTTCGACGGCGAGACGCCCGCTGATCGGATGACGGCCATCCTCCAGTCCGAGGCACCGGACGTTCCGGCGGCGATCGAGAGGGCTCACCCTGGCATCAACAAGGTCATCCACCGCTGCCTCGAGAAGCGGGCCGACGATCGCTTTGAGTCCGCGCGCGAGCTGGCATTCGCGCTGTCCTTGGTGAGCGAACGAATCGGAGCGCCGCGGGCCGCCGGAGCCGACGCGTCCAGCGCTCCGCGGTCGGCGGCCGGCGCAAATGACATCTCACTCAGGCGGATTACCTATCGCGAAGGCTACGTGCGCTCCGCCCGATTCGCGCCGGACGGACAGACCGTCTACTACTCCGCGGCCTGGGAGGGCAACCCGCTGGAGCTATTTTGGGCGCATCCTGGCAATCCCGAATCGCGCCCTCTCGGGGTCACCGAGGCGGAGATTTACTCGATCGCGCCGGCCGGGGAAATGGCAGTCTCCACCCGCATAACAAATCTCGGAGGGTTTGTTTTCTCGGGAATGCTCGCGCGGATGCCACTCGGCGGCGGCGCACCCAGGCAGATGCAGGACGGCGTGCAGGGCGCGGACTGGGGGCCCGACGGCCGTCAATTGGCGATCGTGCGCGAGGTTTCGGGCATGGTGCGCCTTGAGTACCCCATCGGCAAAGTGCTCTACCAGACCGCCGGCTGGCCAAGCCATGTCCGGGTCTCGCTCGACGGGAAGCTGCTCGCCTTCCTTGACCATCCCGCGCGCGGGAATGATGCAGGGTCCCTCTGCGTGGTCGACTTGCAGGGAACCGTACGGACGCTTAGCGATGGATGGTCGAGCGCTCAAGGTGTCGCCTGGTCGCCGGACGGCAGCGAAATCTGGTTCACCGCCTTCGCGAAAGATATGTCCCGGTCGTTGTATGCCGTGTCGTTGGACGGAAACCTTCGCTCCGTGTACAAGGCTCCGGGGTCGATGGTAATTCAGGACATATCGAGAAGCGGTGACGTTCTGGTGGTCCATGGACAGGATCGTCTCAGGATGCAATACGTCGGCCCCGGAGATTCCAACCCAATCGATCTGAGCTGGCTGGACTGGACGCTCGTTCGGGACATTTCCCCCGACGGGCAGACGATCTTGTTTGACGAAACCGGAATCGGAGGAGGCGATGCTCACAGCGTGTATATGCGCAACGTCGACGGCTCGCCCGCGGTCCGGCTCGGGGACGGGATGCTTCCCCGGCTCTCACCCGACGGCCGTTGGGCACTCACGAAACTTGACGATCCGAAGCAGCCCCTCTTCCTATTGCCGACCGGCGCTGGCGAAACCAAGACCATTGCCACCGTGGGCCTGTCGAATCACGTCGCGGCCTGGTTCCCGGATGGAAAGCGCATCTGCTGCGCCGCAAGCGAGGGCGATGGCGGACTTCGCCTCTATGAGATTGACGCTGAGACCGGCGCGTATCGCGCCTTCTCCGAAGAGGGTGTGAGCTCCTACGAGATGACGGTCACGCCCGACGGTCGACATGCCGCCACGCGGAGCCCAGACGGAAAGTACACCCTCTACTCCCTCGACGGCGGGGCGCCGCGGCCCTTGAAGGGCGTTCAGCCGCTGGAGCGGCCCATCGAGTGGAGTGAGGATGGGAGGGCGTTGTATGTATTCATGCGCGGCGTCCTGCCCGCCCCCATCGTGCGAGTTGATGTCGAGACCGGCGAGCGGAAGGTTGTGCGCGAGATCACTCCCTCCGATCCTACGGGCGTCGGCGGCATCACCGCCGCCCGCATGACCCGCGACGGCTCCGCCATCGCCTACAGCTATCCGCAGGGGCTAGGGGATTTGTACGTGATTGAGGGGTTGAGGTAGGGGGGCTCGGATCCTTACCAAGTTTCCGACGGCTTCGAGCTCTCGGCGGGCCTCAAGCTAAAGAGGTAGGCCGCCAAATCGTCCATCTCTTGGCCGGCGACCAAGTCCTTGTAAGCTGGCATACGAAGGGGTGGATCAGGACCCGTCGGATCCGCCTTGTCCACGTTCGGGACACCATTCCGTATCCTCTCCATCAGCTCTTGTCGGGTATAGGTCTCGCTGACCCGGGTGAGGCCGTTGATTTCGCCTCCCGTCTGCGCGTTCAAATTCTTGATCCCACCCGACCCGCTCATCCCATGACAGGCATTGCAGCTGTACTTCATGAAGACTATGCGGCCCCGCTCGAGCTGCGGGTTGAGCGCGCCCGCGAGCGGTACTTGACGCGATTTCGCCGCCTGCGCGCGGCGTTGGGCATCGACTCCTCCCACCGCGATGAGCGCGGCGAAGAGGGCTAAGCTCAAGGATGCCACGAGGTACTTCTGCGCGGTGACGGTCATATGGGTCTCCTCATGACATCGCCTCCCAGACGAGGAGGACCAAAGTGAACACCCAACCGGCGACGCCGAGCAACATTCCCAACCTCCGGCCCGGCGCCAAGCGCTCTAGCGCGGCGTCGATCCACGGCCACAACAGCATGCTCGTCACGAACGCGACTGAAGTCCACAACCCCACCTGGAGAGGCACCATTTTCAGCCAACGATACGACGGGAAAAAGTACCACTCCGGGCGGATGTGGGGCGGTGTCAGGTTGGGGTCGGCCCTCTCGCCCAGACCCGGTGGATGGAGCATCACATAGACCACGATCGCCAAGAGCGCGACCAGGCCGACGGCGATCTCGCGGAGCGCGTGGTCGGGGAAGAATCGATACGTCTCCTTGCGCGCGTCGCCCTCCAACGGTGCGACACCGTGAAGCCGGATGAGCAGGATGTGCATCCCAACGAGAAGAACGAATAGCGTCGGGACGACGCCGATGTGGAAGTTATAAAGACGAGAGAGCGTGTTCGGATTCACGTCGGGTCCGCCGCGGAGCAGGTAGAGCATCGGCTTCCCGATGAGGGGCACCTCCGCGATCATGTTGGTTCCGACCGTCGTCGCCCAATAAGAGAGCTGGTCGTAGACTAGCGAATACCCTGTGAACGCGAATCCCAACGTCAGTAGAAAGAGGCTCACGCCGATGACCCAGGTCAGCTCGCGAGGCGCCCGGTACGCCCGGGTCGCAAAGACGCGGATCATATGGAGGAGTACCGCGACGAACATCAGCTGCGACGCGGCTTGGTGGATCCCCCGAATGAACCACCCGAACCGGATGCCGAACGTGATCTGGCGGATGCTTTCGTAGGCGTGCGGCGGATACGGGACGTAGTAGAAGGTGAGCAGAATCCCTGTCGCGACCTGAATCGCGAAGAAGAGTAGCGGCGTGCCTCCGAAGGCCCAGACCCAAGTCTTCAGGTGGACCGGGAGTTCTTCCTTGAGCGGCTTCGTGAGCCAGTGCGGGGGGATGGGCACCCGCGCGGCCAGCCAGCGTCGGAAACCCGCCGCCCTCATGCCGACAATACGGGCGGGCGGTAGGGAATCTTGACGTAGACCTTCCCCTCGCGGATCGCGACGTCGTACCGCTGCAGCGGTCGTGGGGGCGGTCCCGACACCACGTGTCCGTCCCGGTCGTAGGTGCCCTTGTGGCAGGGGCAGAACCAGACGCTGCGGGCCGCCGGCTGCCACTTGATGATGCATCCAAGGTGGGTGCAGACCGCGGAGAAGGCGCGAAGCTCGCCGCCCGCATCCACGAGCGCCACGTGTCCGACCGGCAGATTCACGACCATTCCCCCGTTCGGGGGAATCTGATCGCGCGCCGCGACGGGAACCTCGATGAGCTGTTCCGGCGGCACCACCGGATAGAGGAACCCGAACAGGCGCGATGCGAACCCGCCGACCGACAGGAGGCCCGCGATTCCCAGTGCCAAGTTCGCCAGGAACTCTCGCCTGCCGCCTCGGCCCGGCGCGTCCTTCGCCATCGCTACGGGGTCGTGAACGCTGGGTTGATCTCTTTGATCTTCCCGATCGCCTCGGTGCGCTCCCCGGCGCTCAGGCTTGAGAGCGCCTTCTTCACCAACTCGCGTTTTCGCACGCTGGCGTCGTACACCAAGAACCGAAAGATGCGCTTCCCATCCGCGTCGTTCATCTGCGAGTTCGGCTTGAACATCATCCGCTTGATATACCGCTGCCATTGCGCGGGCAGAACAAAATCGCTGTTGATCGGGCGGGCAATCGTGTGGCATTTGGAACACTTTTTCGCGAACAGCTTATATCCTGCCTTCTGCTCGTCCGGGTATTTCGTGACGCCGATCGTCTTAGGCCCCGAGTCGAGCGCCTTCAGGTGCGCCTTGATCGCTGCGCTGTCCGGCTCTTCGGCGTGCGCTGGAGCGAGCGCTCCGATGCCCGCGATCGATGAGGCGATGAAGAGTATAGCGAGTTGTTTCGGGAAGAAGCGCATTCCCAGCCCCCTTATGAGTTCCCGTGCCTTGGGTCCCGCCTAATACACCACCCGAACCGTCCCCGTGAATCCGTGGCTCTTGGTGCTCGCGTCCTCTGTCTCCTGGTACTCGGCCGTGAAGAACAGGTTGTCCTCCGCCTGGTACGTCGTCCCGACGACATGGGCCCGGATCAAGTCGTCGGTGACGCTGCGGTTTGGATCCAGATAGTCGCGGCGGTAGTCCGCGATCCACCGGTTCATTATGGTCACGTCGACTTGGGCGTATGCCCCGCGACTAACCACGTTTCCATTCAGCTGGTCCGAATCGTCCTTGCCGTCCGCCAACGCGGCGAGCAGATCGACGCGATCGAACAGGGCGTAATTTCCCATCACCCCATACCGCGTGAAATGGTCGCGGAAGGGTCCCGGCGGGGCCAGGAGACTGAACGGATCGATCACCGTCCGTCCCTTGTAGTAGAAACCCCCGAAGCTGTTTCGCGCTCCGAAAAGCTGGACCGCCTGCAGGAAGATGTCCATGCCGTCAGTTGTGTTGCGCGAGGCAATGTCCCCGGTCTCGTCCACCCCGTTCAGCACGGCGGCGGAGAGCATAGTGGTCCACATCTTGCCGTTCCGAAGTCTGGTGTATGTATACCCCGCTTCCATCTCCACCTGGTTCAATCCCAGAGCGAATCCGGGGAAATCCCCGGCCGGGATCAGCGGCGACTCGCTGAAGGCCAGGGTGCCGGTCGGGGTCAGCGCACCGTGCGTCCCCTTCATCCAAAGGAACGGCTCGATCAGCCCGGCGCGCAAGCTGAATTGATGGCTCGGAACGCCGCGATTGTATTGCAGCTGGGCGTTCTCGAGCTCGACTCCGCCCTCGCCGTTGCGCGGAACGAAGATTGCCTGCGTTGAGAGGTGATCGCCGATGGAGCTGCCCGCGACCACCGCGACCTCCCCCATCTCCAGGCTCGATTTGCTCTCGCCAGGACTTACGTATTGGTCCTGGCGGGCCGAGAATTCGGCCGAGATCGAGGCGGCCTCGCCGATGCCATGCGCCGGAACCACCTTCATGGTCAGCTTGCCGTTCTCATCGGCATCGGGGAGCCGAAAGCCCCACCTACGAAAGACCTCGCCGGTGTTGTTGAGGCGGGGCGGGATCGGGGAATGGCAGGTTTCGCACTTTGTGTCGTAACGACGTGCGTAGGCCGGGACCGCTCGCGCTTGGCCGGGCAGAAGCCAGCTTGCCGAGCTGATCAGAAGGAATGCGAACCAGTGGACCGTGGACGAAAACGTGAACGGGTGACTCGGATGATCCTTCATTGCCCGCCCCTCCTGCCCTGGAGATGAAGCGCTTCCTCGCCCAAGTCTTTCGACTGCCGGCTCACGCGAGGCGCGCAAATTCCCTAGAGACCGCACAATAGACCAAATTGTCGGTCGAGGGAATGGTTCTCAGGGACCACATCGAAATCCCTCCCTGGATCGTGTCGTGGGACAATCTGGGGCCGGCAACTTCCTGGGGTGATTGCGCTTCCCTTGCTGCGAACATTCTCACACCGGGCAGCTCCTGGGACACTTGGAGGACGCGACCGGGAATCCGATCTCGATTGAAGGTCTTTGGGGATTGAGGTTCGTGAACGAATCCGGTGACGACGAGGACTCCGACGCCGATAGATCGCCCACGCTGTATTTCACGGCGGGCATCGAGGACGAAGGCCACGGGCTACTGGGGAGCATTCGTCCCGCCCACGGCGAGGTCGATCGCGACGGTGGGAATCACGGTCACGGTGAGGATGGCGATGTTTCGCTTCGCATATCGACGCCCGGCGCCAATCCGGCGCATCTCTCGAGCTCGGGTGGATCGAGTTTCAGGCCAGCACGCTGACTCCTGTCACCTTCCGCCTTCGGATTTACGACGCCGCGGGAAGGCTCGTGGCCGAGCCTGTCCGCGGACTGCCGATCGCGGGGACGGTCGTGACCCACTGGGATGGTCTGGATTTGCGCGGCTCAAAGGCCCCAACGGGGATCTACTACTATCAGGCCATCGGCGGGAGCAATGTCGCCCGCGGACGAATAGTCCTGGTGCGCTGAGCCGTTATTGCCAGTCGCCCACGGGCTCGCGCACAGGCGCACGGGAGGGCTGAGAACACGAACGGGCGACCGGAGGCGGACCAAAGCCTCCGGCCGTCTGCTACTGCGTGCCCACTCGGGTAAGCGTCATCGACCACGGGAACGCGCAGAAAAACGCGGAGAGGATCAAAGAAACGACGACGAACACCGCAACTGCGACCCCAACAATGCCAAGCCTACGCCCCCTCACCCCTCCTGCTCCTCATACTTCGATTTCAAACGGGCAATCACGTTGGGATCGGCCAGCGTCGTCGTGTCCCCCACGGCCTTCCCTTCCGCGATGTCGCGCAGCAGCCGCCGCATGATTTTCCCGCTCCGCGTCTTGGGTAAGTCCGCGGTGAACAGGATCTCATCCGGCCGCGCGATCTTTCCGATCTTCGTGACGACGTGTTCCTTCAACTCGTCCGCCAGCGCGGGCCCGAGCGCGCCGATGTCCTTGGTTACCCCGTGCCCGTCCTTGATCGTCACGAATGCCGCGATCGCGGTGCCCTTCAGTTCGTGCGAGCGACCCACGACGGCCGCCTCGGCCACGGCGGGGTGATCGACCAAGGCGCTCTCGACTTCCATCGTTGAGATCCGGTGCCCCGCGACGTTCATCACGTCGTCGACGCGGCCCAATAACCAGAAATTCCCATCCTTGTCCCGCTTTGCACCGTCCCCGGTGAAATAAACCCCAGGGAACCGCGACCAATACTGCTCTCGATACCGCGCAGGATCGCCGTAGATCCCGCGCAGCATCGCGGGCCAGGGCTTCTTCAGCACCAAATAGCCGCCGCCGACCCCGACCGACACGCCCTTCTCGTCAACGACGTCAGCAACCACCCCGGGCAACGGCCGCGTCGCGCTCCCGGGCCGCGTCGTCGTCAACCCGGGAAGCGGCGAGATCAAGATCATCCCGGTCTCGGTTTGCCACCAGGTGTCCACCACGGGGCAGATCCCGCCCCCGATAGTTTGCTGGTACCAAATCCATGCTTCGGGGTTGATCGGCTCTCCGACCGACCCCAGCAACCGCAGGGACGTCAGCCGATGCTTCCCCGGCCACTCCGTGCCCCACTTCATGAACGCGCGGATCGCGGTGGGCGCGGTGTAGAAGACCGTCACCCCCAGCTCCTCGATGATCTGCCAGAAACGGTCCTTCTCCGGCCAATCGGGCGAGCCTTCGTAGATCACTACCGTGGCCCCGTTCGCGAGTGGCCCATAGACGATGTACGAGTGTCCGGTCACCCAGCCGCAATCGGCGGTGCACCAGAAGACGTCCTCTTCTTTCAGATCAAACACCCACTTCGTCGTCGCGTAGACGCCGGTCAGGTAGCCGCCGGTCGTGTGCACGATTCCCTTAGGCTTCCCGGTAGTGCCGCTCGTATAGAGGGTGTAGAGGAGATCCTCCGAGTCGATCGGCTCGGGCCAGCACGTGTCGGAGATGCCGTCGACCAAGCGGTGCCACCAGTGGTCGCGCCCTTCCTTCATGTGCACCTGAAACTCGCCGCGCTTGAAGACGACGACGTGCTCGATCGAGGGCGCGCCCTTCACCGCCTCGTCGGCGTCGCGCTTAAGCGGCACAATCTGCCCGCGGCGGTAGCCGCCGTCCGCGGTGATAAGGACTTTGGCCTGGGCATCGTTGATCCGGTCGCGGAGCGCCTCGGCGGAGAATCCGCCGAAGACCACCGAGTGAACCGCACCGATTCGCGCGCAAGCGAGCATCGCGATCGGCAGCTCGGGAACCATCGGCATGTAGATCGCGACGCGGTCGCCCTTCGCGATGCCGAGCTTCTTCAGCCCGTTCGCAAAGCGGCAGACCTCGCGGTAGAGATCCCAGTAGGTGAGCGTGCGGCGATCGCCCGGCTCCCCCACCCACACGATGGCGGCCTTGTTCTTCCGCGCGCCGCGCAGGTGTCGATCGATGCAGTTGTAGGAAACGTTGAGCTTCCCGCCGACGAACCACTTGGCGTCGGGCGGGCGCCACTCGAGCACTTTCTCCCACTTGGTAAACCAGTCGAGCTCCCCAGCGACGCCCGCCCAGAACTTCTCGGGATCCTTCTCCGCCTGGGCGTAGATCGACTCGTCCTGGATGTTGGCTTGCTTCGTGAACTCGGCTGATGGTGGGTACGCGCGGTCTTCGTCGAGCAGGGCGGCGATGGCGCCGGTACCTTTGGCGCTGGGGGCGCCTCCGGCGGGCGGTGCGCCGGCAGACTGCGGCGCCGGCTCCGCGCTCTTCTTTTCAGGCATTAGGGATTACCTCCCAGTGAGGCGGTCATGCGCGGCCGATCGGCCCAGGATTTGGACGGATTATAGCTCAGTACGAAAGACCGTCCGCGGTGAAGAGGGGACCCTCGCCCTTGCCCTCCGCGGCGAGCCCGCCCCACGTGGTGTTGCAGCTCCAGAAGTAGTCCGTCTCTTCCAGCCAGTCGGCGTGGGTGAAGCGGAGCAGGGTCTTCTCCGCGCGCCCCTCCAGCTCGAAGAGGATCCGCGTCCCCGCCCACTCCTGCCCGGATTCCACCCGCCAGACGGCGCGAGCCGGGCTTCAGCTCCTCGGGTGTCAATCGGTAGACGGTCGCGCGGCGGAAGAATCCGAGCTCGACCGGGCCGTCCGCGCCGGCAGTGACGTCGGCCGCCCACCAACGGGCGAATCCGTGACCCGACGACACGAGGGCGTAGACCGCGCCGGCGGCCGCGGAGATCTCGATCCGATGATGGATATCGGGCATTCCTCCTCCTCGATGGGGCATCTTACTTTACGCCCTCGAGGCAGAGCCAAGAATCCACTGGCCGCCTGGGAGCGCGAAGAGGCAGTATCGCTGAGATCTCACCGTGAGGGCCGAGGAGCTTCTTCCCCTCCGAGGATCCAGCCTCTGCCACGGACGGCGCCGCGGCCCTGGTGAGAGTCCTGAAGCGAACGAGGCGCCGCGGCAACCCCCTCCCGCCGGACATGCGACCACTATCTAATCTAATCGCAACGACATACCCGTACCCCTGAAGCGCTCACGGCCTGCCGCCATCAAAACAATGTTAGGCGAATCGCCGGGGCCGGCAGGGACGCCGGTGGTGGCTCCGGTCACAGGGATCCGGCGGTTCGCCCTCTGCGAGAACCCCCGAATAAGGAGTGATCGATGGCAAGGCAGACCGCGCGGCTGGCCGGACGCGAGCAGATCGCGGACGCGACCTACGCGTTTCATTTCGACGTGGGGGCGAAGCCCTTCGCGTACAAGCCAGGACAGACAGTCGACGTCATCCAGCCGCAGCCCCGCTACACGGACGCGGCTGGGAACCGCCGCACCTTCTCCATAGCCGACGCGCCCGGGAAGGAACGGCTTCTCGTCGCGACGCGGGATCGAGGGAGCGCGTTCAAGCGGAGCTTGATCGAGGCCCCGCTCGGCACCGCACTCGAAATCGACGGGCCGTACGGCTCATTCACGCTGCCCAGCAAGCCTTCGGACGTCTACTTCCTCGCGGGCGGTATCGGGGTCACGCCGTTTCGCTCGATGATCGAGGACACGCGCGAGCGCTCGCTCGACCACACCCTGACACTGATCCACTCGAACCGGACGCCCGAAGAGGCGCCGTTCCTCGAGGAGCTGATCCGCTGGGGCGTGGAGAGCGCGAAGGAGACCTCCGACGGGAAGAAGCCCAGGCATCCGCACAAAGGGCCGAACCCGGCCGGAAAGAACGGCGCCTCCGGGGCGAACGGAGGCGGCAGCGCCGGCTCGGGCGGCGGGAATTCAGGCTCCACGGGCGCCTCGACGTTGATCACGCCGGGGCGCCCACGCTTTATGTACGTCCCCACCATGACCCAGGCCGCGCGCTCGGCCCGCGGCTGGAAGGGCGAGCGCCGGAGGGTCGCGCCCGACCTCCTCGACGACCTGCTCCCGCCCGACCGGAACGCCCCGATGTACTACGTCGCGGGCCCGGGGCGGTTCGTCCAGGGGGCTGTCGGCGCCCTCAAGACGGTGGGGGTCGACGAGGACCGCATCCGGTTCGAGGAGTTCCCGGGGTACTAACCGACGATCGGACCGAAGGGTTCAAGATTGCCATCGGAATCCCGACCGTCCGACCCGGCTCCGTAACTTTTTTTTAGCGCCGGCGACTCCCACTCCGGGGAGCATACGGGCGCTCCGAAGTCGCCAGGCGGGCCCTCCCCTGACGATGGGAATGCCCAAAAACGCGGACCCCGGACCCGCAAAATCGCACCGGTAAGCCCTTTTCCACCTCAAGCTATTGCGGTAGAATTGGGTGTCGACCCAACATGTTGTGTTTTCCCTCTTGACCATGTTCGGACCCCGTCCGGTAGAGTCCGACCCCGGTTTCAAGAAAGATCCCCGGCTGCCAGTGGGCCGGGTGAGGGTGCCCCGGACGTGGCGCCTTGGGCGGGGAACGCACCTATGGATGGGGGTCGGCGATGGTGAGGGATTTGGGAAGCGACGGCACGGGCAACGAAGGAATGGCTGTTCTGGAGGGGACTCCGGCAATGGGGACGCAAGGGAAACGGGAATTCGGGGTCGAGACCCGGGCGGGTCTCCGTTTCCCCCGCGTCTACACGCGACCCGGCGTGAATCCGTACGACGAGGTCGAGTGGGAGCTGCGCACCGCGATCATAACGAACGAGCACGGAAACATCGTGTTCGAGCAGCGCGACGTGGAGTTTCCGAAGTTCTGGTCACAGATGGCGACCAACGTCGTCGCCTCGAAATACTTCCGCGGCCAGATGGGCACCCCGCAGCGCGAGCGCTCGGTCAAGCAGCTGATCGGCCGCGTCGCGACGACGATCGCGGGCTGGGGGCGGGGGCAGGGCTACTTCGCCACCGAGACCGACGGGAAAGCCTTTGAAGACGAGCTGACCTACCTTCTCCTCCACCAGAAGGCATCGTTCAACAGCCCCGTCTGGTTCAATTGCGGCGTCGAGACGAAACCGCAGTGCTCGGCCTGCTTCATCAATTCGGTCACCGACACGATGGACGGAATCCTGACCTTGGCGAAGACCGAGGGCCTCCTGTTCAAGTGGGGCTCGGGCACCGGGACCAACTTCTCGTCGCTGCGCTCCTCCAAGGAGGCGATCCAGGGCGGCGGCACCGCGTCCGGGCCGGTCTCCTTCATGAAGGGGTTCGACGCCTTCGCCGGCGTCATCAAATCAGGCGGCCGCACGCGCCGCGCGGCGAAGATGGTGATCCTGAACATCGAGCATCCCGACATCGTCGAGTTCAT
>JBGPMG010000062.1:0-12327 GCA_041486815.1 Candidatus Eiseniibacteriota bacterium | reverse complement strand
TCCTTGAGGTCCATCGCTCTCCCCTGCGCGTCGTCCTGACTAGAGCGTCATCTTCGCGGTGATCGTGAACTTCACGACGTTCCTCTGGTCGATCTGCCCCCGCTCCGCCACCACCAGGTCGACGTTGCCGTAGAGCGGCGACGCCTCGAGGCGGGACATGAGGTCGGCCACGAGCAAATTCGAGAAGGTGACCCCCTCGATCTTGACCTGGTCGGCCGCGGTCTCTTCATAGTTGTTCAGCCAGAGGTGTTCCGGGACGCACCGCGACAGCTCGTCCACGAGCTTGACCCGCCAGAGGCGGTTCTTGTCGAGGGTGGCGATGACGTCGAGCCGGCGTGTGAGCTCCGCTCGCTTTTGCGTCAGCTCGTTGATCATCTCGATCTGGGGGCGAAGCTTGTCCGCCTCCTGCTTGGCCCGGGCGATGTCGGTCTTGAGGCGACCCACCTGCATCGTCTGGATCAACGAGAACGCGGCGAAGAGCGCCGCCACGAGAAGCAGCACGAAGACGGGCATGAGCGCGCCCAGCTTCGGCAGCGCGATGCTTTTCCGAGTCTGGCGTTCTTCCCGCGGAAGCAGGTTAATGCGAATCATGGACCCCCCTATCGCAGCGCGAGGCCGATGGCAACGGTCAAGACCGGGGCGACACTCTCGGGCGACTCGCCGCCGAAGAGGTCCGGGTCGTAATTCAATTTCTGAATCGGGTTCGCGACCTCCACCGGTACCTGGTGGCGGGTGCGCAGGAATTCGACCAGACCGGGCACCCGAGCGCTTCCGCCCGAAAGAATGATCCGGTCGACGCGGTCCGCGTCTCCAGCCGACTTGAGGAAGGCGACGGCGCGATCGAGCTGCACCGAGACGTCCTCACAGGTCGCCTGGACGATCGCGGCGACGTCGATTCCGTTCTGGGCACGGCCCCGCAGGGCGTTCAGCGCCTCCGCTTGACTCACGTTGTGGCGGCGCTGGATCCCCTCCACGAACGAGTTCGCGCCAACCGAGAGGTCCTTCGTGAAGTGCGGGACCTGATCCCGGATGATGTTCAGGTTCGTGATCTCGGCTCCCATGTTGAGCAGCGCGACCGTTTCGCCCGGCGCCAGGTCGTAAGCGGCTTCGACCGCGTTCTGGATCGCGAAGGAGTCGACGTCGATGATGACCGGGCAGAGGCCGGCCTCGCGGATGATCTCCGCGTGGTTCTGGATCATCTCCTTCTTCGCGGCGACCAGGAGGACCTGCATCTTCTTCTGGTCGACGTCCGGATTGATGATCTGGAAATCCAGGGAGACGTCGTTGATGTCGTAGGGGACATGCTGCTCCGCCTCCCACTGGATCGCCTCCTTGGCGTCCTCCTCGTTCAGGCGGGCCATGAGAATCTTCTTTACGATCACGGCGCGCCCCGAGACGGCGGTCACGACGTTCTTGTTCCGGATCTGGCGGGATTCGAGGAGATTGGTGATCGCCTCATGAACCATCTGGCGGTCCATGATCTCGCCGTCGACGATGGCCTCCGAGAGCGGCTCGGAGATCCCGTAGTTCACGAGGCGATCCCCAAAGCGGTCATGCGCGATTTCGACGACCTTGATCGAGCTAGAGCCGATGTCGAGACCAATCGTGCTCTTCTTACTCTTGCCCAAGCCGAACATGTACGCACTCCGCGTGTTGGTGGGATGCCTTTGTCCCTGCACCCGACGTGGGGACTCGCCGCGGCTCGATCGAGCAAGTTCCATGCCACGGCGATTCCGCCCTGCAACGTAAGTCTATTTCGCGTAAGGACATACGCTGCATGCTACCTGACATCGCGCTTTGCGATGCCGCCACCGACTCAACGTGCAAACCGCAAGATCCGGACGTCATCTGATCGCAGAAACTGGGCACCTGGACGAGACCCGACCGGCGGATCGGTCGCGTTGACCGACCCCGGCCCCTTTGCTACGGTGCCGCCCATGCTCCGACTTCCGATCCATCGGCGGGACCCACGCCGATCTTTCGCTGTTTCGTTCTAGCCGGAGATGAGGAGCCGCGGCTGGATCCTCTTGCTCCTGGCCGTGATCGGGGTCGCATTGTTCCAGCTGACCCGAATCCTGGGCGCGGAGCATCTGCTGACCGGGAGGGAAATCTCCCTTCCGTTGGACGACAGCTTCATCTATCTGACGTACTCGCGGGCGATCGCGGAGGGCCACCCCTTCGTCTACACGCCCGGAAACGCGCCGACGACCGGAGCGACCAGCCTCTGGTACCCGTTCCTTCTTCTGCCGCCTCACCTTCTTCGCCTCGCGCCTTCGGTCTGCGTCGCGTGGTCGATCGCCCTGGGCGTCGCCGCGTTCGTGTTGAGCGCGCTGCTCCTCGCGCGGCTGGGACTTCGGCTCGGCGGGCTGGTCGGCGCGGCGCTCGCGCTCCTCCTCTTTCTCGCGAGCCCGTACCTCCTCTGGGGCTATCTCAGCGGGATGGAGATCGGGCTCTACGCCACGGTTCTCCTCGGAGCCTTGACGGCCTGCCTGTCGGAACGGACTGCCGGCCGATTTCCTACGCTCCGATGGTGGCTCCTCGCGCTGGCCGGGAGCCGTCCCGAGGGGGCGGTCCTCTGCCTGGTGTTCGGGTGTCTCATGGCATGGGATCGGCTCCGGGCCTCCCGCGCCCCGGGCGGGCCCCGCTTCGCGTCGGCTTCGCTTCTTCTGCCGTTCGCGGCGGCGATGCTCCCCTTCGTGGTCAACCTCGCGGTGTCCGGCTCGATCGAGTCGACAAGCTCGCAGGCCAAATCGATCCTCGCCGAGCCGTACGCGGAGACCCGCGCGGAGTACGTGGCCAACACCCCGACCGTCTGGCTGAACATCGCGGAGTGCTACCTGTCGCAGTTCATGCTCGACGGGCACAGCCGTCCCCTATCGGCGCTCTGGGTTCCGAGCGCCATCGGGGCGCTCCTCTTCGCCCTGTTCGCATTCCGGCCGCGGCGGGGAAGGTGGAACGGAGGCGCGGCGCTCTTTGGCCTGGTCGCGGCCGGGATCGTCGTCAACTCGATCCCGGTCTACTGGCAGGTCCACTTCTACCGCTATCAGCAAGGCCTCTTCCCGGTCGTGCTGCTCTTGATCGGATCGGGATGGGGGCGGCTCGCGTGGTGGGCATGGGAGCGGTGGCCCCGGTGGGCCGGCGGCCCCGCCGCCTTGGCGGCGGGCCTGGGGCCGCTAATCCTATGGCTACCGCTGCTCTTGCCCGCGAACGGCGAGATGATAGGAATCTATGCGCGCAACTGCGAAAACATCCTTCACCAGCAAGTGCGCGTCGGACGCTGGATCGACGCGACCCTTCCCAGGGACGCCGTCATCGGCTTGAACGACGCGGGAGCGATCGCGTACTACGGCCGCCGCTCCACGGTCGATTTCGTCGGTCTGACGACGGCCGGGCTCGCCCCCATCTACCGGTCCGGGCTCGGCTGTCTCTTCGAGCAATTGCGACGCTTTCCGCCCGAACGCCGGCCCGATCACTGCGCCATCTATCCCGAGTGGTTTCCCTATTGGCAGGAGAGCGGAATTCTCGGCCCCGAGGAGTTCCGGGCGCATCTGGACTTCAACACGATCTGCGGCGGAGACGACATGGTGGTCTCGCCGACGTCGTGGAGCGGCGTCGTGCCGTCGGAGGCGCCCACCGGATTGGACTCCGAGCTGCGGTCGCTTCGTTTGGTCGATTCGATCGACCTGGCCTGGCTCGACGATGAGCGCCGGCATGACTGGAGGGCCGAGCCGGAGGCGAAGGATGTCCTCCGGCGCTATGGCTACGCGGGTCGACCTTCACCCGCGGTCACGGACGGCGGTCGGATCGTGCGGCGGAGTGAACGCTTCCGAGCATCGGTGACGCCGGGAAGGGATCTCGTGCTCGTGATGCGGACCGACGCATGGTACTCGAATCGGCTCCGGGTCCTGGTCGACGGGCGGCCGGCGGGGCTCTGGAGCTACGCATTCTCCGAGACGGCTTGGGTAGAGCCACGGTTCCGGGTCGCGGGGGGTCTCTTGACGCGCTCGCGTCCGGAATTCACGATCATTCGCGAAGACGCAGGGGCGGGAGGCGGCGCCGCGGGACGTAACTTCAGCCCGTTCCGCTACTGGATCTACCAGTAGGGGGGTCCCCCCTCCGGCCTATTGGTCGATCCAGGACGAAACTTCGTAGCCCGTCAGGGCCTCGAGCCGGCGAATCATCGCGCTCGAGTAGACGATCTTCGTCCGCTCGCCCACCTCGGACCGTCCGTTCAACGATCCTTGGATGAGCAGGGAGCCGAGGATGGTCGGGGCAGCCCCGTCGCCGTGGATCTTCGCATCGCCAAGGCAGATGATCAGGCCGCACCACCGAGCCGGCCCGCTCATCTCGAGATCTCCGTTCACGAGGAGCACCCCCGCTCCGGAGCCGTTTCCGGAGAGGGTAAGGTTTCCCTTCACGTGGACGATCGCGAGATCCTCGATCGAACCCCACGAGGCGACGTCCGGGTTGCGTTGATCGCCACCGAGCGTCACGTCCGCAATTTGGCTCCACGCATCCTCCATCGCTTGCAGATCCAGATTCCCTCCCGGGGAACCGACGCTCGGCGCGGCCCCGCGGCCCCGAACGCGCTGCGCCTTGGGTCCGATCAACTCGGCCGTCAGGGCGACCGGATCGTTGGGCGTCGCGATCCCGGGAAGCGACGCCGCATCCGCGATCGCTTCGCTCGGCGCTTCGATCCCGTGATCGTGTCCGTCAATCTGGAAGGCGTCGCCCTGGAACGTCACGGCTCCCTCGGCGTAGACCGCGGCGGGAACCGGCGGGAGCGGCCATTTGACCGCCTCCACCGTAACCACCCTCGTGCTGTGCCCGCTCTTGCCGGCCGCGGTCACGATGATCATCGGAACTCCCTGGCTCACGTTTTCCCGAGGTGGAGTCGACGGGTCCCCGTCGTGATCGCCGAACAGGATGATCTGGTTCGCGGCGTTCAGCTTGTATCGGACCTTGACCCACGGGTAGTCGAGGCGGTTCGTGCCCACGAGGCTGATCTGTCTGGATCCGGTCTCCGGATAGTGCTCGCCGGCTTCATCGACGGTGCCGTCTCCATCGTTGTCGAGACCGTCCGTCGCGGGCACGTCGTACTGCGGGTCGAGGGTCGAGCTGTTGGGGCGGTTCACCAAGTAGCGTCCCCAGCCCGGCGAGTACGATCCAGGGACCTGACCGATGTACTGCCCCCGGCCGGGAACCGACATCCGTGCCAGGACCTCGCTGATGCCTGCCTGCGCGTTCTCGAACGCCTGGGTGCCGGCAGCAGGATCGTCGGCGTGCTGCCGGTCGCCCTGGGTCAAGGCCACGTACGAGATTCCGAGCGACGTCAGGAGAAACAGGACCAGGACGACCATGACCACGATGTTTCCCGTCGGCGCGCCGGCGGGTCCTCCGGAAACCGATCGAACGGTCCCGTTCCCTCTTTCGCGCGCGCTCACTGGACCTCCATGCCGGAAGCGGCGCGGTGCGGCTCGACCGACGTCGCGATCGTCACGCGGTCGTAGTGGCCGCTCTCGAGATTTCTCTGATTCGTCTCTGTGACCATGCTCACCACCACGGTCTTCACTCGGGAAGTCGATCCGGCGCCCGGCGGGACTCCCAAGTCGGCGCTCGAAACGGTCTTTCCGAAGAAGACGCCCACCGGGTCGCTCTCGGCGCCCGGCTTGAGCTCCAAGGGATCGCCGTCTGAGTTCCGATACGAGAAGAGAGGGACGTCCTTTGAGGCGGCCGAGTCCCGCGATCGCTGGGTGAGACCGTAGGCCACGATCTCGCCGCGGCCGGAGACCGGCGTCGCCAGAGGATCGCCGTCCGCCGAGACCTCGCGGCGCAGCACGAAATCGAACGGATTCGAGTTCGCCGTCACCAAGGGATCTCCGGCGCTCGGGTCGAGGAAATACGTGATGATCTCGCCGCGGTCGATACGGCGATTCCCGTTCAGGTCGAGCGCGAAGGTGATCCGGTATTGGGAGCCGACGACAATCGATGGTTGGATCGCGGCGTTGATCCCGTAGCCGGCCGACCGGAGCTCGCGGGCGACCAGGTCAACGCCGGTTCGCGCGTTCTGGCTGGCCTCCGCCAGCTCGAACCCGAGCTCCGCCGACCGCTCCTCGCGGGCATAGATCTCGTAGAGCGAACCCACGAATAGGCCGGAGACGAGCACCGCGATCGTGATCACGACAAAGGTAGACCCGACGCGATCCGGGGGAGTCTCGGTCATTGCACCGTCACCATCCCCGTCAGCCGGACCACCGACAGCGACCGCGTGAACCCGTCCGAGTTGGAGAACATCAAGCTCCCCGAGGCGCTGGCGCTTCCGTCCGGCAGGAACCGAAGCGTGTCGGACGTGAATGGGTTCGTGCCCGACCGCCGGACGGCGATCCACGCCGGGAGCGAGACCTACGTCTCGGCCGCCTCACCCTCGTCCCGCTTGCCGTCGTTGTTATCGTCGTCCCACCAACCCCAAGTCTTGTCCGTCGCGTTCCACCACACCACGTAGGCATTGTTCTCCGTGATGGCCTTCTGCCGCACCACCCGAAGCATCGCGGCGATCCGCTGCACTTGCTTGTTCAGATCGACGCTTCTCATGAAGCGATTGAATCCGGGCACCGCGCTGGCGGTGACCACTCCAAAAATGAGCAGCACGACCACCAGATCCGGAAAGCCAAACCGGCCATCTCTCCGGGACCGGGGCGTCCGACGTCGGCTCGACTGTTTCCGTTTCATCTTTTCTCCCATCGATGCCCGGGCCCGCGCCGGTGGCGCGGCTCAGGGAATGAGCGATCGATACCAGCCGAAAAGGGTCTTTCCATAGAGCAGGAGCACGATGGCCGAAGGCGCGAGGAAGGTTCCGAACGGGATCGCCGTGCGCCGCGAGCCCTTTCCCCGCGCGATCAGGAGTGCGCCGAAAACGGATCCCGCCAGCGACGCGAGAAAGATGGCGCCGAACACGCCGGCGGCTCCGAGGAACGCCCCCATCATCGCGGCGAGCTTCACGTCCCCGCCGCCCATCCCGGGCACGCCGGTCGCCCGCTCGTATGCGTATCCAACGAGCCAGAGGCTCACGGCGCCGGCGGCCGCTCCGAGGAGGGCCGCGCCGATTCCGGGCGGCCCGAACAGGCTCGCGGCCAGGCCCAGGCCGACGCCGGGGATCGTCACGACGTCCGGAATCGTTTGCGTGTCGAGGTCGATCCACGCGATCGCGAGGAGCGAGAGCACGAACGCCGCATAGGGCACCCAGAGCACGGGGTGGGCCACGTGCCGCACGAGGAGCCAAAGGAGGACTCCCGCCGTCAGCTCCACGACCGGGTAGCGCCATGGAATTCGCTTCTTGCAGTCTCTGCAGCGGCCGCGGAGCAGAAGGAAGGAGAGCACCGGCACGTTGTCCCACGGCCGAATCCGCTTCTTGCAGCGGGGACACTGCGAGGGGGGCTGGACGATCGACTCCCCACGTGGCAGGCGGGCGATCACGACGTTCAGGAAGCTGCCAAACACAAGTCCCACGACGAAGGCCACCGCCTGGAGAAACGCCGAAGATCCAATCATCGCTGCTCCTCCTCGCCTAACCGCTTCAACTCGCGCCGCGCGACCTCCTGCATGTACTTGTTGCCGGTCGCCAGCACGCGCTTCCAGAGCAGGATCGCCATCCCTCGGTTGCCTGCCTTCTGGCTCGCGAAGGCCGCGAAGCGCTCGGCGTATTCCGGGTGGCCAGGCAGCCGGCTCGCCCAGGTGAAATATCGCGAGGCGGTGGCGTAGTCGTGCCGGCAGACGTAGTGTAGGAAGCCGGCCTCGAAGACCAGGTCCCAGTTCTCGGGGTTCGCGACTCTGCCGCGCTCCAGGAGAAGGAGCCCGCGCTCCGGCTGCTTCATCTCCTGGGCCAGGACGAACCCTCCGAAGATGTACGGTTGAATGAACGCCGGGTCGAGGTCAGCGACGATGTCCATCACATGCCCGATCAAATCGAACTTCTGGTCGGTCAGGCGGTGCTCGCCGTAGTACTGAATGCCGCGGAGCCAGGCCACGTCGGCGGCCGCCGTCTCGTAGCCGAGCGCGGCCTGACGGACCATGAGCCCCGACGGGTAGTAGAGAAGCTCGTCCGCTCCGCCTGACTGGAACCGTGCCTTGCCTACCGCGTCGAGAAGATCCCCCCCCGCCAGGAGCGCGACCGCGACTAGGAACGGCGCGAGGGCTGCCACGCGCGCCCGGATCTGCGTCACCGGAAATCCTTCCGCTCGAAGATGGCTCCCGCAACGGTGAGGAGCGCCCCCATGTAGAGCAGGGAGTACGTTACGGCGAACGCGATCCGCTCCGGCGGAACCGCGATGCCATGCGTCACCATCCCGCGCGCGTTGAACGTGGCGAAGTGCGGCACGATCCAGTAGAGGGCATTGGTCATGCCGGCGAGCACCGGAGAGTCACCGTGACCTCCGAAGTAGAGAATCTGCTCCGCGAAATTCCCGGTCACGATGACGCTGACCGTGAAGAACGCCGTCAACCCCGGCGTCGTGAACGATGAGAAGAAGATCACGAAAGCGGTCACGATCCCGAGTTCCATGACCGTGAGCAGGAGGGAGCCGAACAAGATCCAAGGCGTCTCCCCGTGAACCACCGTCAGAACCGCCAGGACGGTCAACGTCATTCCGGCGAGGAGGAACCCGGTCGTGGTCCAGAGGCCGAGGAATTTGCCCACCAGGAACTCCGCACGGCGGATCGGCTTCGCCATGACCGCGTAGATCGTCCTGCGGTCCAGCTCCTTGTGGAGCAGGCTCGAGCCGAGAAAGACCGCGAGGAGGGTCGCGAGGAGCGAGGACCCCGCGAGTCCGAAGTCCGTCACCACCTTCTTCCCCTCCCCCATCGCGAGCGGCGAGAGAACCTGAGAAGCGGCGACCAACGCCGCACCGAAAATCGCGAGGACGAGGACGATCCGTTCCCTGACCACCTCCCGGACGGTGTTTCGGGCCACAGCGAGTACTCGGATCATGATCTTGCCGCCTTCCCACGGCTCAGCGCCCGAACGAAATGTTCCTCGAGGGTCTCCCGTCTGGGCTCGACCGAATTGACGAACACTTCGCTCTGCGTCAGGACTTTGAGTGCCCGCTGGAGGGCCGGCCCTTCGGCGATGCGGATCAGCCAACGGGTTCCCAACGGCTCCACCCGGTGACCCGCCGCGCGGAGCTCGGCGGCCGGCCGCTCCGGCAGCGACTCGACGGAGATCTCCCATTCGCGCACGCCGGTCGCGAGGAGGCCGGAGATGGTGCCCACCTCGAGCAGCTTGCCGCCGCTCATGATTCCGACCCGGTCGCAGATCGGCTCCGTCTCGGCGAGCACGTGGCTCGACATGAGGATCGTCGTGCCCCGCGAACGCTCCTCGCGCAGGATCTGCTTCACCTCCGCTCGGCCGATCGGGTCGAGCCCGGACATGGGCTCGTCCAGAACCAGGAACGTGGGCGCATTCAGGAGCGCCTGCGCGAGGCCCAGGCGCTGGATCATCCCTTTGGAGAACTTCCGCAGCGGCTTCCGGACGTGCGCCGCCAGTCCCAACCGCTCGAGGAGCGCCAAGCCCGCCCTCCGCCCCGCTTGGGCGTCGATGCCGAAGAGAGCGGCCGTGAGCTCAAGATACTCGACGGCGGTCAAGTGGTCGTAGAAGCACGGGTTCTCTGGAAGGTATCCCAGGCGCCGGCGCGCCGCCGGGTCGCGCGGATCACGGCCGTCGAGCCGGATGGAGCCTCGGGTCGGCCTTCCCAGCCCTAGAATCAACTTGATGGTGGTGGTCTTCCCCGCGCCGTTCGGGCCGAGGAGCCCAAAGATCTCGCCCCGGTCGAGCGAGAACGAGAGGCCGTCGACGGCCGTGAACGGTTTCAAGGTCATCGGATCTCGATAGACCTTCGTGAGCCCATCGACATGCAGAAGGGGTAGCGGCGCCACCTCCCGCATCGTCCCCGCGGATGCCGGGTCAAGGCGTCCCCTTGGATCGGTATTGTCCCGGTGCGTCATCCCGTTACCCGGTCCCTGTTCGGTGTGGAATTCTGGATTTTCGACCCCGCCGGTTTCACCTCGGGCAAGAGCCATGCCAGGCTGCCCAAGGTTTCTCGGGCGGCCACCGTCGCAGGAAATGGCCCCAAAATAGAAAGGCGGCGGATCCGATGGTCTGGAATCCGCCGCCCGCTAGCCGTTCCTTGGTTAGCCGTTGGTCAAGGTCAGCGTCAGAAGCGCCGTCTTGCCAAAGCCCTGGATCGTGTACCCGGTCGTCGACACCACGCTGGTGCCATAACGGCCCTGAGCGGCCGGAGCCACCCACAACGCAGCCTCGCCCACCACGCCGGTGAACGGGTTGGTCGGATACGTGCCAGCCGGCATGTTCGCCTGCACCGCAGCCGCGTCACCCGCGACCGGGTAGGTACCCGTGTTCTTCACGGCGAAGTCCTCGATCGCGAGCTGGAAGCTGTGCATGTTAGCCTTCACGCTCGCCTCGCGAGCGCGGTTCTGCATCGCGATGAAGTTCGGAATCGCGATCGCCGCCAAAATCCCGATGATCACAACCACGATCATCAGCTCGATCAGGGTGAAACCTTTCTCGTTGCGAATCATGGTAAATCTCCTTTCGGGTTTGCTCTCCTTAGCTATTGATGAGTTGCAGCGCCAACAGGGCTGCCTTTCCATAGCCCTTGATGGTATAGCCCGTGGTCGCAACGGGGTTCGCTCCGTAACGACCCATCGCCGCGGGATCGGCGCCCCAGAGCGGGGCTTCATTCGCCACGCCCGTGAATGGATTGGTCGGCCAAGCTCCGCTCGGCATGTTCGCCTGCACTGCCGCCGCGTCACCCGCAACCGGGTAGGTACCCGTGTTCTTCACGGCGAAGTCCTCAATCGCGAGCTGGAAGCTGTGCATGTTCGCCTTCACGCTGGCTTCGCGTGCGCGATCCTGCATCGCGATGAAGTTTGGAATCGCAATCGCTGCCAAGATTCCGATGATCACAACGACGATCATCAGCTCGATCAGCGTGAAACCCTTTGTATTGAGAGCCATCGTTTCCGCACCTCCCTTCGCCCCTGTCCTCCATGACGGGCTTTGTTCGCGGCGTCATCGAGGGATCAAGCAACGTCTGTGCCATGGGGCAAACGGGGGTATCGAACGGCGCCATCCGCCACTCCCGCCTTGCGTTGGCGCGTATGCTCGAGGGAGCCAGGCCCTGCCATGGCCCCCGATGCGGGCAAGTTGCACACCGGTGACCCCGCAAACCACAAATTGCAATGTGGGAGGGCGCACCGGTCAAAATGCGGCCGCTAGACCTCCGCTTCGATGCCGTCCTTCTCTTGGACTAGACCGTAGGAGAGGAGCTTTCGGTACAACGTCGAGGGGTTGATGCCCAGGATCTCCGAGGCCCGCTTCTTCTGGCCGGCGGTGTGGTGGAGCACCTTCATGATGTACTCCCGCTCCAGCTCGTCGAGCGTCATCGTCGGGTTGTCGATCACCAGGCTCCCGCGGCCCTTGTTGCCCTGCAGCACCCGTTCCGGCAGGTCTTCCGGCGTGATCACGCCGCTCTCCGTGAGGATGACGGCGCGCTCGATCACGTTTTCGAGCTCGCGAACATTCCCCGGCCAGTCGTAGGCGAGGAGAGCGTCGCGGGCCTCCTTGTTGACCGTCTTGGGGTCCTTCCCGGCGGTCAATTTCTTCAGGAAATGCTCGACCATCTCCTCGATGTCATCCTTCCGCTCCCGGAGCGCCGGCAGACGGATCTGAATGACGTTGAGGCGGTAGAAGAGATCCGCTCGGAAGCGGTTCTCCGCGACCCCCCGTTCGAGGTCGGAGTTCGTCGCGGCGATGAGCCGGACGTCGATCTTGCGCGGCTTGGTGCCTCCGACCGGGATGATCTCCCTCTCTTGCAATGCCCGGAGCAGCTTGACCTGTGTCGCCGGCAGGGTCTCCCCCACCTCGTCCAGGAAGAAGGAGCCGCCGCCCGCCACCGCAAGGAGCCCTTCCTGATCGCGGACCGCGCCCGTGAACGAGCCTTTCATGTGACCGAAGAGGTTCGACTCGAGCAGATCTTTGGGGAGCGCTCCGCAATTGATCGAGACGAACGGGCCATCGGAGCGCCGGCTCAGGTAGTGAATCCGCTTCGCGATCAGCTCCTTGCCCGTGCCGCTCTCTCCCACGATCAAGATCGTGGAGTCGGAGTCGGCGACCTTCTCGACGAGCTTCAAGACCTTCTGGATCTGCTCGCTGTGTCCGATGATCTCCTTGGCGTCGTCGGTCTTCTTGAGCTGACGCTTCAGGAGCACGTTCTCGGACTGGACGCGCCGCATCGCGAGCGCGTTCTTGATGAC